>JBGPED010000079.1:0-12030 GCA_041482595.1 Acidobacteriota bacterium
AGGATGAGGGTCAGGAGGAGGGTGAACTTGACGTCGTTGACCGAGGCCTCGATCGAGACCGACCTGTCGTACAGGATGTTGAGCGACACCGAGGCCGGCAGATCGTTGCGGAAGGCCGGCAGGAGCCCCCGCACGGCGCGCGCGATCTCGACCGTGTTCGTCCCCGGCTGGCGCTGGATGGCCAGGATGATCGCCCGGTCCATCGACCGCGGGGTGCCGAACCAGGCGGCGGTCTTGTCGTTCTCGACGCTGTCGATCACACGGCCGAGCTCCTGGAGGCGGACGGGAGAGCCGTTCCGGTAGGCGACGATGAGAGCCCGGTAGTCCTCGGCCTCCGTGAGCTGACCGCTGGCCTGAACGGTGAACGCCTTGTGCGCGCCGTACAGCGTCCCGGTCGGCAGGTTCACGTTCTGGCTCTGGACCGCCTGCGCGACCTCGTCGATACCGAGGCCGCGCGTCGCGAGGGCCCGCGGGTCGAGCTGGATGCGCACGGCGTACTTCTGCGCCCCGTACACCTGGACCTGCGCCACGCCGCTCACCGTCGAGATCCTCTGGGCCATGTTCGTCTCGCCGTACTCGTCCAGCGTGTAGAGCGGGAGCGTCGGCGACGTGAGCGCGATGTAGAGGATCGGCTGGTCGGCCGGGTTGACCTTCTGGTACGTGGGCGGGCTCGGCATGTCCCTCGGAAGCTGCGAGGCGACCTTGGCGATGGCCGACTGGACGTCCTGGGCGGCGGCGTCGAGCGGGCGACTGAGATTGAATGTCAGGGTGATCTGTGTCGTCCCCAGGCCGCTCGTCGAGATCATCGAGTCGAGCCCGGCGATGGTGGTGAACTGGCGCTCGAGCGGCGTGGCCACGGCCGACGCCATCGTCTCCGGGTTGGCGCCCGGCAGGCTCGCGGTGACCGAGATGGTCGGGAAGTCGACGTTCGGGAGATCGCTCACCGGTAGCTGCCGGTAGGCCATGATGCCGAACAGCAGGATCCCGAGCATGACGAGCGTCGTCATGACGGGACGGCGGATGAAGAGCTCCGCGATGTTCACCGCCGGGCCTCGGCGGCCGAGGGAGAAGCGGCCGTCGCGGCCGGCGCCCCCGCCGGCGGCGACCCTCCCGAAGCCGTCTCCTGGATCTTGATGGTGGCCCCGGGAACGAGTCGGCTCTGCCCGTCCTTCACCACCCGCTCCCCCGCCTGGACCCCATTCTCAACGATCGTCTCGTGCTCGAACACCCCGCCCGGCACGACGGCGCGCGATTCCACGGTGAGATCGGGCTTGACGATGTAGACGTACGGTCCCTGCTGTCCTGTCTGGATCGCCTGCGTCGGAACCAGGAGGGCGTTCGGCTTGATTGCGATCTGAAGCCTGGCGGTGACGAACTGCCCCGGCCAGAGCAGCCGATCGCGATTGGGGATGGTGGCCTTCAGAAGGACCGTGCCGGTCGTGCTGTTGACGGTGTTGTCGATGAAGCTGAGAGAGCCCGGGGGCGGCTGGGCGGCGCTGTCGGGGATGGTGGCCTGCACCACCAGCTTCCCGGCCGCGCGACGCGCCTTGATCTCCGGCAGGTCGTGCTGGGGCACCGAGAACGCCACGTAGATCGGATCGATCTGGTTGATGACCACGAGCGGCGTGTCGGCGTTCGCCTTGACCAGGTTCCCCCGGTTCACCATCAGCTTGCCGGTGCGGCCGTCGATCGGGGAGCGGATGGTGCAGTACTCGAGCTGGACCGTGGCGTTGTCCACGGCGGCGCGGTCGGCCGCGACGGCCGCCTCGAGCGCGGCGGCGTTGGTGCGGATCCGCTCGTACTCCTCCTGGGTGACGTAGTCCTTCTTCACCAGGTCGGCGTAGCGCGCCGCGTCCTGCTGCGCGGTCTTGAGCTGGACCGTGTCCTTGTCGAGCTGGGCCTGCGCCGACTTGAGGGCGGATTCGTAAGGGCGCGGATCGATGCGGAACAGGAGGTCTCCCCTGCGCACGTCCTGGCCCTCGTGGAAGCCGACTTCGACCAGCTCCCCTCCGATCTGGGCCTTGATGGCGACCGTCGAGCAGGGCTCGACCGAGCCGATCTCGCTGATCACGATCGGAACGTCCTTCCGGGTCACGACATCGACCGTGACCGGCACGGCATCGTGCGCGTCGACGCTGGCCGGTCCCTTGGAGCATGCCGCGGGCAGGGCGGCGGCGACCAGGAAGAGAAGCGCTGGCACGCGCGCATGGAATCTCATGGATCGCCTCTCTCTTTCTGTTCGTCGGGCCCCCACAGGCTCCCCGTGTCGTGCGCCAGCTGCGCCATGGACAGGAACCAGTCGGTGCGCGCCTGGGTCTGCTGGGCGCGCGCGCCTGCGAGTGCGCTCTCCGCGGTCAGGACATCGAGGATGCTCCCCGCGCCGGCCTTGTAGCGGGCCGAGACGACTTCGAACGACTGTTGCGCGCTTTCCAGAAGATCGCGCGTCGTCTGCACGCGCTGTGTGGCGGTCTTCTGGTTGTAGTAGCTGCTCCAGACCTGGAAGATCGCCTGCTGCTCCAGGCTGGCGAGCCGGGCCCTGGAGGTCTCGGCGTCTGCTTCCGCCTTGAACACGTTGTACTGGTAAGTCAGTCCATTGAAGACCGGCACGGTGAACAGGAAGGCCAGACCGTAGGTGTCCTGGAAGTTGTAGTCCGGCGCGTAGAAGATCCGTCCGCCGTTCACGCTGGTGGTGAGGGTGGGCCGGTCCTGGGCCCTGGCGTGATCGAGATGCGCCTGCGCCTTCAGCACGAGGGCGCGGGCCGCGGCCAGATCGGGTCTTCGGGCCTGCGCCTGCTCGATCAGACGGTCGACCTCATCGGTCCCCCGCGTCAGCGGGACCTCCTGCACCGGGATGTCCACCTCGAAGGGGGTGTTCGCGGGAAGTCCGACGGCGGTCGCGAGAACACCGCGGATCACCTGGATCTGCCCCTGCACCGTCTCGAGCCCGAGCTGCGCCTGGGACAGCGCCGTCTTCGCCTGCAGGACGTCGGCGATCGTGCTGAGTCCCGCGTCATGGCGCCGGCTGGCCGCGTCGAGACTGGCCTGGGCTTCCTTGACCGCGGCCAGCTCCGCCCCCTCGAGCGCCCGAGCGTTCAAGTACTGGTAGTACGCCTGCTCAACCTGGAGGACGGCGTCCTGGATCGCGGCGTTGTGCGTCCAGTCGGCGGCGATCAGGGCCTGCCGGGCCTCCTCGACCGCCGCCTTCCTGCCGCCGAAATCGAGGAGAAGGTAGTTCAGGACGACGGAGGGGTTGGTCGTCGTCGAGTGGAAGGTGAACTGTCCCCCGACGGCGGAGCCCTTCACGCGGCTCGTCGATTCCTGGGCGAAGATCGTCGGATAGTAGGCGCCGCGCTGGCTGCCGAGATCGGCGGCGGCGGCGCGCGCGGCCGACCAGGCGGCCCGGGTGCCGGGGTTGTTCCGCAGCGCCAGGTCGATCAGGTCGTTGAGGCCGAAGCCCTGCGCGACTGTCTTAAGATCCTGAGGGATGACCGGCGGAGCGGGGGTCGCGACGGGGGTGGCCTCGGGCGCCGCGGAGGGCGGCGGGCTCCACGCCGTCCCCGGGACGGGCGCAGTTCCCGGCGCCGTCCGGCCCGCCGACATGTGGTGGACGCAGGCAAAGGCGCTGCCGAGGCAGGCGAGAGCGGCGGGAAGAACGAGGGCTCGAGTCCTCATGACAGGCACGCGCGGATCCCTGCGGCCGAAAAGCGCACGATGTGGTCCACCGCGTCCGCGAGGGAGAAGTCGCGGAGCTCTTTGTCGCGCATCGCGCCAGGCGCATTCCGCATCTGCACGACGTGCACCAGCTGGGCGACGACCGAATGGACGCAACGCCGGGCGGAACGGGAATCGAGACCGCGGCAGGCCGACTGGAGCGCCTCGGTGAGCGCGCGCCGGACCGGCTCGACCATCTCCCGCTGCAGCGTGCCGGGCCTCAGGTGCGGCTCGAGGAGCTCGCGGGAGAACAGCCGCATCAGTCGCCGGCCGCCGCTCTGGTCCAGGTGCGGCTCGAGAAAGGCGGTCGTGAAGGCCTGAAGCGTCAGCTCCAGGCTCGCGCTGCCGCCCGCCTCGTCCATGGCGCGCCTGATGCCGGCGATCCGCTGCTCGCGCAGGGCCACAAGCCGGCGCCTGAACATCTCGCGGTACAGGCCCTCCTTGCCGCCGAAGTGGTAATTGACCGAGGCGACATTGCAGCGCGCCTCGGACGTGAGGGCGCGCACCGAGGTCGCGCGGAACCCGCGCTCGGCGAACAGCCTCTCCGCCGCCTCGAGCAGGCGCTCGCGCGTCCGGGCCGGCGATCCGGGCACGGGTTGGGCGAGTGCGCGCGCCGGCATCATCGATCGGCGTCCTCCGTTCGAAACAACCGTTTGAAACAGGGGTATGGACTGTAGCATGCCTGCCGCGGGGACGGCAACTGATCGGGCCGGCCCCGGACGCGCTCCTACAGGGGCAGCCGGGTCCCGAGCCCGGAGGAGACGGCGCGCTCGAGGACCAGGAGAGCGGTCGCCATGTCCTCGAGGGCGATCCCGAGGTTCATGCAGATGAGGCGCTCGCGGTCGTTGCGACGGCCGTCCTTGAGTCCTGCGGCCACTTCTCCGAGGTCGGCGTAGACCTCCGGGATGCGCTGGAAGAAGACGCCGCCGGCGCGGGTGCCCAGGAGCTGCGGCGTGTCGTCGGTCAGGAAGCGGTCGGCCGCGGCCAGCGCCTCGGGCTTCCAGTAGGAGTCGTAGTCGAGCGGGACGCCGAGCGCTCCTTCTGAAAGCCACTCCGGTGCGATGACGGGGTCCGGCTTCGTCAGGATCGGGCCGGCGGTGACGACGACGTCCGCGCCTTCGACGGCCGCGCGGGGCGTCGGAACAGGAGTGAGGCGCAGCGCCGGGTGGATCTTCCCCATTTCTTCGCAGTAGCGTGCCGCCCTCTCCGGGTGGATGTCGTAGGCGCGCACCTCCTTAAGCGAGGGAAGGACGATGGCCACCGCCTCGAGGTTCGTGCGCGCCTGCACGCCGCAGCCGAGGACGCCGAACGACGCGGCGCTCTTGCGCGCCAGGTGCCTGGCCGCCACGGCCGTCGCCGCGCCGGTGCGCATCGCCGTGATCCAGGTGGCGTCCATGACCGCTTTCGGCAGCCCGGTCCCGGGATCGTTGAGGATCAAAAGCCCCGAGATGTAAGGAAGAGCGCGCTTCTCGTTGTCGGGAAAACCGCTGATCCATTTCACCCCGGCCGCGCCCAGGGCGGGGACGTACGCCGGCATGGCATGAATGAAGTTGTCGTTGCCGGGCGGCCCCGGGTGGATCCCCGGCTTCGGCGGCATCTCGGCGCGGCCGTGCCCCTTCTCGCGGAAGGCGGCCTCCAGTCGCTCGATGATCGCCCTCATCGGGACGCGGACCGCTTCGACGTCGGCGCGCGACAGGTACAGGATGTGCGGGAGGGTCATGATCCGCGCCTTTCGGACGGGCCGGGGGTCGTGAAGCCGACGGGCCGGTCCGGCGCGGGCGCGCCCGCCCCGCCGCCGAGGGCCTCCTTGACCCCGCCCGCGTGGCCGGGCGGGAAATCGAGCGTGCGGACCGGGTACGGGATGATGATCCCTTCCCGCCGGTAGCGAATCTGCAAGCGCTTCACGAACTCGTGCCGCACCACGTTCGTTCCCGGAAAGTCGCGGGCCCGGAGCACGACCTGGAACTGGATGGACGAGTCGCCGAACCCCTGGTAGCGCACCGTCGGCTCGGCCGTGGGCACGGCCCCCTCCACGCTGCGCTGCACCTCGCGCGCCACCTCGAGGGTCACCCTCTCGACCCTGTCGAGATCGCTCGTGTAGTGCACCCCCACCGTGACGCTCACGGTGATGTCCGGCTGGGGCAGGTCGTAGTTGATGATCGTGCCACCGGCCAGCCTGGAGTTGGGGATGATCAGCATGTTGTTCTGCGGCATCCTGATCCAGGTGCTGCGCCAGCCGACCCGCGTCACGTACCCCTCCTCGCCGCCCGGGAGCCTGATCATGTGCCCCGGCTCGATCGGCTTGTCGGCGATCATGTAGAGACCGGCGAACAGGTTGGCGAGCGTGTCCTGAAGCGCCAGCGCCACGGCGAGACTGCCGACGCCCAGGGAAGCGAGGATCGGGGTGATCGAGATGCCGATGCTGTCGAGGAAGATGAGGAGCCCGATGCCGATGACGAGACCGCGCACGCTCCCCTGGATGAGCCCGCGCGCCCCTTGCAGGACGGGAGAATCGGCGGCGAGCCGGTCGAGCACGCCGCGCGTCGCGTTATCGACGAACAGCACCAGCGCCAGGGAGATGGAGAAGGCGAACAGGATGTCGAAGCCGCGATCCCACTCCGGCTCGAGGGGCAGGATCCTGTCGAACACCAGGAAGCCGCTCCCCAGGATGGCGATGAGCAGGGGCGTGGACAGCGCCTGGACGAGGATGTCGTCCCAGGCCCACGCCGTCCTAGCGGCCATGCGGCGCAGGGCGCCGAGGACGATCGTCTTGACCACGAGGAAGAGAGCGATCCAGAGGACCAGGGCGGCCGGCGCCAGGACCCAGGGCGAGGCCGCCCAGGGGATCGTCGTCAGGTTCTCGAGCGCAGGCATCGGTCCTCCTCAGGCGTAGAGACGGACGTCGCCGGACTCCTTTTCGAAGTCGGCGATCTCCCTGCGCCACGCACGTTCCATCGCACGCAGATCGGCTCCCGATTCGAGGGCCTCGCGCACGGCCGGGTCGCCGGTCAGGACATCGATCGGCATCCGGTCGGTCACGTATTCGTACGGCGGCTTCTTCCACTCGAACCGGTCCCGGTGCACGGCGAGGATGTCCTGCAGGAGTGCCAGGGTCGAGAGATACGGCCGGAAGGCCCGCGGGTCGGTCACGTGGATCTGGAACCCCTGGCAGACCTCCTTCGCCCACTTGTGGAAGGTCGGCTCGAAGGGATGATCGCGCAGGAGCAGGCCGGGAAGCCGGCGCGCCTCGAACCGGCGGCGCACCGCCCGGATGTCGAGCCAGGGCGCGCCGAAGATCTCGAACGGGCGGGTGGTGCCGCGCCCCTCCGACACGTTCGTGCCTTCCAGGAGGACCTGCCCGGGGTAGACGACGGCCGTGTCGAATGCCGGCATGTTGGGCGACGGCAGGACCCACGTCAGGCCGGTGTCGGGGAAGAGCATCCGCCGGCGCCAGCCGTCCATCGGCACGACGGTCAGCTCGCACAACCCCGGGCAGCGGAATCCGACTCCGTCCTTGCGGAGCGCCGGGCGGGACTGTCTCCCGCGGGCGGCGCCGGCCAGGCGCGCGTTGACCAGCGCGGCCAGCTCGCCGAGGGTGAGGGCGTGGCGCATCGGCACGGGATACAGGCCGACGAAGGAGGTGTAGCCGGGACGGATCAGGTTCCCCTCGATCGCCTCGCCGCCCAGCGGATTGGGCCGGTCGAGGACGACCACCTCCTTCCCCGCCTTCGCGCAGGACTCCAGCGCGAGCGCCGTGGTCCACTCGAAGGTGTAGACGCGCGTCCCGACGTCCTGCAGGTCGACCAGCAGGACGTCGATGTCCTGCAGCATGTCCGGCGTCGGCGAGCGGGTCTCGGAGTAGAGGGAGTGGACCGGGATCGCGAGCTCGGCGTCCGCCCCGTGTCCCGACTCGATCATGTTGTCCTGCTTCTCGCCGGCGATGCCGTGCTGCGGACCGAACAGGGCGCGCAGGCTCTTCCGCCCGCACAGGTCGAGGACGATCTGCCGCGACGAGACGAGGCGTGACGTGACCGAGGCCGGATGCATCAGGAGACCCACCCGGCGATTCTTGAGCCAGCGCGGCCGGGCCCGCGCCAGGACCTCGATCCCGGTCCGGACACGCGGCGCCCGGCGGGGGCGCGGGCGGACGGCTCGGCGCGTCATGAGGCGCGGATTATAACCTGCTGATGTCATAATGGTCCCGCATGCAGCCTGTCAAGATCGTCCTGAATGGCCTTCTCCTGTGCGCCTTCGTCCTCCCGGCCCTGGCTCCCTCCGGTGTTCTCGCCCGGGACGAAGACGAGACCCAGGGGAAGCAGACGCTGGTCGCCTGCCGGATGACGTTCAACCTCAAGGGGTGGTCGGCCTTCTACAAGACCGCCAAGGGCGACGGCACGATTACCTGCGACAACGGTCAGAAGGCCAAAGTCAGGATCAAGGCGACCGGCGGCGGCATCACCTTCGGCAAGTCCGAGATCGTCGGCGGCACGGGGCGATTCACCGGGGTGCGTCGCATCAACGAGCTGTTCGGCTCGTACGTCCAGTCGGAGGCGCACGCCGGAGCCGGCAAGTCGGCCGACGCGCAGGCCCTGACCAAAGGGGAGGTCTCGCTCGCCCTGGCCGGGACCGGACGCGGAGTGGACATCGGCTTCGCTTTCGGCAAGTTCACCATCGAGAAGGCCAAGTAGGCCCCCCGGGAGCGGCCGTCCAGGCCGCTTCGAGAAAGAACCGGGAACCGGGCGCCGGGCCCCACCGTTGAACGGATGGACACTGACGGTGACCGCGTTCCACGGCATCCAAAAATACGCTCGGAGATCCGGAGAACCTGATGAACTCCACCTCACGTCGCAAGCGCGCCTTCGTCTTCTCGTCCGTCCTGCTGATACTGGTCGTGGCCGCCTCGGCAGCCGGCCTGTACATCTACCGGAAATCCAGGCCCGCCTCCGACGCCTCGAGCCAGACCGCGGCGAAATCAGGTGGGACATCGGGCGGCGTCGCCCTGGCCAGCACCAGGACGGCAGGAAGCGCCACGTCCCCCGAAAAGGGGAAAGAAGGAGAAGAGAAGGAGAAGGCCGCGGTGCCGGTGAGCGTGGCGGCGATCGCCACGGGACCGGTCTCGGCCTATATCACCTCGACGGCCAACCTGGTGGCCGAGAACGAGGTCAAGGTCCTCGCCGAGTCCGACGGGCGTGTGGCGGAGGTCCTGGTCGAAGAGGGACATCGCATCGGGAAGGGCCAGATCCTGGCGCAGCTCGTCAGGGACGACGTGGAGATAGCACTCAAGAAGGCGGAGGTCAGGCTCGAGAATGCCCGGTTGAACTACGAACGGGCGCAGCAGGAGGTCGCGGAAAACCTGATCAGCCGCGAGCAGTTCGACAAGGCCCACCTCGACAATCAGATTGGTCAACAGGAGGTGGCCGAGGCGCAGTGGCGGCTCGACAAGACGACCATCCGCTCCCCCTTCGGCGGCCGGGTGACCGAGCGCTACCTGAGGCTCGGGCAGCACGTCCATCCCGGCGACCAGCTGTTCACCGTGTCCGACTTCGATCCTCTGATTGCGAAGATCTTCCTGCCCGAGAAGGACGTCTTCGGGCTGAAGGAGGGGCGCGAGGTCCGGATCACCCTGAAGGCGAACGAACAGACGCGCTTCCGCGGCCGCATCCGCCAGATCAGCCCGGTGGTCGACACGGCGACCGGCACGGTCAAGCTGACCGTCGAGGCGACGGCTCCGCCGCAGGAAGTGCGGCCGGGCGCTTTCGTCACCATCGACATCGTGCGCGAGACCCACGCGCAGGCGGTCCTCCTGCCCCGCGAAGCGGTGATCCGCGAGCTGAAGGACGCCTACGTCTTCGTCGCCAACGCCGGCGTGGCCGAGAAGCGCACCGTCTCCCTCGGGCTCGAGGAGGGCGCCCGCATCGAAGTCCTGTCCGGCGTCAAGCCGGGCGAGCAGGTCATCGTCGCCGGCCAGGGCGGACTGAAGCAGGGCTCGCCGATCAAGGTCATCCCCGCGCCGGAAGCCTCCGATCTCGGTGGTGTCGCCGATCGACCGGTCCGCGGCTGAAGCGCACGATCCCCGGACGATGAGCCTCATCGAGTTCTCGCTGAAACGGCGTGTCACGGTCACGATGTGCGCCATAGCACTCGTCGTGTTCGGCATCGTCGCCTTCACCCGCCTGCCCATTAACCTGTTGCCAAACATCTCCTATCCCAGCCTGACGGTCGAGACCCGCTACCAGGGCGCCGCACCCGCGGAGATCGAGTCGCTCGTCAGCCGGCCGGTCGAGGAGGCGGTCGGCGTCGTGGCGGGGGTGCAGCGGCTCACCTCGGTGTCGCGTCCGGGGCTGTCGCAGGTCACGCTCGAGTTCGGCTGGGGCCGCAACATGGACTTCGCCGCCCTCGACGTGCGCGAGAAGCTCGACCTCGTGCGCCTGCCGCGGGAGGCGGAGAAGCCGGTGGTCCTGCGCCTCGATCCGAACAACGACCCGATCCTGCGCCTGTACGTGACCGGCGGGTCCAACCTGTACCAGCTGCGCTACGTCGCCGAAGAGATCCTGAAAAAGGACCTGGAGTCGACCGAGGGGGTCGCGGCGATCAAGGTGAACGGCGGCTACGAGGAGGAGATCCAGGTCAAGGTCGACCAGGGGAAGCTGGCCCTCATGGGGGTCGGCATCCAGGACGTCAACCAGAGGCTCCTGCGCGAGAACGTCAACCAGGCCGGCGGCAGCCTGTACGAGCAGGAGGCCCGCTACCTGGTGCGCGCCCGCAACGAGTTCAAGGACCTGGACGACATCATGAAGACGGTCCTGGTCACGAGGGACGGGCGCAACATCCTGATGTCGGACGTCGCCGAGGTGACGCGCGGCCACAAGCAGCGCGAGGCGATCACCCGTTTTAAGGGCCAGGAGGCGGTCGAGCTGGCGATCTACAAGGAGGGGGACGGCAACACCGTGTCGGTGGCGCAAGCCGTGCAGAAACGGCTCGAGCGGGTTCAGAAAGAGCTGCCGGCCGGGATCGCGGTGACCACCGGCGTCGACCAGTCGCGCTTCATCCAGGACTCGATCCACGAGGTCATCGTCAACGCACTCGAGGGCGGCGCCCTGTCGATCCTGATCATCCTGCTGTTCCTGAAGGACCTCTACAGCACGCTGATCATCAGCGTGTCGATCCCGATCTCGATCATCGCCACCTTCTTCCTGATGTACCAGACCGGCACGACGCTGAACGTCATGTCCCTCGGCGGCCTGGCGCTCGGCGTCGGCATGCTGGTGGACGATTCCATCGTCGTCCTGGAGGCGATCTTCAAGAGGCGCGAGCGGGGCGAGTCGGGGGTGGTGGCGGCCCAGCGCGGCGCGTCAGAGGTCGGTCGCGCCGTGGTCGCCTCGACCCTGACGACGATCGCCGTCTTCGTCCCGGTGGTGTTCATCGAGGGGATCGCGGCGCAGCTGTTCCGCGACCAGGCGCTGACCGTGTCCTTCTCGCTCATGGCGTCGCTGGTCGTGTCGCTGACCATCATCCCGATGGTGTCGGCGATGATGGGTACTGTGCGCGACCTGGCGCAGAACCGGCTCATGTCAACGGCACCGCAGGGGGCCGGACGATGGAAGCGGTCCGTCCACGCCGCCTTCATCGCCTTCCCGCCCACGGCCCTTGGATGGACTCGCCGCGGGCTCGGTTGGGTCGGCCACGGAGTGGCCGTGCTCGCCCGGCCGATCACCGCGACCTTCGACCGCGGCCTGGACGCCATCATGAAGAGCTACCCGGTCGTTCTCCGGTGGGCGCTGCGCGCTCCGGGGACCGTCCTGGCCGTGGCCCTTCTCGCCTTCGTCGGGTCCCTGGTCATGGCGCGCGGCCTGGGGGTCGACCTGATCCCGTCGTTCTCCCAGGGCGAGTTCAGCTTCCTGGTCGAGCTGCCGGAGGGGACGCCGCTCGAGTCGACCGATCATTTCATTCAGGACGTGCAGGCGGTCGTGACGGACGACCCGCGTGTCGACGCGGTCTCGAGCATCATCGGGGGCGCCGGGTTGTCGCTGTCGAAGACCGGGATGGAGGGCGAGAACGCCGCCCGCATCCAGGTGCGCCTGAAGAAGGGGCTGGGTCGCAAGGACGAGGAGGCGGTCGCGGCGGTCCTGCGGGCGCGGCTGGAGGCCTCGTCGATCGCGCGCTACAAGTTCGAGCGTCCGTCCTACTTCACCTTCCGCACGCCGATCGAGGTCGAGGTGTACGGGGACAACCTGGCCGACCTTCAATCCGCGGCCACCTCGTTGAAGCAGGAGATCGAGAAGGTCCCGGGCCTGGTCGACGTGAAGTCGTCCATGGAGA
>JBGPED010000080.1:0-12006 GCA_041482595.1 Acidobacteriota bacterium
TGCGAGGCGCCGCGACGACCGCGATGTGAGTCATCGCGGAGGAGCGGCAACGACGCAGACGGCCCCGCGCCGCCGCGAACCCGCAGGGCACATGGGGATTGCGGCCCCATGCTTCGTTCCTCGTCGTCAACGATGCAACCAGCATCGATTCCTCCTCGCGCCTCGCCTGGGACTCGCAAGCCCCATGTGCGCGGCCCATGCCATTACTCGGACACACTCCTAGGGCTGGAGTAGACGTCACGGACAGGCGTCACTGGTGTCGATCCGGCGGAAGCCGTCCGAGGTCCGGCCGTAGAAGCTCGGATTTCCAGCCGCGTCGATGAAGCGCGCGAGATAGAAGAAGGCGTGGCCCACCGGGGGATTGGCGGGATCGGCCACGACGCCGCCGGGGCTGCGGCCGGCGATGCAGACAGGCGGCCCGAAGAACGCCAGGTCGAAGAAGCTGGATGTCTGCAGCGCGTCGTCGAGATCGCCCCGGATGACGTCCACCGCCTGGTCCGGCGCCGGCACGTAGGCCTGCAAAGTACCGTCCACCGCCCACCACAGCGCGAACGTCCGCATCGACATCATCGTGTAGGACGCCTGGTCCCACGCGTCGATCCCGCTGCCGTCGTAGGCGAGCCCGGTGATCTCCGGGATCGTGGTGATTCCCGTGTCGTGCGGATCGGCGAGCAGGATGTCCTCGCCCGCCGGGTCCGGCTGGATGAAATAGAAGGAGCCGGTCGGCTCCGCGCCGAGAAGCCCTTCCGGCGCGGCGTCGAGCGCCAGGATCCTGTCCCGCAGCGGGCGGTTCCAGAGCGTGACGTGCGTGGACGGGTTGATCGCGAACAACGTCGGCGGACTCTCGTACGATCCGTAGAGCACGCCGTTCAGGTACGCCAGCCCTTCGAGCGGAGCGTTGCCCGGCGAGATGAAGGGACTGGGGAACACGTCGAGGACCCTCCCCGGAAGGTCGAGCCTGTAGATCCGCGGGCCGATCGAATCACGCACCGACGCGAAGAAACTGCTCCCGTCCCAGGCCAGCCCGCGCACGTCGCCCGATCCCGGCGAGCGGAACGACGACAGGAGATCCCCCGTCCTCGGATCCAGGAGCAGGATCTGCCGGTTCAGGAGATCGGACACCGCCAGTCGCCCCGGCAGGGACGTCGCCGCGGCGCTGCGGACCTGGAGGGAGAAGCCGCCGTGGAGCGCCGGGCCGTCCCATCCCGCCGCCGGCCCCGGATCGACCGCGAGCGTGAAGAGAGCGACGTCGTTCACGATCCCGTCGTTCCGGGCCCGCAGGACCCCGTCGCCCGCCGCCACCGGCAGCGTCCCCAGGCTCGTCTCGATCGGACAGGTGCTGACGACCGGCAGGACCCCGTCCCGGAACTCGATGTCGATGCCCCAGCCCTTCCGGCCGCCGAGCTCGCCCTGGGCTTCGAAGCCGATGCGGGCGTCGATGAAGTTGCAGGACGACGTCGACTGGATGACCGCCGACAGCACGACCGGGTCGCCGGTGTCGGGCGACGCGGGTGCCATGGAGAAGCTCTGGATGGCGACCGAGGCCCGGGCCTCGGCCCAGGCAAGGAGCGACAGGACGGTGAAGGTCGCCCACCCACCACGAGATCGTCCCCGTGCGCGGTCCATCGGGCACCCCCGCTTTCGACCGTTGCCGATGCTCCGTATATACCGCCGCGGGCGGGGGCGGTCAACCCTGGATCGATCGGAGGCTTACTGTCCCGGGCCGCGCGGGATGATCGGCAGGACGACCCGCGACGGGTGGGCCGCATCGTGCAGGATCGTCTGGCGCGCAACGACCACGCGGCTCGAGGCGCCGAACGGGTCGCCGGTGTTCGGATTGCGATCGAACGGGGGGAAGCGGCTGCTGCTGATCTGGATGCGGATGCGGTGGCCCTTCTTGAAGACGTTGCTGGTCACCATCTGATCGATGACGAGCTCGGTCGGCTCGTTCGGCGTCAAGAGCTCCGGCGATGACTCGGACTTGCGATACCGGGCACGGAGGAAGCCGGCCTCGTTCGGCGCGAGGTTGTAGGCGCGGCCGTCGGGGTAGACGTCGCAGAGCATGACCGCGAAGTCGGTGTCGACGGCGCTCGAAGCCGCCCACAGGTGCACGGCGATCGGACCGGTCACCTCGACGTCCTCCGCGAGCGGGCCGGTGGTGTAGACGAGCACGTCCTGGCGCGACTGCATCTTCGAGTGGTCGTACGGACCCATCTTCTCGAAGTTCTCCACGATCACCGGGCGATGGGGATCGTAGGCGTAGCGATCGGGAGGCTCCTCGGCCGCGCCGGCCATCGGCCCGGCGGCCGGTTCGGCGGTCGACAGCGAGCCGTCTCCCGAGGCGGTGTTGGCGCGCCCGCCGCTGTGCAGGTAGTACGGCACGTACCGCGTGCGCTTGAGCGGCCACTCGTTCTCGGCGCGCCAGATGTTGTCGCCCATCACGAAGATGCGCACCGGCGGCCCCTCGTCGACGCCGTTCCTGATCTCCTTCAGCCAGCGGTCGTGCCACTTGATGACCAGCCCGTAGTAGTCGAACGTCATGTTCGGCCCGAAATCGATCTCCCCCACCTTCGTTTCGTACTCGGTCGGGTCGCCGTGGTCCCAGGGGCCGAGGATGAGTCTCTGCCCGCGCCGCGCCAGGTCGGTCGCGCCCCTCTCACGCATGCCGTTGTAGTTGGCGATCGCCCCGAGCGGGCCGTAGTTGCTGTCGTACCAGGCGGAGAAGTTGAGCGCCGGTGCCGTAATCCGCGGGTGGGCCCGGGTCACATCGGCGAAGTCCCAGTACGACCCGTCGTCCGGGTGTTCGAGCCACTCGTAGTACCAGGGCGCGACCTCCTTCAGGACGGGGAACTCGCGCAGGGGCAGGTAGTTCTCCCACTGCCACTTGAGGCGGTCCCACTCCGCCTGCGCCTCCTTCTCGGTCACGGCACCGCGCAGACCCTTGCGCTGCCTGACGTCGGGGGCGATGTACAGGAGGATCCAGCGCATCCAGTCGTGGTTGAACCCGCCGCCGAAGAAAAAGAAGTGCCGTCCCGTGTCAAACGTCATCTCGGGGAAAATCGACACGAGGTGCGGCGGGGCCTCCATCGCGGCGAGCCACTGCACGGCGCCGGGATACGACAACCCGAACGTGCCGACGCGGCCGTTGCTCCACTCCTGCGCCGCCGCCCACTCGATCGTGTCGTAACCGTCCTTTCCTTCCTGCTGGTACGGGCGGAACTCGCCGTCCGAGTGGAACCGGCCGCGCACGTCCTGCACCACGACGGCGTACCCGGCCCGCGCCGCCCTCACGATTGTCGGCTCGGAGCCCGACTCGACGAGATTGTCCTTGCCGTACGGCGTGCGGTAGACCAGCGTCGGGAACCTCCCCGGCGCCGCCGGCCGGTAGATGTCGGCGCGCAGGACGACCCCGTCGCGCATCGGCACTGCCGTGTTCCTCTCGACGGTCATGTTGGCGAAGTAAGGCTGCTGCACGAGGGCGCCCGTCGGCGGAACCGGGCCGGGTGGTCCGGCGCCCGCGGCGTCCGTCGCACCGCCGCCGGTCAGGTGCGCGGGGCGCTCGGCGCGGCAGGCGGTCGACGCCACGAGCAGGACGACGGCAGAAAGCCGGAGAATCAGTTTCGTCCGGGACATGGGGGCGGACTGTACCATCCGGCAGAGGTGTCGATCAACCGCGCCGCCGCACGACCATTACAAAATCGCCATTGGCGGAACCCGCCGGGGGGCGCGAGTTGTGCGTGGGCCGCCCGTCGAACGCCTGAAAATCCGGGTGGTTACAGGGGTGGACGGGCTGATCACCCTCCATCATATTAATAGGGGGGTATTGCCTCATGCACGGACGGATCGGAAAAGGGGTTCCCTTGTCTCTGCTTCTGGCGGCGGGAGCGCTCATCCTGCCCGGCTGCGGGGGCCGTGCTGTGTCGCGCGCCGTGACCTCGGCGCAGCCCAAGCCGGTCGCGGAGTGGGAACACCCCTCGAGACTGGGCGAGGCCACGCCGGCCGTGCGTCTCGATCGGCCCCGTGAGCCCCTGCCAGGAGAGGAGCCGGACGGCTGCCCGGAGGATTGCGACGAGGTCGCCACCCTGCCCCACTCCGTCGGGCCGGAAGGCGGGGCGGGAGCCGCAGGCGGCGTGCGTGTCAGCCTGCAACCCGGCATGACGTTGTACTCGCTCTCGCGGGCGTACGAGGTGCCGCTGCAGACGATCCTGCGCGTGAACGACATTCACGACCCGACGACCATCCGCGCCGGCACGGAAATCTACATTCCGCCGCCGACCCCGCCGGGGAGCGCGCCGGTCGCGCGCGCCGGGGCGGCGCCCGGCCCGCGGCAGAAAGCAAAGGCGGACAGGGCGTCGGCCCCCTCCCTCATGAGCATCGCCTGGCCGCTCGACGGCCTGATCACGGGTGCCTTCGGGCAGCGCGGCCGGCACCATCACCACGACGGAATCGACATCGACGGGGTCCGCGGCGAGGAGGTCCGCGCGGTCGCCGCGGGAATCGTGGTGCGCTCGGGCAGCGAAGGGAAGTACGGCAAGACGGTGGTGATCGATCACGGCAACGGCGTGACGACGCTGTACGCCCACGCCAGCCGGATCCTGGTGCGTGAGGGGGACGAGGTCGAGCAGGGCGAGACGATCGCCGAGGTCGGCGCCACCGGGAACGCCCACGGCACCCACCTGCACTTCGAAGTGCGGTACTCTGGCCGCCCGGTCGATCCGATTCCCTACCTGAAGCCCGGGATGATGGGCGCCTCCCGCTAATCGACGGTCCGCCCGAACTCCGTCGAGCGCGCCAGGACCCCGAAATAATCGCACGCCGCCCGCGTCACGTCGCCGATGAACGCCTCGCCCGCCTGGTCGTCCTGCAGGTAGGCGGTCATCACCGAGATGACGAACGGCCGCGCGCCGCCCGCACCGTCCCCGGCGCGGCCCGCGACGAAGACGATCCCCGAGTCGCAGCGCAGCCCGTCCAGATCGCCGTCCTTGTCGGCGGCCGGCACACTCGGCGGCAGCCCTCTCTTGATCGGAGTCTTTTCGTTGCGCTTCATGATCTCGATCGCCCTGCGCGTATCGCCGGCGTTCAGGATCTCACCCCGGTACAACCGCTCGAGGAGCGCCGCCATGTCGCGCGGTGTCGTGACGTTCTCGCGCCCGGCGCGCGCCGCCTCGAGGTCCATCATCCTGCGCCGCAGCAGCGTGTCCTTCATTCCCCAGGCGTTGAGACGTCTCTGCACGTTGTCCATGCCGACGAGATCGATGAGGACGTTCGTGGCGTAATTGTCGGAGAAGTCCATCATCAGGACGGCGAGATGATCGGCCGACAGGACCGGGTACGGCACCGACCACTTCTCCAGCACGCCGCCCCCTTCCACGCGCGTCTTCGGGTCGATCGGCACCGGGCGCGCCAGGTCGAGCGTCCCTTCCTCCGCCCGCTTGAGGAGATCGAGGAAGATCGGCAGCTTGATGGTCGAGGCGGCGGGGAACACCGCGTCGGCATCCTTCTCGAACGCATCACCGCTCGCGAGATCGCGGATGACGTATCCCGAGGCGCCCTGGAGCCCGGAGACCAGGCGGGCGAGCCTCTCTTCGATCTTGCGGCGAATCTCGGCACGCTTGGGATCGGAAGTGGAGCGTGCGGGCCGCGGCGGCCGTTCCGCGACCGCGGCGGCATCCACCAGGCCCAGGCAGGCGGCCAGGACGAGCAGGGCCCGGGCCGCCCGGACGACCTGCCGCGCCGGCTGTTCCAACCTCATTGTGCTCCTCCGCCTCATCGTCCGCCGAAGGTCACGCGGCTCTCCGCCCCGCAGCCGCCCGGATGAGGACGGGATCTCCGGACGGCTGTTCACATCCTGCCGCGAGCCGGTCGTCGGGAACCTCCGCAGGGCCTCCGTTCACGCCTCGCTGTCGAATTTCCGGCCGTTCGGGCTCCGCGGCACACTTTTTTCTACAGCGAGCTCCCCAGCGTCTCCTGGGTACCCATTGTCTCGGCACCATTCGATTGTCCCGTCTGCGGAGCCGCCGTCCTAAACCAAGATTTGGTCATACCACGACGTCCAAATCTTTCGTTACACTGCGTGTCGTTTGCAGGTTGCGGGCGGCCCAATAACGCAGCCCATAGCGCATTCCGACGATAGCGGTCACAGCGAAAGAGACAAGGAAGACATTTTGCATCCATTCTTGGGCACTGTCCCGCAAAACAAAACCGCCTATCGCATCTCCGATCGCGGCGATGACAATTGACGGTGGCGCGATGAAAATCAGGGTTGTCCAGAAGTACCGAGAGAACCGGATTCCCGTAGCACCAAAGAAATAGTTGAGAGGACCGAAGGGAAACACGGGGTTGACGCGCACAAAAGCGACAGCTTTCCAGTCGGCACTGGCGATTCCCCATTTCAACCATGACCAGGCACGCGCCTCGAACCATGACTCGAACAAACCCGAGATAAGATAGCGCGATGCTACAAACGAAATCGACGCGCCGGCAACTGCGGCGGATATCGATAGCATGCTTCCAAATACAGACCCCCATAATGCTCCCGCCGCCATGTTGAGCGGCAAGGTTGGAAGCAGGGCTACCACCATGATGGTATAGACTGCGAAGAACACGGCGGGAGCGACCACGGGGTAATCTCGAACCATGTCCGTCATTTTCTCCGGAGACAAGCGTCCTCGCAGGTGAAGCGCCATCATCATCACAATGACAATCGCCAAGAAAAGCGCGACCCAAAACCGCCTCCGCCTGGCAATCCGTCCGAGAGTTTGCCGGAATATTTTCGTTTGTGCGGGACTCTGAGAGGTGACCGGCTGTCTCAACTCCCGGATCGAGATTTCAGCGACATCGCTCGGATCCGAAGGACAATCGGTCGCGCTCCTATTCGGTTCCTGTTGCACTTATTCCCCCTTCGATCTTCTGCGGTTGGTTCGCGCAGTGCGGTGCTGATTCACGGAAATTCTTGACTCCATTTCTCGGATACTTTACCTCGCGCATGAATGGCGCTCCAGTTTGAACTCAGTCGTAATAAGGGCCATCTGCCCTATGCTTCCCAGAGTGAGTCGCGGCAAAACGAAGACACTTTGAGAGACAGGACCGATGACCCTCGAGGACAGCATACGGACTTCGCGACTGCGTGTCATCCTCCGTGCCCGGGAACTGGGAAGCGTCAGCGCCGCCTGCCTGGAGGCGGGGATCTCGCGGACGCTGTTCTACCGCTGGCAGAAACGGTTCGAGCGCTACGGTCTCGTTCACCGTTGCGCCTCGCCGCGCTCGTGCCTCCGGCCGATCTGTCGGGTGAGCGCGACGAGGATTAGGATCCACGTGAACGAGTCGATCGCGAAGAACGCGTGCCAGAACGACAGTGCACGGGAGTGGAACCGGAAGCGGACCTCGTTCATGCCACTGTCCAGCCAGACGGCCTTGTACGCGAGGTTTGCTTTCGCGATCGCCCGTTCGACTCCGTTGACGGTGACTTTCCAGAGCGGATGCCAGACGTCGGCGTAGACCAGCCACGCGCCTTCTCGATCCCCCGCGTCCACCGCGAGGTCGAGCCGGTTTGAGCTGAACCAGCGGACCTCATAGGGGAGAGCAAGCTTTTCGTCGGTCGCGATCGGGGCGAGGGCGCGAACTTGGCTCCGCCGCCGCGCCACGTCGTCGACCGACGCCGAATCGACGAGGAGGACGCGGCCCGTGGCGTCGGGGCGCGCAAGGTGTCGCGCGATCTCTTCGTCCCGTCCCTCGTGTGCGACCCGGAAGAACTGGACCTTCCCGGTCGCGCCGCAGACCTCCCGCGCGGCGCGATTCTCGATCGGGAACCTGAATTCTCCGCGGGTCCGGAAGAGCGGGGGGACTTTCTTCTGGCGGACCGGCTGGCCTGAGTAGACGCGGAGAAGGTCGTCGAGAGGGGCGAGCCAGTGGTCGGTACGGAAGTCGCTTCCGAGCTCGTCTTCGAACAGGAAAGACTGCGTCGACCAGTATGTCCCCTCCATCTTCTCCGGGCGGTCCTGGAGGAAGAGCTCGCGAGGGTTCGTCTCCCCGATCAAGCCTGCGCTCCTGGACGGGACATAGGGCATGGGGCGGAGGCGTGTGAGCTCCCACTCCTGGCTCGACATCCCATAGGTCGTGACCTTGAGCTCCAAGGCTTTCCAGGAGTACAGGTCCGCCAGGTGGACAGCGAGGACGGTCGCGATGAGGGCCGCAGAGCGCTTCTGCCAGTTCAGTCTCCCGCTGATGGCGAGCAGCGCGCCGAAGGCGAGGGCGAAGATGCTCGACCGCGTCAGGGCGAAGGAGAGGAGTGACGGGTCTAAGAATTGCTCCACCCGCACCAACCCATGCCGGACGAGCCTTCTGGCAAGGCTCACGGACAAGGTCCCGTCCCGCGCGAATGTCAAGAGCCCGGCCGCGAGGACGAGCAGGAGGATCCCCGCGCCGTTTGCGAACCTGCGCGAAGGGCCGCGGGCGACCAGATGATCCAGGCCGAAGCCCGCAACCACGCACGCGAACAGCTTGACAAAGCAGCAGACGAGCGCGAGGTGGCGATAGAAGCGCATCATGGGCCACGCGTAGTAGGCCGCGCTCGAGACGAACGTTCCGCAGCCGAACAGGAGCATGAAGGCGCACACGATCGCGAAGTGTCGCGAGCCTCTGGGCGCCCGGACGAGCCCGAGCGCCATGAGAGGCAGCGAGAGCACGCCCATGTAAAGCGTGTAGTCCAATGCCGGAGAGAAGCCGAGGCCCAGCTCGAAGTATTTCCTGAGGTCGAGGTTTCCCGCGTAAGTCATGAACACTGAGTAGGGGGTCGTTCCATCGAGATTGCGCCCGTCGTTGTAGTTGAGGATCGAGTCAGTGCCGACGCAGAGGACCGCATACGCCGCGCCAAATGAGACCACGGCGACCACGACCGCTCCTGCGAAGCCCCAGCGCCAGGAGAGGGCCCGGACCTGTCGCGCGACGAGGTGCCGGTTCAGAGACGCATAGGAGAGGGCGTACACAAAGATGACCATCGTGAGGACAGGCAGGAAGTACGGCAGATTGCCCAAGGTTTGAAGGCCTGTGAGGTTCGCCGCGAGGGCCAGGTACCGCCAGCGCGCTTCGTCGAGGAAGCGGTGGAGAAGCCACAGGATCAGGGGCAGCGCGTAGTAGAAGTGAAGGTTGTACCACGGCTGGGTCGTCCACATGCTGCTCGCGAGGACGGTCGCTGTGACGAAGAAGACGCTCGCCGTCGAGGCGAAGAAGCGCTTGCACAAGAGCCAGGTCCCGAGACCCAGGACCAGCTCGTCGATGAATGCGTTCGTGTAGAAGACCGTGAGGAAGTGGACGGTCCGCAAGGCTCTCGCGGCGAGCAGGAGAACGTTCTGGAGAAGGCTTCCCTGAATGGCGTACCACCAGGTCGCGACCGTACCGTGTGTCATGTACGGCAACCACTGCGGGACCTCGCCTGCGTATGCGGCGTCGTTCAGAAAGTAATACTGTAGCGAGAAGTACTGGAACCCGTCGTGCCCGGCCACCATCCGACGTGTGGCGCAGAGCAGGAGAAGCACGAAGGCCTCAAGCATGAGCGCCAGGGCGAACAGCGCCGCCTCGCGCCGGACGCACCTGCCTCTCGGGTAGTCTGCTGCCATTGGGTCTCCGATGCTGGGACCGTTGACCTCGCTCGAGGTGGGCCGGCCGGAGAAGGCATTCTAGCATCGCAACTCGCTGCTCAAGCTGGCTACGGCTACCGGCTCAGCCTGGAATCCAGCACGCCACAGGAGGAGCCGTCAACCCTCCGTGATCACCTCAAGAAGGAAACGGGGAGGACGTCGGGTCGAGTCGGCCGATTTTCCTGGCGTGAATCAGTTATGATGACGGCCGCTCAGCGGGACGGGAGGATGCCCTGTCGAATCCCCGCCCGCAGGGCCCGCAAAGACCTCAAGCGCCATACCGGTCCACCAGCATGGCGCTTTTCGACATCATGTTCTACTGCAGCCGCCGCAAGGTGCTGCGGGACCTGCCGCAAGCCCGCGAGACATCCGCGTGAGCCACTCCCGGATCCATGCGACTGGAGGTGGCGCCGTGAATCCCAGAATGCCTCGGATCATTTAAACTATCTCGAGGACCATGACGGGGGCATCGTCTTGGGCGATGGCTCCAGGAGCGCGGCCAATCTGATCCGTGAAGCCACCGCTCCGATCCGCTCGGTCAGTACATCGCCATGCGGAGAGGGATGCGGCGCCACCGCAGGGATGTGCCCGGTCTCACGAGGCACATCGCTTGCGTCGCTGACAGGTCGGGCGTGAGGCTCGGGTACGACGATTGGGGGACAGGCTCTTGAAGGATGCGGCCGGGAAGACCAAGATCCTTTACCTGTCGCACTCCGCCAACCTGGCGGGAGCGGAGATCTCCCTCCTGACTCTTCTCAGGAATCTGGACCCGACCCTGTTCGATCCGGTGGTGATCCTGCCCACGGAGGGCCCTCTTCTCGATGAGATGGAACGGCTGCGACTGAAGACTTACATCAGCCCCCTCGACCGCTGGATCCGATCGCGATGGAAGCGGCGATCCCGGGCCGACGGCCTGGCGGAGCGCGTCCAGCGAGTCACCCGGATCATCGAGAATGAGAGGCCTCACATCATCCAGACGAACACCTCCGTCATCTGGGAGGGCGCGCTCGCGGCCAGAGTGAACAGGATTCCTCACATCTGGCACATCCACGAGATCTTGGAAGGACATCCCAGGCTCAAGCCGTTGCTGCCCCTGCCGCTCGTCTACCAGGTCATGGACGATCTTTCCCGGAGGATCGTCGTGGTCTCCCGGGCCGTCCGGGTCCGGCTCGCGGAAAGCATCGACCCAGGCAAGATCGTGACCATTCACAACGGCGTCGATGTCGCGGAGGCCAGGAAGGAAAAGGACTACTCCGTGCTGCGAGAATTAGGCCTGCCCGGCGGCGTGCTCGTGGCTGCCACCGTGGGGTCGCTCGCGAAAGAGAAGGGACATTCTGTCCTTCTCAACGCCATCTCCCTCGTCAAGAAAAAGGGCGGCCGCCTGGTCGTCCTGATCGTCGGGGCCGGCTCGAGCAGCGAGGTGCGAAACCTGAAAAGGAGGATCAAGGATCTAGGACTGGGCGGGTCCGTCCTCTATCTCGGCTTCCGCAGCGATGTCCCGCGTATCCTCGCGGCGTGTGATTTCCTCATCGTCCCGTCGCTCACCGAGGCTTTCTCGCTCGCGGTCCTGGAAGCGATGGCGGCGAGACTGCCCGTCGTGGCGACTGATTGCGGCGGACCGGCCGAGATAATCAGCGAAGGGGGGACGGGATTCCTGGTCCCCGTGAACGACCCCGAACCCCTCAGCGATGCGATTCTGAAGATGTCGGCGGACAGAACGAGAATGGCCGCGATGGGGGAAACGGCTCGCAGAGAGCTCGACGCCCGTTTCACGGCACGGGGCTTCGCCGCGAGCTTTCAGGGGCTCTACAGGGACGTCGCCGGCGAGAACGCATCGGGCGGGCCCGTGAACGAGGACGACCGGGTCGTCGCGGACTACATGAAGGTCTATCAGGACTATCTCGATGACCCGCGATGGATCGAAAGGCTGCGACCCTCCGGATCGTCCCGCGTGTCCAGGCTCGCCAGAATGGGCAAGAGCCTGGCCCGGAGATTGGCGTCCTGGTAGGGAGGTGAGAATGGCGGTGTCGAGCCGACCTTGCCCCTTGGACAGACACCACCAACCTGCGACAACGCGCGGCGGAAGCCGACTTGTACGTGCGCCGCGGCAAGGTAGTGCATGAGACCGTGGCGCACCTCGGCGTGCTGGACCATGACGGCCGGGCCCGCGCCCACGCGCGGGCCCCGGCGCTCACCCGGGGCGACGTCCACCGCCACCAGTTAAACCCGGCACCCCCCGCCCCGTCCCAAAAGGCTGAGCCCCCGATCGCACTCTTGATCCGGCCGATCTTGTCTTGTATCATCAGCCGAAAGGTGTCGCTACGGCCGAGCCACGACACCGGGCGACGTTCGAGCCTGCACCTTGGATCCA
>JBGPED010000081.1:0-11747 GCA_041482595.1 Acidobacteriota bacterium
CCGGGTAGCCCCAGGTGCGGTACGGCCGCGGCCACTCCGGGTGGCGGCGGCGCAGGACGATGACCGAGGCGCCGGCGAGAGCGTAGAACAGGACGGCTGCGAAGATCACGAACGTGTAGAGCTGGTCGTACGTGCCCGACAGGCAGAGGGCGCTCGACCAGAGGCACTGCCAGAGGATCGCCTTCACCGGCGTGCGGTGGCGCGGGTGCACCTCGGCGATCCCGCGGAAGAACAGGCCGTCTCTCGCCATGGCGTAAAAGACCCGCGGGCCCGAGATGACGGTGGCGGAGATGCAGCCGAACACCGAGACGAGGACCGACAGCGACATCAGTCTCGACCCGAGGGGCCCGAACAGCCGCCCCGCGGCGGCCTCGCCGATGGTCTCGGTCGAGATCATGTCGCCCACCGGCATGGCGTACAGGTAGACGACGTTCATGCCGACGTAGATCAGGGTGATGGCGCTCATCCCCAGGATGAGAGACAGCGGCAGGTTGCGCTGCGGGTCCTTGATCTCGCCCGCCGTGAAGGTGATGTTGTTCCAGCCCTCGTAGGCCCACAGCATCGCCACCATCGACAGGATGAACGCGCCGAGGCCGAACCCTCCGGCGGCGGCCCCCGCCGCAGAGCCCGAAGAGCCCACGACGGCCTCACCGCCCGCCCCTCCGAACAGCGGCACGAAGTGCGACCAGCTCCCTTTGCCAATGGCGACCCCGAGGATCATGAAGCCGGCGAACGAGGCGATCTTCACGACGGTGATGATCCCCTGGAACAGGCTGCCTTCCTTCACGCCGAAGTAGTTGACGATCGACAGGAAGACGATCACCGCGACGGCGTTGAGCTGGCCCGCCGAGATCGCGAGCGTGTGGCCGGGAAGCGGCAGCGACGCGAGCGCGCGGTCGGTGCCGAGCGCGGGGAAGAAGATGCCGAAGTAGCGCGCGTATCCGACCGCCAGCGCCGCGAGCGTTCCGGTGTGGATGACGGCGAACAGCGTCCAGCCGTACAGGAAGCCGGTGAGATCGCCGTACGCCTCGCGCAGGAAGACGTACTGGCCCCCGGCGCGCGGCAGGGCGGCGCCCAGCTCGGCGTACACCAGGGCGCCGGCGAACGACAGGATTCCGCCGGCGATCCAGCCGACGAGGAGAAGACCGGGCGACGGCAGGAGGCGCGCCACGCCGCTCGATCCTCCCGTGACCAGGAACACTGCCGAGCCGATCACGAGCCCGATCACCAGGAGAGTCGAGTCCCACAGACCGAGGGCGCGGATCAGCCCGCCGTCGCCCGCCTCACCGCGGGCGGATGGGCCCGATGGGGTCACCGTCGCTTCGCGTGGTCCGGTCATTCGTCCTGTTCAGGCCTCCCCGTCCCAGTAGTCGAGCTTCGGGTCCGAGCGCAGGAACACGAAGAGGTGCCGATCTTCGCGCCGGCCGCCCGGGGCGGAGCCTGCGAACAGCCCGACTTTCCCGGAATCGGGATAGACCGCCACCTCGGGCTCGATCATCGTCGAGAGGCACAGGTAGCGGAGCGGCTTCTCCGACGCGTTGACGATCTGGTGGGCGCCGTCGCGTCCGACCGGCAGGGCGACGTAGTCCCCCGCGCCGATGGCGTGCTCGCGCCCCGCCAGGCGGAGCGTGCCCTCCCCCTCGAGGACGTAGATCGCCTCCTCGTTGGCGCAGTGGTAGTGGTACGGCCACGAGCGCTTCCCCGGCGGCAGCTCGTAGAGGCTGCAGCCCAGCTTCTTCCCTCCCGCCGCGGCCGCGAGACTCTTCCGCCGCCAGCCGAAGCGGTCCCCCTTCGAGTCTTTCTCCCACTTGAGAGCGGCACTCCGGATCACGTGCGGATCGAGGCTCATGTCGGTCCTCCTGGCGCCGCGGTCCCGCGCTTCGGCGGTCCGGCTCCGGCGCGGGCGGGCGCAGGATACATGAGGAGGCGTCCTACAGGCAGGGAGAAGTGTCCGGCTCGATGCGGCCGTCGCTGTCGACGCCGAGGATGCCCTCGACCCCGGCGTGCACACCGGTCACCAGGTAGAAGAACGCCTGGCCGAGGGGGGGATTCGCGGGATCGCTGAAGGCGGGCGACGGCAGCCCCGTCAGGAAGCAGGTGCCGTAGGCGGTGGCGCTGAGCCCGGGGATCGATCCGCGGTAGACGTTGTACGTGTCGACGTAGAGGCTGTCGCTGCCGCCGAACGACGCCGGCGAGATCGCCCTCAGGTCGGTGACGATCGAGGCCGCCTGGTACCCGGCCTCGAGGGCGCGCAGCTTGCCGTAGCCGAAGTAGGCGTTCGGCAGCGGGCCCGGCGCGTTGGTGAATGAGTCGGATCGGGCCGAGCGCTGGATCGCCGCCTTGATCTCGGGGCCCGAGAGAGCCGGGTTGATCCCGAGCAAGAGGGCCACGGCACCGGCGACGTGCGGTGTCGCCATGCTGGTGCCGCGGATGTCGCCGTGCACGCCGTCCCTCTCGGTGAACGAGGTGCCGCGCGACGCCTGGATGCCGCCGGCCAGAGACGAGCCGATGTACTCACCGGGGGCCGCGACGTCCGGCTTGATCCGGCCGTCGCGCGTCGGCCCGAGCGACGAGAAGCCGGAGAGGCTCCCGACGCCGGAGACGGTGCTGAGGGTCGCGATCGTCTGCGCCCCGCTCACGTTGATCCAGCGATCTTTGTCGGCGTAGGAGCCGGCCGTGATCGCGTGGTGCGCCGTCCCGGGAATGCCGACGCTCTTGCCGAGATTGGACACCGCGAGGCTCACGAACCCCACGGCCGACGCGTCGGACTCGTTCCACAGGTCGAAGGACGGTGCCGGGGAGGCCACGGCGTTGGTCGTGATGCGGATCGTCCAGGTCCCGTTGCGCGGTGATACCGTCGGGCTGCAGCCGCTGCTGTCCCAGATCTGCACGAACACCTCGTTGTCGCCGTTTATGGGGTCCAGGGCGTTCGTCGCGAGCACCTGCACGGCGCCGTCGTCAGTGCAGACGATCCCGGAGTCGGCGCCGCGGGGAGCGCCGACCACAATCGACCTGGGGCTCACGATCTCGACCGTGATGGAGTCCGCCCCCTTGTACCAGAGATCGATCCAGACGTCGTCGTTGTCGGCGCCGCTCTTCTGCGTGTAGGACAGATTGAACGTGTTATTGATCGACGCGCCCGCGGCCGGCAGCGTCCCTTCCCAGTGCATGGGGCGCAGGCTGCGGTCGCGGCCGCCCGAGTTCCCCGCGGCGATGGCCATCACCGCCCCGCGCGTGCCGGGGCCGGTCGCGGCGTCGATCGCCATCTCGTCCGGATCGGTCCCGTCGTGCGCGCCGAGGTCCGTCCCGAGACTCATGTTGCCGACCCACGGCTTCCCGGCGGCCGCCGCCGTGCGCGCGATGAACTGCACCGCGGCCGTGAGATCGCAGGCTTTGCAGAAGGTGCCGCTGTCGTCGAACACACGCACCGTGAGCAGGTCGGCCTCCGGCGCCACGCCGGCGAACGTCCCGGCGGCGACACCGTTGCCGGTCTCCAGGCCGTTCCCGGCGGCGGTGCCGGAGACGTGCGTCCCGTGGCCGTGGCCGTCGCCGGTCAGGAGCGACCCGCCCGAGGCGAGCGCCGCGTCGATGTCGGCCCGCGAGTAGTAGGCCCCGAACGAGAAGCCGGCGGGCGGCGGGTGGGCCGCATCGGTCAGCGTCTGGTCCCAGATCCCCAGGAGGCGCGTCGTGCCGTCGGCCTTCCTGAGATCGTGATCGGTCCACTCGATCCCCGTGTCCACGACCGCGACGATCACTCCCGCGCCGCGGTCGAAGGCGGTGTTCGCCTGGTCCGAGGCGACCTGCGCCGACGCGGTGCTGATCTCGTTGAGCAGGCCGTACGAATGCGCCGCCTTCAGCCAGGCGATCTCCGGCAGGCGCGCCAGCGGCTCGATCGCCGCCGCCGGGACGGTCAGCGACAGGACGGCGCCCACCTGTCCCCTGATCTCGACGCCGATGTCGGACAGCGCCTGCCGGAGCGCCTCCCGGCCACGCCGGGAGCCGGGGGCACTCTCGACAATCCCCGCCTTGACCCGGACGACCGGCGCCTCGGATCTCTCCGCCAGCACGAAGGCGGGGAGCGCGCGTGCCGCCTGCGCCGACAGACCGGGCACGGCGTCGATGAACCGTCCCTGCACTCGCAACGTGCCGAGGGCGATCCGCCGCAGGAACGGGTCGAGCTTGCGCTCCCAACCCGTGGCGGCCGGACCGGCATCGGCCCCCCCGGGGGGAATGGCGCTCGAGGCCGACACGGCCAGGAGAAGGGCGACCGGGACCAGAAGGTAGACACGCCCGCGAATCCGGAGCACGCTCATGGGGCCGTAAGTGTACGGTGGGATCGCGCCGCCGACAACGACCAGGATCCTGTCCGGGATCCTAAAAGTCGAACCGTCCCCCGATCGTGATGATCTGGATCGGACTGGAGATATCGCCGGTGAGGTAGTGGTAGGCCACCTCGCCGTGCACCGCGAACCATCTCAGGATCTGGGCGTCGAGACCGAATCCCCAGTTGATGCCGAATTCGATGCCGTTCTGCGTGTCCTGGCTGTCGGTCAGGCGCAGGTCGTAGAAACCGACCCCGGCCGCCGCGAAGGGATGCATGACCCTGAAGCGCGGCGTGAAGACGAGGTCGCCCGTGACGAAGAAGGCGTCGGCGTCACGCGTGCCGGCGGCCGGGCTGATGCTCTCCCGCCCGCTCATCGACAGGAGCCCCGCCGTGGCGCGATACGCGGCGTAGCCGCTCTTCTGGTACTGCAGGGCGAAGCTGATCGCCTGGTCGGAGCGGTAGGCGCTGTCGCTGTTCGGGCCGGACTCGCCGATGCTGGCGGTGAAGGAGTAGTCCCCGGGCTGGCCGGCGGCCATGGCGGGGAGCTGGATCAGAAGCGAAGCGAGCAGGGCGAACGGGGCAAAAGGCGCGACCTGCTTCATGGCAGATCCTCCCGCACTGTTGCGGATGCTACCACACGGTCCGCCTTCATTTCACTATTTGCAAACGCGTCGCCTCCACTTTTCCACAGGATGTTGTGGGTTATCCGATGGCCTCACTCCACATATTGGAGAACCGCTCGGGCAGGGCTATCTGATTGTCCTTGTTTAAGTTTGTCCTTGACAACCCGGTGAGGGGTCCTTATATTGCCGCGGTGGAGTAAAGTGGTCTAAAGTGGCCACGCATCCATAGAACTCAAGAAAAACAAATCACGGACGGCGGACATGGCTGCGACGCTCGTGACCCGCCGACGAGGAAGGGAATGCTGAGGGGAAGCTCTCCTGCCAAGGTCGACGACAAGGGGCGCCTCAAGATTCCCTCCCTTTTCAAAGGATACATCGAGGGCAACTACGGCCGGGAATTTTTCGTGACCACCTACACCGGCGACTTCGTCCGGATTTACCCGATGCCCGTCTGGATCGAGATCGAGAAGAAGCTGGCCTCCAACTCGTCGCTGGGACCGTCCCTCGCCAAGTTCCGCAATTTCGTCAACTACTACGGCCAGCCCGCGACCATGGACGACCAGGGGCGGATCCTCATCCATCCCACGCTGCGGCAAAAGAGCGAAACCCACGGCGGGGTGATCGTGATCGGCAACCTGACCTGCCTGGACGTCTGGAACCGCGGGAAATTCGAGTCGCAGGTCGTGCCTCCCACTGACGACGACCTCAAGATCCTGTCCGATCACGGCATCTCATGAGAGCGTGCGAAGCGGACCGACATGGACGGACGAACCCATGAGCCGGTCCTCCTGCGGGAGGTGCTGGCGGCGCTCGCCTGCCGTCCCGGCGGGTTCTGGGTCGACGGGACGGTCGGTGCCGGCGGGCACGCGGAGGCGATCCTGCGCGCCAGCGCCCCCGACGGGCGCCTGTTCGGCTGCGATCGCGACGCGGAGGCGGTGGAGGCGGCCCGACTCAGGCTTCGGCCGTTCGGCGCGCGGGTCGTCCTGCGGCACGCCGACTACCGGCTCATCCCGGCGCTTCTCGACGCGATCAAAGCACCCCCGGTTTCGGGACTCCTGCTCGATCTCGGAATCTCGTCCCTGCAGCTCGACGACCCCGGGCGCGGCTTCTCGTTCCAGGCGGACGGGCCTCTGGACATGAGGATCGATCGTTCTCAGACCGGCACGGCGGCCGATCTGGTCAACACGCTTCCGGAGGAGAGACTCGCGGCCATCCTGAAGGAGTTCGGCGAGGAGAAGAGGGCGAAGCGGATCGCCCGGGCCATCGCGCGGGCGCGCGGCCGCGGCCCGATCGGGACCACGCGGGAGCTTGCCGGGATCGTGGCCGCCGCTTCTCCGGGCGCAGGCCGCATCCACCCGGCGACCCGCACGTTCCAGGCCCTGCGCATCGCCACGAACCGCGAGCTCGAGGGTCTCGATCGCCTGCTCGCCGAGGCGATAGCACAGCTCGAGCCGGGCGGGAGGATCGCGGTGATCTCCTTCCACTCCCTGGAGGACCGCGTCGTCAAGCAGACGTTTCGGAGCCTGACACGCCACTGCGTCTGCCCCCGCGATCTGCCGGTGTGCGCCTGCGGCCGCCCCGGGGTCGTGCGCCTGGTCACGCCACGCGCGCTGCGGCCCGCCCCGGAGGAAGTCCGGGACAACCCCCGCAGCCGCAGCGCGAGGCTGCGCGCCGCGGAGCGCCTGGAGAGCGCCGCGTGAGCCACGCCGCCTCGATCCCGCGACTGCAGATCAATGCGCGGCTGGTGAAGGAGAGGGACCGCGCGCGGGCGCGCGAGCTGCGCAGGCTCCTGTTCTGCGGCGCGGCCATCGTGGTGCCGCTTCTCGTGTACGTCTGGCAGCGCGTCGAGTTCCTGCGCGTCTCCTACGAGGTCGAGGCGCTCAAGAAGGAGCGCCAGCAGCTCCAGGAGCAGAGCAAGCAGCTCACGGTCGAGCGGTCGTTCCTGCTGTCGCCCGACAGGATCGAGCGGCTGGCGCGCAAGGAGCTCGGCCTCGTCGATCCGTCGCCCACCGACGTGAGACGCGTCGCGGTGATCGACGGAAAGATCAACGAGGTGGGGACGGAGGCCGAAGCCGCGGGCGGCGGGGATGACGCGGCGGCCGCCGGCCCTCCGTCCAGGCCCCGCGCGGGCGCCGCGGCGAAGAAGGCACAGCACCCGCGCCGGAAACCGGCGCCTCCGAAGAGCGCCGGAACGACGGACGAGACCGCCGTGGAGGCGGGCGTCGGGATGCTGCCCCTGGTCGGCACCGCGACGCCAGAGAGGCAGCAACCGGAAGAGACGCCCTGACGGGGGCGCTCTGGGAGGATCGATGGACCACGCGATGAGGTGGACCGGAATCGGACGGCGCCGGGCGCGCGGAGACCGGCGGACGCACGCACCGCGGGCGCTGCGGGCCCGGCTCATCCTGCTCGTGGTCGCGGTGGGCGCGGGCCTGCTGGCGATCCTCGGCCGCTGCGCCCACCTGCAGGTCGTCCGCGCTCCCGAGCTTCTCGACCAGGCGCGCTCGCAGCAGGAGAAGACAATCACGTTGGACCCACCGCGCGGCCCGATCCTCGACCGCAACGGCAGGGAGCTGGCGGTCAGCCTGGACGTCGACTCGGCGTTCGCCGAGCCCGGCGAGGTGGGCGACCCGGCCGGCGCCGCCCGGCGGCTCGCACCCGTCGTGGGCGTCCCCGTTTCCGACCTGTACTCTCGCCTGGCGAGCGACCGGCGCTTCGTGTGGATCAAGAGGAAGATCACGCCCGACCTCCGCAGGAAGATCGAATCCCTGAAGATCCGCGGCCTCGGCTTCGTGCGCGAGAGCCGCCGCTATTACCCGAAGCGCACGCTGGCGGCGCACCTGGTCGGCGCCTGCGGCATGGACAACCAGGGCCTGGACGGCCTGGAGTTCATGTACGACGGCGCCATCCGCGGCGCCCCGGGACGCCTGGTCTCCCTGCGCGACGGCCGCGGCGGGCGCGTGCTCGATCGCGAGCAGAAGGATCCGACCCCCGGCTACGGGCTGTCCCTCACGGTCGACGAGGTGATCCAGTACACCGTCGAGCGGGCGCTCGACGACGTGATGGCCGAGACCTCCGCCGACGGGGCCACTGTGGCGGTCCTGCGCCCCCAGACGGGAGAGGTCCTGGCGCTGGCCAGCCGGCCGACCTTCGACCCGAACGACTACTCCGAGGCACGCGAGTCGGCCCGGCGCAACCGCGCCACGACCGACTACTACGAGCCCGGCTCGACCTTCAAGGTCGTGACCGCGGCCGCGGCCCTCGATTCCGGGCGGGTCCATCCGAACGAGGTCATCTGGTGCGAGAACGGCTCGATCGTCGTGGCGAAGCACCGTTTCAAGGAGGACCGCCTGCCTTACGGCAACCTGACGTTCACCGAGGTCCTGGCGAAGTCCAGCAACGTCGGCGCCATCAAGGTGGCGCAGAGGCTCCGGGCCTCCGAGTTCATCTCCTACATCAGGGGCTTCGGGTTCGGCCACAAGACCGGCATCGATCTCCCGGCCGAGAGCCCCGGCATCCTGCGCGACGTCTCCGACTGGTCGGGGCTGTCCCAGGCCTCGATCGCGATGGGCCAGGAGATCGGAGTCACCACGCTGCAGCTCGCGGCCATGATGGGGGCCGTCGCCAACGACGGCGTGTGGATGCGACCGCGCGTCGTGCAGGCGCTCCTGCCGGCCCAGGACGGGCGCGCCCCGGTGCCGCCCGGCGGCGCCTCCTCTCCGACCCAGGCCGACATCGGCGCCCTGGCCTTCGACACCCCCGCCGCCACGGACGGCGGTCCCGGGAAGGGGGCGGGCGTTCCCGAGTCGCGGCGCGTGATCTCCGAGACGACCGCGCGCGCCCTGCGCGCCATGCTGCTGACGGTGACGACCGAGGGCACCGGGAAAGCGGCGTCGATCCCCGGCTACACCGTCGGCGGCAAGACCGGCACGGCGCAGAAGGTCGACCAGAGCGGGCGCTACGCCCGCGGCAAGTACGTCTCGTGGTTCGCCGGCTTCGTGCCCGCGGGCCGGCCGGCCCTGGCGATCGTCGTCATGATCGACGAGCCGAAGGGGGCGAAATTCCACGGCGGGGACATCGCCGCCCCCGTGTTCGCGCGCATCGCGCAGCCGACCCTGATGTACCTCAAGGTGCCGCCGGACCACGAGGATCCCCTGGTCTTCGATCGCTCCCTGCAGGCGTCCCTGTCGAAGGGCGGCGGCAGCGCCGGGCCGACCGGGCGCGAAGCGCGGATGGCGAGACTCGATCGGTCCGGTCTCGCGGCGCTCGCGGTCCGGGCCGTGAGCCGGGATCGCAGGATGGCGGCCCGGACGGCCGGCGACGGCGGCCCGGCCACGGCCGTGCACGCCGCCCTCGGCGGCCCGGTCGCGCCGCCCGCCCGGGGCGGCGCCCTCATGCCGGACCTCGCCGGGATGAGCTTGCGCCAGGCGAGCGAGATCCTGGCGGCGCGGGGCCTGGTCTGCCGCAACGACGTGAAGGGCGCGCGCGTGACGCGCCAGGATCCCGATCCCGGGACCGCCGTCACGCGGGCGACGCCCTGCGTGGTGAATTACTGAAACGCCGCGGCCCGTCCGCGAAGCGACGGGCACGGCGGAGCGAAGGACACGTGCAGCTCGGGCAGATTCTCGAAGGCATCAAGGACGCGAGGCTCAGCGGCGATCCGAAGACGCCGATTCGCGGGCTGGCCTACGACTCGCGCGCCGTCGAGCCGGGGTTCCTGTTCGCCGCCCTGCGCGGACAGAAGAGCGACGGGAACGACTACGTCGAGCAGGCGATCGACCGGGGGGCGACGGCGGTGCTGTCGCGCCGCGCGCCGGACCGCTTCGGGGCGAAGGTCGTCTGGGTGCAGGTCGACAACGATAGGCGCGGGCTGGCTCTGGCGGCGCGCAACTACTACGGCAGGCCGGACGGACGCATGGTGATGATCGGCGTCACCGGCACCAACGGCAAGACCACCGTCTGCTTCCTCCTGGAGGCGATCCTGCGGGAGGCCGGGCTCAAGCCGTGCCTCCTGGGGACGGTGATGTACCGCTACAACCGCGACGAGACGAAGGCCGGGCGGACGACACCCGAGTCGCTCGACCTGTACCGCCTCCTCGATCGCTACGCCACCGCCGGTGCGCGCTCCTGCGTCATGGAGGTCTCCTCGCACTCGCTGGTGCTCGAGCGGGTCGCCGGTGTCGACTTCAAGGCCGCCGTGTTCACGAACCTGACGCAGGACCACCTGGACTTCCACGGCACCATGGAGGCGTACTTCGACGCCAAGGCGATCCTGTTCCGCGATCTGTCCGGCGCGGCGGTGGCGGTCCTGAACGCCGACGACCCGCACGCCCGGCGCCTGCGCTCTCTGACGAAGGCGCGCGTCGTCACGTTCGGCCAGGCGGAGGGGGCGGACGTCCGTCTCGCGTCGGTCCATGCCGCCGTCACCGGCACCGGGATCGTCCTGGAGGTCGCGGCCGGCCTCGGGCCGGAGGGCGGCGGCGCCATCGACGGGACGGCCGGGCACAGAGCACCGCCCGCCGGGCGCCTCGAGGTCCGTTCGCCTCTCCTCGGCCGGCCGAACGCCCTGAACATGGCGGCGGCCGCGGCGGCCGCCCTGGCGCTCGGCGTCGGGCGCGAGGCCGTCGCGCGCGGCCTGGAATCGGTGACCGGGGTCCCTGGGCGCTTCGAGCGGATCGACGAGGGACAGCCGTTCACCGTCCTGGTCGATTACGCCCACACGGACGATGCCCTGAAGAACCTCCTGCTGGCGGTGCGCGATCTGCGGCCGCGGCGCGTCGTGACGGTGTTCGGCTGCGGCGGCGACCGCGACCGGGGCAAGCGCCCGCTGATGGGGTTCGCGGCCGTGACCGGGAGCGACGTCGTGGTCGTGACGTCCGACAACCCGCGGAGCGAGGACCCGATGGCGATCATCGAGGAGATCCTGCCGGGGACGCGCCGCTCGTTCATCGGCGACCCCTGCGGGCAGACCGGAAAGGAGCGCTGCCTGGTGATCCCGGATCGCAAGGAGGCGATAAGGCGCGCCCTGTCCCTCGCCGAGGAGGGGGATTGCGTCGTGATCGCCGGCAAGGGGCACGAGACGTACCAGATCCTGGGCGAGCGGACCATCCCGTTCGACGATCGCGAGGTCGCGCGGGAGCTCTTGAAGTCGGCGCAGCGATCGTCGCGCCATAGGCCCCTCGCCGGGTGAGGGTCCGGGCGGCCATGGCCGGGCGGCGGGGAGCGCGCTCGAGATGCCTCGGCTGAGTTTGGCCGCGATCGCGAAGGCCGTGGGCGGCCGGCTGGTCCTAGGTCAGAGGCCGCCCGCGGGCGGAGCGGAGCACGAGGTCGATGGGTACAGCATCGACTCACGCACGGTGCGGCCGGGCGACCTGTTCTTCGCCATCGTCGGGCCGCGGCTGGACGGGCACGACTTCGTGAGCTCCGCCCTCGCGAAGGGAGCGGTCGCCGCGGTGGTGGCGAAGGGCACGGCGGCGAAGTACCCGGACGCGCCGGCGCTCGTCCGGGTCAAGGACACGACGCGGGCGCTGCAGGATCTCGGGGCGCACGCGCGGCGGGCGCGCCCGCTCCGCGTCGTCGGGATTACCGGCAGCGCCGGCAAGACGACGGCCAAGGAGATGACCGCGGCCGTGCTCGGACGACGCTTCAGGGTCCTGAAGTCGGAAGGGAACCTGAACAACGCCTACGGGCTGCCGCTGATGCTCCTGCGATGGGGCGCGGACCACGAGGCGGCGGTCCTGGAGATGGGGATGAGCCACAAGGGCGAGATCGCGCGGCTGGTCGAGATCGCCGACCCGGAC
>JBGPED010000082.1:0-11729 GCA_041482595.1 Acidobacteriota bacterium
CGGAAGCGGCCTGAAGCTGGACGACCTGCGCGTCCAGGAGCCCAATCTGCAGAGCGTCTTCCTCAAGCTGACGGGCCGGGAGCTGCGCGACTAGGAGCGCAGCCGCCCGCGGAGGTTGCGCGGAATGAGGACGATTCTCATCCTGACCCTGAAGGACCTCCGGCGGCGCCTGGCCGATCCGGCTGCGCTCCTGCTGAACCTCTCCATTCCCCTCGTGATGGCCGGGCTGATGGCGCTCGCCTTCGGCGGCAAGGGCGACGACCGCGGGCCCGTCCTGCGTCTTCTCGTGGTCAACCTCGACGAGGGTCCGGTCGGGCGCGCCCTGGCCGGGGCGACGCAGAACCCGGAAGCGGCGAAGCGGCTGGAGATCAAGCAGGCGAAGGATCGCGACGAGGGGCTGCGGCGCCTGCGGGCCGAGGAGGCGTCCGCCCTCGTGGTGGTCCCGAAAGACTTCAGCAAGGATCTCCTGGAAGGCCGGCAGGTCACTCTGGAGATCCTGAAGAACCCGGCGCAGTCGATCATGCCGGTCGTGGCGCAGCAGGGCGCGGAGGTCGCGGCCCTCTACCTTTCGGTCGGGGCCCGGCTGTTCGAGGGCGAGGGCCCGCGGATCGAAGGCCTGTTCAAGGGACGAGGCTGTGGTGACGCCGCGGCGGTCACCGCCCTCGTCGCGGTCCTCTACGAGCGCATCCGGAGCGTCGACACCCTCCTTCTCCCCCCGCTCATAGAGGTCGGCACGAAGAAACAGGACGAGGCGGAGCCGAAAAGCGGCGGGCTCGACTTCATGGGCTGGCTGTACCCCGGCATGATGATGATGGGGCTTCTGTTCACCGGGCTGACGCAGATGCGGGACCTCCTGAGGGAAGGGAGCGCCGGGACCCTGCGCCGCCAGCTCGCGGCACCGCTCGGGGCACATCACCTCCTGGTCGCGAAGATCGTCTCGGTGGCGGCGGTCACGGCGATCGCCCTGGTGCTCCTCATGCTGATCGGACGCTTCACCTTCGGCGTGCGCTGGGGGGCGTGGGCCCCTCTCGCGGTGACGTCGGCGCTCATCGTCCTGGCGGTGACCGGCTTCGCGGCGCTCCTCTATTCCCTCGTGCGCACCGAGCGCCAGGGCGACACGTTCGGCACCATCCTGGTCATGCTGATGTCCCTCCTGGGCGGAACGTTTTTCCCTCCCCAGATCGTCCCCTCCTGGATGCAGGGAGTCTCGCGGCTGACGATCAGCTACTGGGGGCACGAGGCGCTGCGGGGGCTGGCCTCGGGGGGCGGCTGGGAGCGGGTGCGCGGCGGGCTGCCGATTCTGGCCGTGCTCGGGGCGGCGTTCACTCTCGCCGGTGTCATGCTGCTGCGGCGCCGGCACCTGCGGGGGGCGCTGTGAGGATCCTGACCCTGGCGCGGCAGGACCTGCGGCTGACGCTCCGCGAGCGATCGTCGATCTTCTGGATCTTCATCGCACCGTTCCTGTGGGTCTATTTCTTCGGCATGATCTCGCAGTCGACGCCGGCCCGCATCGGGCTCCTGGTCGTCGAGCAGGAGACGTCGCCCCCGGCCGAGCGCCTGGTCGATCTGCTGCGCGCCGAGAACTTCGAAGTGACCGTCGTGCCCCCCGGCGGGACGCCGCCCGCGGAGAAAGACGCCCCGCCCCGCAGCATCACGATCCCGGCGGGGTTCGCCCGGGCGATCGCGGCGCGGGAGAAGGTCAGGCTCGAACTGGAGGAGAAGAAGAACGCCAACCCCGAGGGGACGTTCGCGACCCAGGTAGCACTCCACCGGGCCATCGTCCGGCTCCTCGCGGGGGAGGCGCTGGGGGCGATGGACAAAGCACAGGACCGGGTGCAGGTGCGCTCGTCATGGGCGGCAATTCGGAAAGCACCGGGCGGCTACTACCAGTCGATCCCCGGGAACCTCGTGATGTTCGTCCTGATCTCCACCATGACCTACGGCGCCGCGCTGCTCGCCACGGAGCGGCAGAAGGGGATCCTGCGCAGGCTGGCGACCACCCCGCTGACGCGCGGTGAGATCATCGCCGGCAAGGCGCTCGGGCGCGCGGCCGTGGCGTCGGTGCAGATCGGGATCTTCCTGTTCATCGGGCTCGTGGTGTTCCGGATCGACTGGGGGCATTCCCCGTTGGGCCTGGCGCTCCTCCTCGGCGTGTTCGTCCTCACCGCCGCCGCGATGGGGCTCCTGTCGGGGGCGATCTTCAATTCCGCCGAAGCGGCGGCCGGGATGGGGATCGTGCTGGTCCTGGCGATGTCCGCCCTCGGCGGCTGCTGGTGGCCGTCGGAGGTCGTTCCCGGCTGGCTCCGGCTGGCGGGCTACGCGTTTCCGACCGCCTGGACGATGCGCGGGCTCCATGAGATCGTGTCGTGGGGCGGGGGACTGCGGGACGTTCTCCTGCCGTGCGGAGTCCTGGCCCTCTACGGGCTGGGCGCCGCCTTCGCGGCCGGGCGCCTCCTGCGCCGCAGCCTCTGACGGAGGGCGGCCCCGGCCGGCCCCTCCGCGCCGCGGCGTCAGGGGAACAGCCGGCCGAGACTCTCCGCGAGCGCCGCGATGTGATCGGGAGTCGTGCCGCAGCAGCCGCCGACGAAACGCGCCCCTTCCTCGATCCGTCTCTCCATCCAGGCGGCGTACCTGCCGGGCTCGTGCCGTTCCGGCATGCGCCAGCCGGTCACGTCGTCCGGCTCTCCAAGGTGCGCGTACAGGCCGTGCGGCATGGCCGGGGCGAGGGGGACGAAGCGCGGAAAGATCTGCTCCAGGGCCTCCGGTGTCGTGCAGTTGAGGAGGACGCCGCGGAGCACGTCCCGGCCCGTCGCTGCCAGCCGGGGCACGGTCGTCTCGAGGGGCTCCCCGGAGAGAAGGTGGTGCGGCGGGCGCGGGCAGAGACTGAGCAGGACGGGGAGCCCGGTCTCGATCGCCGCCAGGAGCGCGGCCTCCGCCTCGCGGAAACTGTTCATCGTCTCGATGAGGATCAGATCCACACCGAGGGAGGCGAGAAGCTCCGCCTGCAGTCGGTGCTCGCGCCGACACTCGTCCCGGGGCGGCACCAGATCGGGACGGTAACAGTCCTCCAGGGGGGCGATTCCGCCCGCGACCAGGCAGACACGGCCGGCGCCGGCATCGGCCTGCGAGCCGGCCCGCGCGCACGCAACCGCCCGCCGGTTCGCCTCGCGCCAGGAGCCCGACCGTCCCGCCCTGTCCAGGGTGCGTGCCGTCGTGCGGAAGGTGTTGGTGACCAGGATCTCGGCACCGGCGCGCGCGTAGTCTTCGTGGATCTTCGTCAGGGTCTCGAGTCCCCGGTCGTCGAACAGGGCGCGCGCCGACCACAGCGGCAGTGTCGTGTCGACGCCCCGGCGCGCCAGCTCGGTCCCGGTGGCGCCGTCGAGCAGGACCGGCCGCGGCCGGGCAATGAGGGCCCCCAGCGCGGCGCCGGAGGCCGGCGAACTCACCCTGTCGCGCATGCGGGCCTCCTCTCGGAGGGGTCGTCTTCAGCGATAGGGAGACGGCTGCTGCGGCCGGCCGAAGCATCCGAGAAACCACGACACCAGGCTGACCACGAACGATCCGAGGATGGCCCAGCCGATCGAATCGACGTCGAATCCCGGGACGATCCAGGCCGCCAGCGCGAACGCCAGCCCGTTGACCACGAAGTAGAAGAGCCCCAGCGTCAGAAGGGTGATCGGCAGGGTGAGGAACAGCAGGATCGGCCGGATGATGGCGTTCATGAATCCCAGGACCAGGGCCGCCACCGCCAGCGTCGCGTACGAATCGACGTGCACGCCGGGCACGATGCGCGAGCAGACGAAAAGCGCCACGGCCGTGCTCAGCCAGTGCACCAGGAACCGGACCATCACGTTCCTCCCCAGGAGTGTGTCCGCCACGGAGTATACGCGAGTCCCTTCCTGGCCGACTGCGGAGAGGCCGCCCGCGCGCCGCGGCGGTCACGACGTACCTCAGAGGAGAATGCGAGAGGCCGCCGAAGGGGTAGCAGGTCACGAGCGTCAGGCGGTCCCCCTCCGTCGGCTGCAGGGCGGTCGCGTCGTCCTCCGGCACCACACCGGCGCCGTCGACGAGATACTCGCGCGCGGCGCCCGCCGTGCGCAGACGCAGGACGTCGCCCGGCGCGAGGTCGCGCAGGAACTCGAACTCTCGATCCCGGTGCCCCGCCAGCACAGAGTGGCCCGGCGCGTTCGGCGGGGCCGTGCCGTCGATGTGGCCGGCGCCGAAGGCCAGGGACGTCCCCGAGGCGCCCGCCAGCACCGGGCACCTCACGTGCAGGCGGTCGACCTCCAGGACGGCGATCGGGTAGGTGTCGGCCCACGCCCACGGCCGGTGCGGTGCGCCGTCCCGGAGGTGCGCCGCGAACGCGCGCTCGATGAGCACGCGCGCCAGCAGGGCCTTGGCCTCGAGGTAGACCCGCCGCCCGAGGAGACCCCCGCCCGCGGACAGGAGCAGCAACGCGACGACGCACAGGGTCCGCCTCATCCGCATGTCAGGCCTTTCCCGGCAGCCGGAGCGCCCCCACGAGGAGGACGGTGCCGGCGAGCGCCAGGAGCATGCCGACGAGGAACAGGATCGGCTCGTGCGTCCCGCCCTGCGGTAGATCGCCGGGCAGTCCCGAACCCGCGGGCAACCCGTTCGCCACCCTCACCCGCGACGATTCGCCCGTCGCCGTGGGGAATTCCTCCACGGCCACGAGGCTGGTGTAGGGAGTGACGATACCGAACGCCTTCGAGACATCGATGACCGCGTCACGGACCGAGTCGGGGGTCGCTCCGTCGTGCAGCGTGTCGAGCAGGGCCTCGACCCTGGCGCGGCCCCAGCGGACCGCGACCCCCGAATCCGCGACCGCCGGGCCGTCCGCCACCGCCTCCAGGCGCAGGACCCCGTCGAGCGTGCTGCCGCCCAGGACCAGGCGCGGCACCGAGCGACCGGGGGCGAGCCGGGCGGAGAGGAACAGCGACTCGCCCTCGTGCAGGTCGGGCAGGAGGGCGGGGTACGTCTCGACCGGCTCCCCTCCGTCCCAAGCGAGGGACAGGCCGGTCATCACCGGCCGGCTGAGACGTGAGAAGAACGCGTCCACGCGGTTCCCGGCGCCATCCGTCGTGGAGATGAAATAGCACAGACCGCGCCCCGCCGAGGCCATCGCGCGCATCAGGTAGCGGTTCGGCGCCGCGCCGATGCCGAGCGTGTGCAGGCGCGCCGCCCCGAGCCCGGTCCTGACCTCGCGCAGGATGGCGTCCTCGTTGTCGGCGGCCCCGTCGGTCAGGAAGATGATCCTCTGCGACCGATCGGTGCGCGAGGCGCCGACGAGCGCCAGGCCCCGCGAAAGCGCGAGGTCGATGCGCGTCCCGCCGGAAGCCGCGAGTGATCGGGTCCAGGCGCGCGCCTCCTCGAGGTCCGGCCCCGAGGCGGGGACGAACCCGTCCCGGAATTCCCGCACCTCCTCGTTGAAGGACAGGATGTTGAACGTGTCTTCCGGGCGCAGGCGGTCGAGCGCCAGGAGGAGCGCCGCGCGTGCCTGCTCGATCGACGGACCGGCCATCGAGCCGGACACGTCGATGATGAACAGCGTCTCCGCCGGAAGACCGCGGCCGGCCCCCACGTCATGGAGCGGTGGCAGGATCATGGCGAGGACGTAACGTCCCTCCGGGCGGTCCTCGAAGAACAGGGCCGGTCTCGGCTCGGCCGTCAGAGCGGGCCGCCAGCGCAGGTGAAAGTCGCGATCGGCGGGCACCGTCTTCTCCCGCGGCTCGACCAAAAGGACGCCGCCGTCCCGGAAGGTCTGGATGGCGTGCGAGTCGCTCTCGACCGTGTCGAGCGGGACGCCGGCGTCGATCCGGACGCTCAGACTCGCCCGCGGGAACGCCGGGCTGGAGGGGCGCGCGATCGGCGGGGTGATCCGGTCGCTGTCGTCCCGGGGGCCGGTCGTGAACCGGGGGGTGAGCGTCAGGGGGAAGGAGAGACCGAATTCATCGCCGTCGAAGGCGATCTCCTGCAGGTACTCCAGGACGATTTCGATCGACTCGCCGGGGTTGACGTTGGCCGCCGACGTCGTGAACAGGTTCGGCCTCTCCTGCTCCAGAAGTGCCGCCTTCCGCCCCTCCTGGCGCGCCTGCTCGTACACCCGCTTCGCGTCCTGCTTCTCCTCGATGACCGAGACGATGCGGCGCCCGCCGATGCGCATCTCCATGCGGTGCACCGTCGCGCGCTCCGGGAGGGGGAAGACGTACACGCAGTCGATCACCTCGGGTGTCGGGTTCCGGAAGGTCTGGGCGACGGTGCCGTGCACCAGGATCCCGGTCACGTCCAGCTTCACGTCGAGATCGAGCAGCGGGAGGGGGACGAGGCCGTCGGGTGTTTTCCGCAGGAGAGCCCCCGATCCCGCCTCCGAGGCCCTGACCGGTCCGCCCGGGACGTCGTCGCCGTCGTCCTGGGCGAGGAGCGGAACGACGATGTTCCAGATGAGCGCGAGGATCACGAGAGTCCTGCCGAGGGTCGAGTTCGATCCGCCGTGGTGTGCCGCCTGGGATGTCATGCGCGAGTCCTCCGTGGGTCGTCGCCGGAAGGAATCGCAATCCCGGTGCCAGGAGCGAAACGCCGAGTTCACGCGGAAGAAGGCGGGGGTCGCGGGCGGCCGCCGTGTCCGGGCCGGCACACTCCGTGTCAGGGAGTCAACGTCGTGTGGTCGCAGGAGGGCCAGCAGCCCCTCTCGATGGCGCGGGCCCAGACCAGGGCGTGCCGGGACTCCGGGGAGGCGGGCGTGAAGGCGTGCGGGCCGGCCTGCAGGAAGCGCGGGCCGACGTACGGCTTGCCGTCGAGCAGACCCGCGGCCGGTCCCTTCCGGGTCACGACGGCGTACTCGGCCGGGATCTCGATGTCGAACCCGATCGGGCGCCTCGCGTCGGCGCTGGCGGGAAGGTCCCGGCCCACGACGCGCACTTCCCCCACGAGCAGGTAGTTTCTCTCGATGAACCGCCGCGTCGGCTCGGGAAAGCGATCGATCTTCGCGGCCGCGATGCAGGTGCGCGTGGCGATGACCCGCTCTTCGATCGACTCGGAGATCGATCCCTGCTGGATGCGGGCGCGCGTGATCCCCTCGAGGACGGAATAGATCGGACGCGGGCGGAACACCGACTCCCCCTTCATGTCGAGGACGCAGTCGGAGGGATCGGTCAGTTGCAGGACCTGGGTCAGCAGATTGACCTCGCGCCGCGTGCCGTCATGGCCGGGGGGATCGCGCCACATCACGAAGCCGAGCTCGACGAGCCCCGTCAGCGACAGGATGGCCGCTCCCGAGACCGCCCATCGCCACCGCGGAGGAGCCGGGACGCGGATGGCGCGCGCCCGGAGGAGACGGGGCGCCGTGCCGACAACCAGGAGGGCGAGGAGCGGGAAGAACGGCAGCAGATCGTACGTGGTGAACAGGGGCCAGAGGGTGTGCAGGGCCGCCAGGAAGCTCCCCGCGACGAGCGCCACGAAGACGAAGCGCGTTCCGTCTTCCGGTCGGCGCGCGGTCCGGGCCAGCCACCGGGCGAAGACGATCACCAGGGCGAGCGCGGGGACGAACAGCAGCGCGCGCAGGGGCCGGCTCCACGTCCCCAGCCGCGGCACGTAGTTGTGCAGGACCGTGCCGTAGAGAAAGTGGCGAAGCGCTCCGTGCGCATGGAAGTGGAGGGCCAGGGCGACCGGCGGGAGCACGAGCCCGCCGACGAGTGCAAAGAGGCACGCGACCGGTCGACGCGGCAGGAGGGAGGCCGGGCGGCGGCCGGTGGCGAACGGCAGCGCCAGCGCGGCAATGCCGAGCGCTGTGACCAGGAGGATCGACTTGAGCGAGGAGCCGGCCGCCAGTCCGAGGAGCAGCCCGGAAGCCAGACTCCGCCGCCAGTGAATCTCGCCGCCGAGGAGGACCACGAGCGCCAGGATCCAGAACATCGTCTGGAGGATGTCGGGCCGGTACTCGATCGATCGAAGGAAGAAATTGGGGATCAACCCCAGGAGGGCGGCCGCGCGCAGACCGGCGCGCCGTCCGAGGACCCTGCGGCCGATCCGGTAGGTCCCCCACACTGCGACGAGGACGAACGGCATCATCGCGAGACGCATGTCGTAGAGAATCGCGGGCGTCTCGCCGATGCGGGCCATGAGGGGCGCGCTCAGCATGTGGAAGAGCGGCATGTGGTTGTCGAAGACGTCGCGGTACTGCAGGAGACCGCGCGTCCAGGCCCAGACCACGTGCAGGTGCTGCCACTCGTCCGAGTCGAATTCGTGGCGAAAGATGTAGAAGACGCGCAGCACGAGAGCCACGGCGAACAGGGCCGCGAGAGCGAGGCGCTCCGGAAGGTCCGGCCACGCGTCCGCGATATCTTCCGCGTTCTCGACAGGAGTCCAGTCTGGCGACGAGCGGCTCATCAACGGACCCCGTGTTTCGGATGGATCGAAGAAGCGATCCTGGGGATGGAGGCGACGGCGATTATACCCAAAGATCACCCCCGGGGCGGCCAGGAGCGTGTCCGAGTAATGGCATGGGCCGCGCACATGGGGCTTGCGAGTCCCAGGCGAGGCGCGAGGAGGAAACGATGCCGGTTGCATCGTTGACGACGAGCAACGAAGCATGGGGCCGCAATCCCCATGTGCGCGGCCCATGCCATTACTCGGACACGCTCCTAGGGCGCGCCGCCGTCCGGCAGCCAGCCGTGGGCGGTCAGGAAGCGCCGCAGGCGGGGGTCGTCCGCCGACAGCGGCGGGATCCAGGTGCCGAGGAGCGTGCGGCGCCAGTACAAGCCTTCGGGATTGCCCGGCGGCGCGAACTCGTAGCGGTAGTACTGGGCGCGGATGGAGCGCGGGGGGCGATCGGGGAACGGGTCGTTCGCCAGCAGGCCCAGGGCCCCCGCGTCGTTGTGCAGGAGCTTCCAGATCAGGTGGACCGTCCACGGATAGCGCTCGGGCACCGACATGGCGGCGAACCAGATCTGCCAGTCGAGGCGCGGCTGGTACGGGGCGATGAGCGCCGGCCGCCGCGCGGGGTCGCCCGGCTTGGCCTTGAACTCGTACTCTTTCCACTGCGTGGCGCCGGTGATCGTCTCGTCCTCCGTCCCCTCGAAGACGATCTCGTGGCGCTCCTTGCCGACGCTGCCGAAAGCGCCGTAGGTGTTCACCAGGGACAGCCGGTTGAACGAGGTGTTCATGGCCTGGTGGCTCGACATCAGATTCTTCACCGGATAGTAGCTGAGAAGCGCCACCATCAGGAAGAGAACGGCCGAGGCGATCGACTGCGCGGCCGAGGTGCCGGCGCGCGCGGCCGCCTGCTCGGAGCGGCGCACGAGCGCCAAGGGAAGGACGCGGCGCAGGAGCGAGTCATCGAAGCAGGCGAGCATCGGCACGATCGTCAGGTAGTTCAGGAACGACAGGTTGCCGCTCAGGATCAGGATGATCTGGAAGGTGACCATCAGGAAGCCGCCCAGGTGCCGGAGACGTCTCGGACCGAGGCCCAGCCACGGCGCCGCGAGCTCGCAGACGTGGTTCCACAGAACCCCGCCGCGGTGGAACCACTTCGGCATGAAGTGCAGCCAGCGGCTCAGCGGGTTCGGGATCGGCTGCGTCTCGTAGTGGTAGTAGAGACAGGTCAGGTCGCGCCAGCAGGCGTCGCCGCGGATCTTGATCAGGCCCGCGCCCAGCATGATCCGGAAGGCCAGCCAGCGGAACAGCCAGATGACCGGCGTCGGCGGCGCCAGCCGCGGGAACGGGCGCGGGTCGACGAGCGGGCAGAGGAAGGCGGCCAGGAAGCCGGTCTCCAGCAGCTGGATTTCCCACCCGTAACCGTACCAGTCCTGGCCGATGTGGACGTACGACATGTAGATCGCCCACATCACGAGCATCAGGATTGAATTGGCGAAGCCGAGGACGACGAGGATCGACAGCCCGACACCGGCCCACGCCAGCGTCCGGAGGAGCCCGTCGGACGCGTCGATCCAGAACAGGCTGGGGAACTGCAGGAATCCGTCGAAACGCGAGCCGAAGTAGTCAGAGACGCGCTCGAGGAAGGAGCGGGCCGGCAGGAGGCCGTGCGAGCCGATGAGGGGGAGGACCTGGGTGGCGAGCGACAGGAACGCGAAGAAGTAGACGACTCCGAGCAGGCGCAGGATGACGAAGCGGGTGAGCCAGTAGGACGGGGGCGGTCCGAGGCGGGAGCGCAGCCGCGCGAGACGGACGCGCAGGTCGCGGGGCGCGCCCTCTTTCCCCGCCGCCCGGGACGATCTATCCTCTGTCGACACCTCGGGGGACTCGCCCACGTCGTCGATGATGTTATTGGGCCGCGGTGGCCCGGTCAACCTCGCTTCTCTCGCCCTGGCGCTGCTCGCGTTCTCCGCGCTGGCCTCGTCCGGCTGCACGGCCGGTCGCGGGTCGCGATCGGGGCAGGCGACCCCGGAGACGAACGCCCCCGCCGGACGGCCCACAGCCAGCCGCGCCTCCACGGCGGGCGTGAGCCTGTCGGGCCGCGGCCCGATCCGCGCCGGGGCCGCCTGGCGCGTCATCACGCCCGACCTCTCCTCGGGGACACCGCCCCGCATGGCCGGCTTCGGGCAGGGGAGGGACGCGACCGGGGTCCACGACGACCTGTACGCGCGCGCCCTCGTCATCGAGGCGGGGGAGGCCTCGATCGCCCTCGTGGCGCTCGATCTCATCGGGTTCTTCCACGATGACGTCGTCCGGATCAGGGAGGAGATCAAGGCGCGCCACCCCGAGGTGCGCGCGGGATACGTCATGGTCTGCAGCACCCACACGCACGCCGGGCCGGATCTCATCGGGTTGTGGACGCCCGCCGGGGTCCCGCTCGACCCGGACTACGTCGCGCGCGTCCGCACGGAGGCGGCGGATGCCGTCGCCGAGGCGTGGCGCGTAAGGCGGCGGGCGCGCCTGTCGTTCGTCTCCGCCCTCCTGCCGGAGCTGGTGCACGACTCGCGCCTGCCCGAGGTCATCGATTCCACGGCGGTCCTGATGAAGGTGGACTCGGACGACGGCCGGGACACCATCGCGACCCTGGTCAACTTCGCCAGCCATCCAGAGTCGCTGGGGCGAGGCAACACGCTCCTCTCGTCCGATTACCCGGGGGCGACGCGGCGCGTCCTGGAGGACGAGTTCGGCGGGGTGGCGATCTTCACCAGCGGCGCCATCGGCGGACTGCTCACCCCGCTCGGAGTCGGACTGATCGATCCCGCGAACGGGGAGGCGATCCAGGAGAAGAGCTTCACGATGATGCAGGCGTACGGAGACCGGCTGGCGCGGGCGCTCATCGCCGCCTGGCGGGCGTCCGCCGAGGCGACCGAGACGGGGCCGTCCTTCGTCGATCGGGCGGCTCTCGACGTCCGGGCGAGCGCCCTGCGGGTGCCGCTCGAGAACCCGCGCTTCACCCGGGGCCTCTCGGAAGGACGGATCAGACCCCGCGAGGTCGCCGACGACGGCACGCTCGGCAGCGAGGTCGCGGTCGTGACCCTGCGTGGGACCGACGGCAAAGAGCCGCTGGCCCGTCTCGCCTGCGTCCCCGGCGAGATTTATCCGGAGCTCGTCCTGGGCGGCATCCAGGACCCGCAGGATCCGGGGGCCGACTTCCCCGGGACGCCTGCCGAACGGCCGCTCGGACCGATGCTCGGCTCCCGCCACCGGCTCATCGTCAGCCTGTGCAACGACGAGCTGGGGTACATCATCCCGATGTCGGAATGGGACGAGAAGCCGCC
>JBGPED010000083.1:0-11725 GCA_041482595.1 Acidobacteriota bacterium
CCGGGTGGCGCGCTGGGGGGGGCTCTATCTGGTCGCCCCCGGGACCCGCCGCTCCGACCGTCTCCGCCATCGACGGCCCGTCCGGTCGACTCCCGCCCGCCCCCCCCGCGACTTGCCCGGCCGCGGGGCGGGCATTAGGTTATGCATGCCTCGTTTGGTCACTCGGGGAGGAGGGAATTCATGAAGCCGCGCAAGAATTGCACGTCGCTGTCCATCGTCCTTTCGTCACTGCCGCTGGCGCTCGTCCTGCTGTGCGCAGCGCCGACTCCCGCCCTCGCGCTGGGAGACTGGATCGGCGCGGAAGGCTCGGTCTGGCACCAGAGCCAGGACGGGAGCGCCACGATCGACGGCAGCATCCTGGGCGGTACCAACTTCGACTTTCACGACACCCTCGGCCTCGACAAGACCGACAACACGACCATGGGGCGCATCTGGTTCCGCTGGAGCAAGACCCGCCTGGTCTTTGACTATTTCGACTCGTCCAGATCCGGGGACACGACGCTCGGCCAGTCGTTCGTGTTCAACGACACGCTCTACACCGCGGGCCAGAACCTCCAGAGCGACCTCGACGTGAAGCTCCTCCAGGGCAAGTTCCTGTTCAGCATCGCCGACCTGAAACTGGTGGACGTGGGGCTCGGGCTCGGAGTCAACCAGGCGAAGATCAAGTTCAATCTCAACGGCTCCGTGAGCGGCCAGACCTCGCTCGACGAAAACGTCCCCTACCCGACCCTGGCGGCCTACGTCACGATCAAGCCGCTGCCCGCGTTCCACATCAAGGCGGAGCTGAACGGCGTGCAGGCGACCGTTTCGGGGACGCATGTCGACATCATCGACGCCCGCGTGCAGCTCGAGATGTACGTGGCCCATGTCCTCGGCTTCTTCGCCGGGTACCGCCAGTTCCGCTTCGACGTCACCGACCAGGACTTCGGCTCGATCAACAACACCTTCAAGGGGCCGTTCATCGGTCTCGGCGTGAAGTTCTAGCGGGCCCGTCGAGGCGACGGGTCCCGCGCCGCCCTCCGGTCGTGTAGGATCGGTTCCCGATGCCACCGGGGCCGAGCGTCCGCGTCCTCCTGTTCCACCCCGAGCGTCCCGTCTCCCGGCCGGCGATCGACTGGATCGTCGAGCGCCAGCGCCACGCCCGGGTGATCGTCCCGCCATCCCTGCGGCGCCCCGACGCCCTGCCGCCGCGCGCCCTGCACGAGCCGTTCGCCCCGGCCGACCCCGACGCTGTGCTTCAGGCCACCGAGCTGTCGGCGTCGCTGTCACCGCACCGGGGTGCCGCCGGGATCGTCGCCGAGGCGACGATCCTCGCGCTGCTCGAGGGCGGCGCGGTCATCGCCGCCGACACCAGGATGTTCCGCGATCTCATTTCCCTGTCCTCCTGGTCGATGAACCTGCCGGAGCGACCGACCGACGGCCTGCTCGTGCAGCACCTCGGGATCGCCGGCCGGGTGTGCGAGGCCTGGAGCGACGCGGCCGGGGAGGCCCTGGAGGCGGTCCTCTCCGCCGACGCTCCGCGGCTCGTTCGGGTGACACGCGCCCGACGCCTCAGGGCGCGCAAGGACGGCCCGGAGCGCTTCGGCAGGCTCGCGAAGAAGAGCGCCGGCCTGCGACCCGCCGTCGTCTACCTCGACCTTCTCGCCTCGCCCGGTGCCGCCAGGCCGGCGTTCGCGGATCGGCTGCGCGCCCTCGAGCGGCCGCAAGCCCTGTCTCTCCTGTCGATCGCGGCGGCGGTGTTCATCTGACCGGACCCCGGATCGCGGGGAAGTGCTAACCTCGCCCTCGAAGGTCACATGCGAAGGAGACGACACGATGCAACTGAAGGGAAAACTCTCACCCGGTCGGGGATGGCGCGCCATCGCGGTCACGGCCCTGGCGGTCCTGGCGACGGCGGCCGGCGCACCCGGCGAGACGACGCAGGACAAAGGTCCAGGACCGGCGTGCGATGAGATTCAGAAGCTGCCCGCGGTGGCGCAGGCCGAGGTCCTGGCGGTCGCGCGCATCCTGGCGCTCAAGCCGGCGATGGCGATCGACTTTTCCTCCAAAACCGGCGAGATGTGTCTCAACACCGGCGGGCCGGTGATGGCGCACTACAGCACGCGGCCGGCGGACACCAGCGAGGACATCGTCTACTTCATCGACGCCGCTCCGCTCGTCGCGAAGGGGTTGCGCCTGTCGGAATTTCCCGTCATCGACCCGCAGCGTGGGACGATGAAGCCCGGCACCTGGTACCGCTACGAGGGAAAGGGAACGGAGCCGCACCACGGCATGGAGATGAAGGACCGGACCTGGCTCATCGTGGCGATCGACGTGCAGTAGGAGCTCTACTTCACCAGGCGGCGCATGAGATGGATTCCTGCCAGGCACAGCGGCACCGTCGCCACGACCAGGTACAGCACGTCCCACCCGAGGTCCGAAGGGATCCGGCCCAGCCCCAGCTCGCGGATGACGTGCGCCGCGTGGGTCAGAGGCAGGGCCCACGCGATGGCCTGCGCCCAGATCCTGTCGTCGCGCCTCTCTCAGAGCCCCATGAACTCCAGGAGCTCTTTCGCCCTGTCCTCGGCGACGGCGGCGCGGATTCCGAAATAGCGCGCGAACACGGTCAGGTTCTTCTTCACGGAGAAATCGGGATCGAGGTTGTCCTCCTGCTGGCAGACCCCGATGCGCGCCTTGATCGCCCGCGGCAGCGCGCGCACATCCATCCCGAAGACACGCAGGTCCCCGGAGGTGCCCGGAGAGGAGCAGTGGATCATCTTGACGGTCGAGGTCTTGCCCGCGCCGTTCGGCCCGAGAAAGCCGAAGCACTCCCCCGCCTGGATGGCGAAGCCGACGCCATCGACGGCGGTGAGCGGGCCGTAGGTCTTCGTGAGACCCCGGGCCTCGATGACGGGGGCCGACGTGCCGTGCATCACGCCCGCCATTCCGCGCGCCCGCTCAGAAGCCACGGCAGCAACGGTGCCACGCAGAAGAAGGTCGCAAGGGCATGGTGTGTGTTCTCCTGCCAAGGTTACGGGATACCGGGGCCGGGAGGCAAGACTCGAGCAGGCCGCGTGGGAGCCCGGCGCCCCTTGCGGGGCGCCGGGCCGTGCCGACTGAGGGCGGGGCCTGAGATCTACATGTCGTCGTCGGCCGCGCCGGACCGGGATTCCAACGCGGCCTGCGCCGCCTCCAGCCTGGCCCTGGCCTCGTCCATCCTGCTGCGGACGCGCTCCTGGATGAGGGTGTCGCGGTCCGCCTGCCTCTGGTGGCGCTCCTTCAGCAGGTCCCTGTAACGCGACTCCTCCTGCCCTTCCCCGGGCGGCTCTTCCGGCTTGGGCAGCGTGACGGTGACGTTCTGCTCGCGGCGGTCGCGCACGATGCTGATCGGGAAGGCCTTGCCGTGGTGGCCGCGCAGGGCGCTGCGCAGATCGGCGGCGTCGGAGATCCTCTCGCCGTCCACCTTCACGATCACGTCCCCGGCGCGCAGTCCGGCGTTCTCCGCCGGGCTTCCCTTCTTGACGGAGCGCACCAGGACGCCGTCTCCGCTCTTCACTCCGAAGTACTCTCCGAGCTGATCGCCGAGGTTCTCGACGGACACGCCCAGGCGCGAGGACGACGGAACGCTCCCGAGGAACGGGATGTCCGGCAGGTCGATGTCCGGCATTTCGATCGGCGGGATCTCGATCCGCCTGTGGAACATCCCCTCGTGCTCCTCGCCGTCGTGCTCGGTGACCTTGACCTTCACCGTCCGCGCCTCGCCGTCGCGCAGGATCTTGAGCGTCACGGTCCGGCCGGGCGGGGTCTCGCGCACCATGCGGGTGAGTTGAATGGCACCTTCGATGCGCGTCCCCTGGTACTCGAGGATCACGTCCTTCTTCTGGAGGCCGGCCTCCTCGGCGGGGCTGCCCGGCATCACCGAGGTGATCTCCGCCCCGGTCTCCTCCTTCATGTTCAGCTCCTTCGCCCGCCCGGAGGTGATGTCGGCGATGCTCACGCCGAGCCACGAGCCGCCCGACGACAGGAAGATCATGTGGTCGCGCGGGGCGCGGGGCGCCGGACGCGGAGTGGGCGGCGCCTCTCCGGGGGCCGGTGGCGGCGGAGGCGCGGGCCGCGCGGCGGACGCCGGGGCGGCGGCGAGCAGGAGCAGGGTTGCCAGGACGACGAGCGTTCTCGGCATGGACGTGACCTCCCGGTTCAGGGTTCGGTTTTCTTCGTCTTCAGGATTGTGATGTGGCCGTCGAGGGTACGGATCCTGATGAGCGAGCCCCCACCGGCGATGAGACCTTCGCCGATCTCGACCGGCCGGCCGGCGTCCTCCGCCTCGCGGTAGACGTGCAGCGGGAAGTCGCTCCTGATGCGGTTCCCCTTCGAGTTCTCGACGACGGCGCGGATCGTCAGCGGCAGGGACTCGGGCAGCGCCAGGGTGACGTCCCCCTGCCAGGTTTGAAGGTCAGAATCGAACAGCGAGCGGGCCGTTCCGAGGAGCTCGGCCTGGATGCTGCCGGCCGAGGTGACCGCCCGGATCGGTCCCTCGATCGCCTTCAGGAATATGGGACCCGCCCCGCTCTCGCAGCGCACGCCGCCGCGCGCCGAGGCGATCCGGATGCTGCCGCCGCCCGTTGCGGCCGTCACCTCGCCCCGCGAGCGGCCGACGCTGATGCTCCCTCCCGAGGTCTGCGCCGACACGTCGCCATCGGCAGACTCGACGACCACGTTCCCGCCGCCGGTCTCGGCGCGCACCTGGTCGGAGACGTTCCTGATGACGACGTCCCCGCCGGACGTCTGCGCCACCACCTCTCCCGCCGCCGACTCGAGACGCACGTTCCCCCCGGCCGTGATCAGGCGGGCGGTCGCCCCGACCTTGCCGACATCGATGTTCCCGCCGCGCGTCTCGGCCTTGAGCGCCCCGCCCAGCCGGTCGACCGTGATGTTGCCGCCGCGCGTGGCGAGACCGGCCCGCCCCGCGAGGCCGTTCGCCACGATGTCCCCGGCGCCCGTCACGACCTCGATCTCCTCCGCCTTCGCCGGCACCTCGATCTCGAAATCGACCGACAGGTCGCGCGCCGCGTCCGGGGAGGCGGCCTGGCCCCGGAACAGGAGCACGCCGCCGATCATCGAGGCGCTCATCTGCATCCCGTCGAGGAGCCGCCGCACCGCCGCATCGTCTCCTCCCCGGGTCCGCACGCGGATGCGGTAGCGCACCTCGGGGCCGGCGGAAGCCCGGGCGGTCACCGATCCCAGGTCGGTCTCGATGCGGATGCGAGGCGCCGGCTCGCGCACCACCCCCGCGATCTCGTGCACCAGGAACCGGCCCTCGGCGTAATAGCGCGCCTCCTGGGCGCGGAGCGAGGCGGTCACGGCGCACGCGCAGAGCACGGCGAGGGCCCAGGAGCGAAAAACGACGCGCCGGCTCATCGCGCGCTCTCCTGCGGCAGCATCTCGCTCACCAGGGCGGCCGAGCGCAGCCGCACGTACTCGTTGGGATCCTGGTCGGCCAGCCGCTTCAGCACCGCCAGGGTCTCCGGGCCGCGGGTCCCCTGGAGCGCGTCGATGGCCCGCACGCGCACGCCCGGGTTCGTGTCCTTCACGAGCGCCTCGACGATGGCACCGCGCACCTCCGGGTCGTCGGCCGCGCGCCCCCTCAGGGCCTCGAGCGCCTTGAGGCGGGCGCCCGCGTTGTCGTCATCGCGCACGGCGCGCACGAGGGCGGCGCGCACCTCGCGATCGTCGACGTGACCGCGCAGCACGTCGAGGGCCAGAAGCCGCAGCCCGGCGTTCCGGCTGTCGCGCACCGTGTCGACCAGCACCCTGCGAATCCGCGGGTCGCCGGCCGTCCCCGAGAGGGACGTCCGCCGCAGCGTGTCGTAAGTCAGGCTGATCCGGTCGGAGAGCGGATCGGTCTCGTGGAAATCGACGTTGGCGATCGTGGTCCCCGCCTCCAGTGCTGTGTCCGGGCGTGGCCCCAGGGAGGGCAGCCCCGATCCGGGAAAGGCGCGGCCGACGACGAAGCCGGCGGCGAGGAGTGCCAGGGCCCACGCGGGCGACAGCCGCAGTCTCCAGGATCGGAACGCCGCCGCGGTCCCGGCACGCCTCCCCGCGGTCATCTCTCCGCCCAGGGCCCGGTGCAGGCCGTCGCGACAGCGCCGCAGAAGCTCCGGGGACGGTCCCTCCTCCGGAGAGCGGGCGACGAGCTCGATCAGCCGCCGCTCCTCCTCCACGGCGGCCGCGCAGGTCGCGCAGGCCTGAAGATGCGTCTCCAGCTCGCGGCGCTGTGTCTCCTCCAGCTCGCCGTGGATCATCAGCACGATCGGTTCGCGGTTCTTCTCACAGAGCATCATTCCACCCCATTCACTGGCTCGGGTCGGCCCGCCAGTCGGACCTTTCTCTCGCCGGCAGGGGCCGCCCGGCCGGAGGCCCCATCGGCCGCGATCTCTCTCAGGTCGGCGAGCGCCACGCGCAGTCGCTGGTGCGCCCGGTACAGGCAGTTCCGGACCGTCTGGCCGGACGTCTCCAGGATCTCCGCGATTGCGGCCAGGCGCAGCCCCTGGTCGTGCCGCAGCTCGAAGACCAGGCGCTCCCGCTCCGGCAGGAGTGCGAGCGCCTCGCCGACACGGCGGCGCACTTCGCCCGACTCCAGCACCCTCTCCGGGTCGCTCCCGGGCCGCCGGTCGACCAGGAGCCGGGCCGCCTCGACGGTGAAGCGGTCCCCGCGCTCGCCGTCGAGGGCGAGGAGCGGACCGTCCCGCCGCCCGGCCCGGCGCCGGCGCGCGTGATCCAGGCACAGATTCGTGACGATCCTGTAGAGCCAGGTCCCGAAGGAACACTCGCCTCGAAACTCGCCGATCGTGCGGAACGTCCTGAGAAAGGCCTCCTGGTAGATGTCACGCGCCTCCTCCTCAGACCTCACGATCCTGAGCGCCAGCCGGAGCACGCCCGAGTCGTAACGGCGCACGAGGTCTTCGAACGCCGCCGCGCTCCCCCGCTGCGCCTCGCCGATGAGTCGAGCCTCATCCGGTGGATTCACGTTCCCCGGGTCTCCGCTGGCCCCCTGCACCTTCATTGGACGCCGTCGGCGCCTCTACGTGAGCAGGATAATCTTCGAGAAGGGAGGAAACCAACCTAGGGGACGCGGGGACCGGGCTTGCCCACGCGGTCGTCTGAGACCCTGCGCCGGGGCCCCGCCGCGCGCAGTTCGCGCGGTGGGCGGCGCAGGGCGAAGCGAGGGGAGGCTTGCGCAGCGAGCCGGACCCGTGCCGCGCGGGCAAGCCCGGTCCCCGCGTCCCCTAGGTGTCGAGGACTTCCCGTACCCGGCGGGCCAGAGCGTCCGGGGCGAACGGCTTCTGCAGGAAGGCGATGCCCGGCTGGAGGACGCCGCGGTGGACGATCGCCTCCAGCGCATACCCCGACATGTAGAGGACTTTCAGGCCGGAGCGCACGGCGGCGAGGCTCCGGGACAGCTCGGGGCCGTTCATGGTCGGCATGACCACGTCGGCCAGGAGCAGGTGGATCGGACCGTCGTGCTCCTCGCACACCCTGCGCGCCTCGCCGCAGGTGCGCGCCTTGAGGACGTTGTAGCCGTGCGTCTTCAAGATATCGCAGGCCAGGTCGCTGACGACCGGCTCGTCCTCCACCACCAGGATCGTCTCGGTGCCGCGGACAGGGCGGACGACCGCCGGGTCGGTCCCGGAAAGGTCGAGCGCCTCGGCGACCGCGGGCAGACAGACGCGAAAGGTCGTTCCCTTGCCGGGCGTGCTGTCCACCCAGACGTGGCCGCCGCTCTGCTTGACGATCCCGTACACGGTCGGCAGGCCCAGGCCCGTGCCCTGCCCCTGCCGCTTCAAGGTGAAGAACGGCTCGAACAGGTGCGACTGGACGTGCGCGTCCATGCCGATGCCGGTGTCGGTGACGGTGATCATCACGGAGTCACCGCCGTCGAAGGAATCGTCGTCGGGCGGCCGCGCCGGATCCGGCGGGGCGTTCGAGGTCTCGATGGTCAGGCGCCCTCCGCCCGGCATGGCGTCGCGGGCGTTGACGGCCAGATTCATGAGGACCTGCTCGATCTGGCCGGGGTCGGCCCGGACGTGGCCCAGATCGGGAGCGAGGACGCACACGAGCTCGATGTCCTCGCCGATCAGCCGGCGCAGCATCTTGTTCATCCCCTCGACGACCGAGTTGAGATCGATCACCTTCGGCTGCAGGACCTGCTTCCGGCTGAACGCCAGGAGCTGCCGCGTCAGGGACGCGGCACGCTCCCCGGCCCGGCGGATCTCTTCCAGCTCCTCGCGCAGCTCCTGGTTGCCGTTCACGCCGCGCAGGAGAAGATCGCAGCGGCCGGTGATCACGGTCAGCAGATTGTTGAAATCGTGCGCCACGCCCCCGGCGAGCCGGCCGACCGCCTCCATCTTCTGCGCCTGGCGGAGCTGGACCTCCAGGTTCAGCCGGGCGGTGACGTCCCGCATCACCACCAGAATCGAGGGTTTGCCCTCGTAGGCGAAGCGGCAGCCGGTGATCTCGGCGTCCACCGACGCGCCGTCCAGGCGCACGACCTTCATCTGCGACAGCGGCGTGACCTGCTTCCCTTCGTGGAGGGAGCGGATCCTTTGCTTGACCAGGTCCACGAAGTCCGGGTGGACGATGTCGAGCACCGGCCGGCCCACGAGGTCGGCGGCGCTGGCCGCGCCCAGCATGCGGACCGCGGCGTTGTTCGCGTAGACGAAGCGGGCTTCGGTGTGGATGAAGACGGCGTCCGGCAGCAGGTCGACGAGCTGCCGGGCGCGCTCCTCGCTCTGCCGCAGGTCCTCCTGCATGCGTCGCGCCTCGGTCACGTCCCGCTTCACGCCCCAGGCGCGCAGCAGCCGGCCGTCCTCCACGACGCCGATGAAGTTGTTGAGGAAATAGCGCGGCCGGCCGGCCCTGTCGAGCTCGTGGGACTCGGCGTCCCGCAGGCGGTAGCCGGACCGGATGAAGGCCTTCAGGAAGGCGACGTTGTGGGGATCGGTCTCGACCAGGAGGTCCCCGAGCCGCGCGCCCCGGATCTCCTCGGCCGATTTCATCCCGTACATCCTCGCCATGGCGTCGTTGGCCTCGGCGAGGCAGGCGTAGCGGTACATCTGCCGGATCTGCTCGTCCTCCGGCAGCTCCACGTGGATCGGGCGCTCCACCTCGATGCACCAGATCCCTTCGGTGCTGTGCTCCACGAACGTTCGGTAGCGTTCGTCCCGCTTGCGCTGTTCTTCCGGGCTCGGCCTGCTCTTCGCCGTCATCGACACCTGTTCCGGGCGGCGGCGCGCCGGGGCGCGCGACTCGGGGGGCGACACGAGCCCCACCCCAACTTAAGGTCAGGAAGGGGTCCAGTCAATCAAACGGGCGTAACCCTCGTAGTCTGAAGGGCTGAAGAGGACGAACCGCACCTCGCGCGGACGGCGAGGGACCGTCCGCACCGGCATGACCGGGGCCCCGCCGGCTACCCTTTGATCAGCGTGCGGCTCTGCTCCCGCATGAACTGGGCGACGTAGTAAGGCCCCCCGGAGGACTTGCCCGACGAACCGCTCCCCTTCCAGCCTCCGAAGGGGTTGATTCCCGGCCAGGCGCCGGTCGTGGCGCCGGCGCGCCGGTTGACGTAGACGACGCCCGCCTCGATCCGGTCGAAGAACTTCTTGATCTCCTTCTCGTCCCGGCTGAACAGACCGGCGGTGAGGCCGTACTCGGTCCGGTTCGCCAGATCGATGGCCTCATCGAACGTGTCGAACTCCCACAGGCAGGTGATCGGCAGGAACATCTCGTCGTGCATCAGTCGATGATCCTTCGGCAGCCCGCCGATGATGGTCGGCTTGACGAAGAATCCGTGGTCGTACGGCTCGCCGCGCAGCGACTCGCCTCCGGCCAGGATCTTTCCGTCCTTTCTGCCGATCTCGACGAACCGGGCGCACTTGTCGTGGGCGGCCTTGTTGATGACCGGACCGAGCCAGTTCTCCTTCTTGACCGGGTCGCCGATGGCAATCTTGTTCGTCTTCTCGACCAGGAGGTCGGCGAACGGCCTGGCCACCGACTTGTGCACATAGATGCGCGAGCAGGCGCTGCACTTCTGTCCCTGCAGGCCGAAGGCGGATTTCAGGACACCGTCCGTCGCCGCCTCGAGATCGGCGCTCGCTGCGACGATCGCCGGGTTCTTGCCGCCCATCTCGGCGATGCACGGCTTCGGGTAGGAGCGCGAGAACTTCTTGTAGATGTCGAACCCGACCTCGCGCGAGCCGGTGAACAGGACGCCGTCGACTCCTGCGTTCGTCACCAGCTCGTCTCCGACGCTCGACCCCGAACCGGTGACGTAGTTGAAGACACCGTCCGGCAGGCCGGCCTCGCGGTAGCACTCGGCCAGCGCGTAGCCGGTCATCGGCGTGTCGCTCGCAGGCTTGAAGACGACCGTGTTTCCACCCAGGAGCGCCCCCGATGAGGGGCCTCCGGACAGCGCCATCGGGAAGTTGAACGGCGAGATGATGCCCCAGACGCCGAAGGGGCGCAGGACGTCCCGGTTGTCCTCCTTGTCGGACAGGCGGTCCATCGGCTCTTCGTACCCCTGGTGTCTCTCCACCTGGTCGCAGTAGTAGTTCATCAGGTCGGCCGTCTCCTGGCCGTCGCCCATCGCCTCCAGGCGGTTCTTGCCCACCTCCATGCTCATGAGAGCGGCGATGTCGTAGCGGCGCTTCTCGATGACCGACGCCGTCTTGCGGATGAAGGAGACGCGCTCGCGCCAGGGGAGGTCGCGCCAGACGGTCTCGTACGCCTTGCGCGCGGAGGCGATCGCGGCCTGGGCGTCGGCCCGGGTGCCGCTGGCGAACCGGCCGAGCACGACCCTGGTGTCGCTCGGGCTCGTGTCGGCAAACGTTTCCTTGGCGTGGATCTCCCGGCCGCCGATGAGGAGGCCGTGCGTCTTCCCCAGCGTCCCCTTGACCCTTTCGGCCGCTTCGTCGTACGCCTTGTTGAACTCGGGAGTCTGGCCCGCCGCCAGGGTCGCGTAGGTCACCTTGGGGGCGGCCGATCGGCTGTCAGCCATCGTCGCTCACCTCCTGCTGGAAGACCCGCATTCTATCCCAAGGCGCGCGCCGCGTCAGCGCCGCAGGAGTGCGCGCGCGAGATCCTTGAGCCGGGGGTCCGTCTCCCGGGCGATGTAGTCCTCGATCACCTCGCGGGCCGCGGGCCCGGCGATAGTCACGATGGAGCGTGCCGCGGCCTCGCGCACCTCGGGGGCAGGGTCGGCCAGGGCGGCGCGCAGCGCCGGGATCCCCTCGCTCAGCCCCAGGTCTCCCAGGGCCCGTGCCGCTGCGGCGCGGGCGGCCGACCCGCCGTCCCGGAGCGCAGTCGACAACGGTCCAAGCGCCCGCTCGTCGCCGACACGCCCCAGGGCGGAGAGGGCACTTTCCAGCCGCAGGCCGGCCGGCTCGGCGGCCGTCAGCCTGGTGACCTCCTCGAGGAGGAGCGGCGTCGCCCGGCCGGCGAACTGGACGAGGGCATCGACCGCCGCGGCCCGGACCGAGGGGACGGGGTCGCCCATGAGATCCACGAGCGCCCGCAGCCCCCCTTCGTCGCCCAGCCGCCCGAGCCCCCGGGCGACGAAGTCCCGCACCTTCTCATCCGGATCGGCCGCCGCCCCGAGGAGGGCCGGCAGCGAGCGCTCGGAGGGCATGAACGACAGCTCATACACCGCGTCGGCGCGCACCTGGGACTCGTCATCGAGGAGGTCGCGCCG
>JBGPED010000084.1:0-11453 GCA_041482595.1 Acidobacteriota bacterium
CGCAGCGGCGGGCGATTATCCGGAGTCCAGCGCGCGTAGCAGCGGCCCGCGCGCAGGGCTTCGACGACCCCCGCGTGGGTGCGCTCGCGGACGGAGCACACGGTCTGCAGGATGCGCAGATCGATGTCCTGCGTGGCCCGATGCTCGTCGATCTCGGCGAGGGCGAACGGGGCGCTCAGGCGCTTTCCCTCCAGGTGGTCGACGAGCGCCCGGTCCCAGAGGCCGCCCGGCGGCAGGAGCGTCTTGACGCCTTCCGGAAGGGCCCCGAACGCGTCGGCGTCGGTGCGGACGACCATCTCGGGGTAGGGGGACGTGGCGATGCGGACGCCCAGGTCCTCCTTGTCGGCGGCCGCCTCCGGGTGCGCCCAGGAGGTCACCCCGCCCAGCGAGCGCACGCGCTCCTCGAGACAGCGGAACGGGGCGTCGCCGGGGTCCCCGCCGACCGCGCTCCACCTCTCGATCCGGAAGGGGAAGCCGGCGACGAGCACCGCGAGCGAGGCCGCGCCGACGAGCCCCTGGACGATCGGCGCCCGCCTCCGCCGCAGCACGAATTTTCCGATGCGGGTCTCGCGATAGCCGGGCCTCGCGAGGCGTGCCGTCGACCAGACGAGCGCTGCGGCCGGCAGGACGAAGAGCAGCGACCAGGGGCCGTACCGCCCGCCCCTGCGGTTGGCCGCCACCGGCAGATCCCGGAGCGCCCGGGGATCTTCGATGCCGATCACCAGGACGTGCCGGTGCCAGCCTTCGAGCGCCAGAGTGCGCCTGAGGAGGGACCCCGTCCAGCGTGCGTAGGGGCTCACCTCCAGTCCCGGCAGGAGCAGCACCCCCGGCACCTCCCTCTCCGCGGCGGAAAGAGTCTCGAAGTACCGGTCGAGACCGCCCGAGAGGACCGAGGGGCGCGACAGGGACAGCCCGATGACATTGCCTATCGGCCAGGGCGCGTAGGTCACCTTCTCGAGGTAGTGATCGGTGATCACGAGAGCGTCCACGCCCGCCGCCCGCGCCGCCCGCGCCAGGTCGACGGGCACCGCGGCGCCGTCGGAAAGGCTCGTGTGCAGGTGGATCACGGTGACCATCTCCGTCACGTCGGGCGCACCGGCGGCCGCGGACAGGTTCGCGGCGAAGGGTGCACATGGAAGCGGCCCCAGGAGGCAGGCGATCGCCGCGGCCCGGATCGAGCGCCGAACGGTGGCGTCGATGCGGCCGGTCACCGCAGCACCTCGCGGTAGACCCGCATCAGTGCATGACCCATCCGCCCGGCGCCGAAGACCAGGGCGCGGGATCGCGCGCGGCGCGACAGGCTGTCGCGCAGCGGGCCATCGTCCATCAGCCGCGCGATGGCCCGGGCGATCGCTTCCTCATCACCGGGTGGGACCAGGAGACCCGCGCGACCCTCCTCCAGCACCTCCGGCATGCCGCCGACGTTGGTCGCCACGACCGGCAGACCGGTCGCCATCGCCTCCACCAGGGCGCGACCCATTCCCTCGTTGCGCGACACCAGCGCGAACAGGTCCAGCGCCGGCAGGAAATCGGGCGCCGCCACCCAGGATCCGGTCAGAGTGATCCGCGCCGACGCACCGGCACGCCGCGCGGCCTCGAGCAGGTCGTCCCTCAGCGGACCGTCGCCCGCGAGGAACAGCCGCAGACGCGGCCGCGAGGACGATGCGAGCAGGAAGCCCCGCAGCAGCTCTCCCACCCCCTTGATCGGATCGAGACGGCAGAGCGTCCCGACCGCGAATTCGTCGTCACGCAGGCCGAGACGCTCGCGGCAGGCGGCGCGTCTCCCCGCCGACATCCGGAACGGCCGCAGGTCGATCCCCGAACGCACCACCGTGAACTGGCCGGGGCGACCGATGCCCCTCGCCAGGTGCTCCTCGGCACCGCGCCAGGAGAGGACGATCTGCCGCCGTGCCAGGCGCGCGAGCATCCTCTCGGCGAGAATCACCAGCCGGCTGCCTATCGGGCCGTGATAGCCGTAGAACAGGTGACCGTGGGGCTGGTGGACGACCGGGACACGCGACGACAGGGCGGCGGCGAGGCGGCCCAAAGCACCCGCTTTCGACGTGTGAGTGTGGACGACATCGAAGCGCCGGGCGCGCAGGAGCCTGAGGAGGAAGAGCAGCGCCCGGACGTCGTGCAGGGGAGACAGGTCGCGGCGCAGATCCGGGACATCGACGATCTCGATGCCGGCCACGCGCCGCGCCTCGAGGAGGAGCGGGCTCGGCTGGCGCGATGGTCCGCAGGCGAGCGTGACGCGATGGCCCCGCCGCACAGCACCGATCGCCTGGAGCAGGGTGCAGTCGGAGGAACCGCCGCGATCGAGACGGGTGATCACATGCAGGATGGAAAGGACCGGGAAGGCGCCGTGGACGGGCGGGCGGCGCTCTTCGGCGATGGGCTCACGCACGGCGCGTCCGGCCGGCATCGGCTGCGCGAGGGCGCGGCGCGCCGGGGAGTTCAAAGCACCACCTCCCGCGGCAGGCGGAGCTGGAGCGCCGCCTCCGCCTGCCGGCAGACTTCGTCCGGCTCGATCGCGCGCAGGCAGGTATGGTGCCAGCAGCGGGCCCGCTGGCAGGGGGAGCAGGGGAGCTCCCTGCGCACCACCCGGTCGGCCGGCCCCCGCGGCGCGAAACGCAGCGGATCGCTCGGCCCCATGACGGACACCGTGGGCACCCCCAGGGCGGCGGCGATGTGCAGCGGCCCCGAGTTGTTCCCGACGAACAGGTCGCATGCCGAGATGAGGGCCATCATCTCGCGGACGGTGACGCCTCCCGTCACGAGAGCGTCCGGCGTCGCGGCGGCGATTCGATCCGCCAGGACCTGCTCGCTGGGGCCGGCCAGCACGATGCAGGCCGCGCCGGTCCTCTCGGTCAGCGCGGTGATGATCGCGGCGAAGCTCTCCGGAGACCAGCGCTGGCTGGGGTAGAAGCCTCCGGGGTGAACGGCCACGCGGGGCGCGGCCGCGCCGAGAGCGGACAGGCGGGCCTGCGCCGCCCCGCGCTCCTCCGCCGAGACGTAGAGGGCGGGCCGGAGCGCCTTCGCCGGAACACCGAGCGAATCGAGGAGCCCGCGGTTGAGATCGACGATGTGCCGGCGTCCGTCGGCGCGGGGACCGCGCAGGCTGAAGCAGGCCTGTCGCCCCGCCGCCCGGAATCCGGCGCGCAGCCGCGCGCGGGTCGCGCGCGCCAGGAGCGCCCCGCGCATGTCCTCGTCCGGCGTGAAGTCGATCACCAGATCGAACCGTCCGACCAGCTCCTCCGGAAGCCGCGATCCGGCCAGCGGGACCAGGTGGTCCACGGCCGGGTGCTGGCGCAGCAGCTCGAGCGGTGCGGGGGGCGCCAGGACGGTGATCTCCGCTTTGCGGAAGTAGCCTCTCAGATCCGCGAGGGCCGGTGTGGTCAGCGCCATGTCGCCGATGCGGTCGGCGCGCAGAACCAGGAGTCGGGTGACGCGCGAGGGGGCGGGGGGACGCCGTTCCCGGTGACGGAAGAGCCCGAGCAGATGCAGGACGGGGGTGCGCAGCGCGAGGAGGATCGAGCGCGCCGCCCGCCGCAACCGGTCGAGAACCATGCGGTCCGGAGGACGGACGATCTGAAGATGCACCTGCCCGCGAGCATCGTTCATCGCGGTCTCCGCGCGAACGCGACCATGGCGTCGGTCAGCAGGCGGCCGCAGAGCGGTGAGAGGCAGAACGCGACCGCGTCGATCACCCGCTTCGCCGGGGTGAGCGCGCACAGGTCGGCGCGCATCTCGATCGCCTCGAACCCCCGTCGTCCGAGGAGGTCGCGCAGCGTGGCCGGGCTGAAGTGACTGAGGTGAGGCTCCCGGGCGCCCTCTTCATAGAGGGGCAGGGGCCGCCCGCGCGCCAGGCGGTAGGCGGCGCGCATCGGCAGGTTGTCGAGGTTCGGCACCGCCGCGACCAGGAGACCGCCCGGACGCAGGCGAAGGCGCGCCGCGTCCAGCAGGCTCGAGGGTGACACGAGGTGCTCCAGGACGTGCCAGAGAGTCACGACATCGAACGGCCCCCTCAGTCCGGACACGGCCGACAGATCACCGACCGCCACGGGGCGACCGAGACGGTGTGAGGAGCGGCGGGCTCCTTCGGGTGAGAACTCGATCCCTTCCACGCTCCAGCCGGCGTCGCGGGCCACTTTCAGGAACAGACCGTCGCCGCACCCCACGTCCAGGAGAGCGCCCCTTCCCAGGCGCGCCTCGAGGAGACCGAGACGCCGGCGCCACATGCGGATCCGGGCCCGTTCCTCCCGCCGCTCCTGCCAGGGTTCGTAATACGCAGCACCGTACGCGGAGTGGGCCACGGCACAACGCGGCACCGGGTCGACGAACACGAGCGAACAGGCGGAGCAGCGAACGGTCACGCCCTCCTCGTCCGCGCCCTGGGAGGACCGATCGAACGTCCTGGCCTCGAGGCCACCGCAGCAGGGGCACGGGCGGCGGGCTGGTGCCCGTCCGGGAGAAGCGTCCGGTCCATCGGAACCGGGGCGGGGAACACCGCTGGCCCGCCCGTCGAGTTCGTTCATGGAGTCGCCTCCCTGCTGTGCCCCCTGCTTCCGTCGCGGGACGAGCCCGGCACTCGGGCCGCCGGGGATGCCGGAAGGATCTCGTCGTAGACCGCCAGGATCTCGGCCACCATCCTGTCGATGCCGAAGATCTCGCGCGCGCGCGAAAGCCCCCCCTCCGCCAGCCGCCGGCGGGCTTCCGGGTCGCGCGCAAGGATCGCGGCCGCCCTGCCGAGGGACTCCGGATCGCGCGGTGGGACGAGGAGACCGCTCCGCGCGGACTCGATGATCTCCGGCACGCCGCCGACCGCGGCGGCCACGACCGGCACCGAGGCGAACTGGGCCTCGATGACGACGCGCGGCAGCGCCTCGTGGCGCGAGGGATGGAGGAGCAGGTCAAACGCCTTCAGGAGGCTCGCCCCATCGGGGCGGGCGCCGGCGAGACGCACCGCGCCGGACATGCCGGTGGCGGTGGCGCGCAGCGACAGCGTGTGCGTCCAGGGGTCGCCGGGATCGACGGGGCCGAGAAATACCAGGAGCGCCCCGGGCACGGCCCGGCGCACGGCCGCGAACGCGGCCAGGGCCTCGTCGCGCCCCTTGTCCTCCTCGACGCGCCCGACCACGCCGCAGATGAAGGCGTCCTGCGGCAGGTCGAGACGGATCCGCGCCTGGGGGCGCGGCAGGAAGTCGATGGGGGGCAGGCCGGTCGGCACGACCCGCGTCCTGCGCGAATCGCGCACGGGGGCGCTGCGCGCGGCGGCGGCTCGCGACACCGCGATGATCCGATCGCTCAGCCCGACCAGGACACGATCGGCGAAGACGGACGACGGGCGCGAAGCGCGCACGTGGAAGACGTGCCGCCGGCCCGACAGCCGCGCCGCGCATCCCGCGTACAGCGCCGTGCGGGGCGAGTCGCTGTGCAGGAGGTCGATGTTCCGCCCGACGACGAGGCGCCGCAGCCGGACGAGCGTCGCGATCGCCCCCCAGCCCGCGCCGCTGGCGAGAGCGGGAAGGACGATCGAGGTCCACTCCACCCCCGAGCGATGGAGCGCCTCGGACAGGGGGCCGGGACCGGGGACCACCACCAGCGGGCGGACGGAGGTGCCGAGCAGAGCGCCCGCCAGCTCACACAGGCTCAACTGGCCTCCACCGAACAGGTCGGAGCGCTCGCTCAGGAAGGCCACTCTCGACTCAGGCGGCGCGGCGTGCATGAATCGCCTCCTCGTACAGGTCCTCGACGCGTCGCGCCATCGCCGCGGCGCGGAAGCGTCTCTCCACCCGCCGGTGTCCCTCGGCGCCGAGGGAGCGTCTGGTCTCCGGCCGGTCGAGCAGCCGTGTCACGGCGTCGGCCAGGGCCGCAGGGTCTCCGGGAGGGACGAGGATACCGGTCCTGCCGTCCTCCACGACCTCGGGCAGGCCGCCGACACGGCTCGCGACCACCGGAATCCCCGCGTCCATCGCCTCGATCGCCGCCAGCCCGAATCCCTCCCGGGCGACGGACGGCACGACGAGCAGGTCGAAGGCCGGCAGAAGAGAACGCGCGTCGTGCCGCTCGCCCAGGAACAGGACCCGCGCCCGGCGCCGGAGGGCCGCCGCGAGCGACTCCAGGGCGGAGCGCTCGGGACCGTCGCCGATGAACACGATCGTCGGCAACGGTCGGTCCGGCGGGAGGTGCTCGAGCGAGCGCAGCAGCACCGCCTGGCCCTTGTGCGGGGTGAGGGAGCCGAGGCACCCGACGATCGGGGGGGCGGGGCGCCCGATTTCCGCCAGGGCCGTGTCGGCGCTCGAAGCGGGAGCCGGATCGATGCCGTTCGGGACGATCAGAAGGAGCGATTCCGGGACACCGAGATCGTCCCCGGCGTGCGCGGCAACGGCCCGCGAGCAGCACAGGACGCGCCAGGTGACGCCGGCCAGCAGGCGCTCCAGGCGCCGGTGCCTCCCGTGCAGCGTGGTGTCGATGGTGTGCATGTGGTGCACGGCGATCGGAACCCCGGCCCACCATGCCGCGGCGCGTCCCAGGACCCCCGCGAAATGACCGTGCGAATGGACGATGTCGGGCCCGATCTCCCGGAGAGCCCGGGCCGCCCTCAGGATGTCCCGGGGCCTGTAGCCGGTGGCGCCCAGGATCCGCACCCGCACGTCCGCTGCCTCGATCTCGGCGGCCACGCGCCCGGCGCGGACCGCGCACAGGACCTCGACCTCGAATCCGCGCCCGCGCGCGTACCGCGCCAGCGAGGCGACGACGTGCTCCAGCCCGCCGGTGCCGAGCGCCTCAACGAGGTGGACGACCCGGAGCGGCCTCATCGCGTCCCCCCGCCGACCCCGAAACGGGACTCTCCCGCCTCCGCGACTCGCTCCGGCGCGCTCCTCACGGCCGGGTCGCCGGCCGCACTATCCGCGTCGTCGGCCGTCGCTTTCGGATCGAGGAGCCGGCGGGCCCGGTGCTCGTAGGTGTGCCGCGCAAGGACCTCGGCGCGCCCGCGCCGCGCGACGCTCTCGCGCAGGTGGTCGTCGCGCAGCGCTTGCTCCACACGCGCCCGCAGTTCTTCGCCCGACGAGAACGCCGCCAGGTGCTCCCCTTCGGTGAACAGCCGCAGGACGTCCCTCTGGCGATCGACGACCTGGTAGGCGCCGCAGGCGAGGATCTCGAACACGCGCGTATTGGCGAGATCGCCCGAGACATCCTCCGGCCCGAACGATCCATAGTGGATGTTCACCGCCACGCGGCAGCGCGCATACAGCAGCCGCCACGCGGCCGGCCGGAGGGCGCCTCCCCGGATCATCGGTGCCACGTGGGGATCGTCCGCGGCGCGCTCCCACCCCGGTCCCCAGACGCCCACCGGCAGTCCGCGCAGGAAGCGGAGCAGGATCTGGCGCTCCGGATAGTGCGATCCGACGAAGACGACCGGGGGGCTCACAGCGCCGGACGACCCGCGCGATCGCGGGGGAGAGCCGACGCGATCGCCCGGCTCCTCGGGTCGATGCGACCGAGGGTCGCAGCCGAACGGCAGCCACGCCGCGTTGCGATGTCCGGCTTCGCGGTGGCGCCTCGCGGCATAGGACGAGCCGAGGAAGAAGGCGTCGTAGCACGAGGCGACCGCGAGTCCTTTCATGAACTCGGCCGGGAAGTCGGAGAACCAGTTGACGCAGCGCGTCCCTTCGGCGCGGATCGCCTCGGTGGTGCGGCCTTCCAGGACCATTCCCTGGTTCACGATCGCAAGGTCGGGGCGCTCCCGCCGGACGAGCCGGAGAAGACGCGCATTGAGGTGGCTGCGGTCCAGCCGGTCCAGGAGCGGGATCCGGGCGCGCAACCGGCCCGGCAGGAGGAAGGCGCGGTGATCGAACAGGACGACCCCGTGCCCCAGGCCCTGGAGGGCCGCCGCCAGGTACTCGGGAAGCGCCTCGAAGCGGGGATTCAGGGCGCCCGACAGGACGATTTTCATGTGCGCCCCCTGGGCCCCAGGGCCCCCGCCGGGTCTGCTTCGGCCCGCAGGCGCCCGGGAAGGAGTGCGGCGGCGAGGTCCTCCACGTCGTGCCGCAGGAGCGCGCCGGCCAGGAACGCGACGAGGATCGTCACGCCGCAGAGCAGAAGGCCTTCCGGGAGAAGCCGGAGAAACGCCTCGAGCCGCGTCGCCGTGCCGAGGTCCTGGTCGCCCACGAGCGAACGCATCAAGGCCGCCGCGCCGAGACCCGTGCTGGAGGCGAGCAGCGGTCCCGGCACGTTTCGGAAGGCGGTCCCCGCGAGACCCGGGGCCGCTCCATGGGCCCCGATCGCCAGGATCCCCGCCGCCAGGACCGCGCCGCACAGGACGGCAGCCGCCACCCCCTTGGCCCCCCAGAGTGGGGCCAGGGCGATTGCCAGTCCAACGGTGAGCAGGGAGCCCGTGAGCGCCGCCAGCGCCTCGAGCCCCGGCCGGCCGCAGCCGCGGAGGACCAGGCGCAGCGGTGACGCGACGAAACCGCACAGGAGCGCCAGGGCGAGCAGGCGGGCCGTCGACGCCGCGACCGGTGGCACGTTCTGCCCCGTCCAGGCCTTGAGAATCGCCCCCGCATCGAGAAGCACCAGCGAGGCGCAGGGAATCGCCAGAAGGGCGACGTAGCGGGTGGCGCGCTCCACGAGCGCACGCAATCGTTCCTTCTCCCCGCGCGCCGCCATGCGGCCGGCGAGCGGCTGGATGACCGGAAGAGGCAGGGCGGCGATCTGCAGGACGCCCGCGACCCGCGCGCCCAGGTCATACAGCCCGGCCGGCGCCAGGCCGGCCCCCGCCGCCAGGGCCAGCCGCGGCGCATGCGCCGCGAGAATCTCCGAGGCACGAACGATCTGAAGCCTGAGTCCGAATGAAAGAAGATCGCGCCACTCCTCGCGCCCGGAGCGGAACGGCACGACCCGCAGGCCGGGAACCAGGCGGTGCGCCAGGCGCGCCTCGACGAGCGACGCGCCCGTGCCCACGAGGAGGGAATTGATTGCCATGCCGGAGAGGCTCCAGCCCGAGACGAGCGCCCCGGCCGCGCCCATGCCCTCCAGGAGCGAGGCGGCGGCCCCGATGCGGCCCAGGGCGTCGATTCTCTGCGCTCCCGCCACCACCCCCCGGTAGGCCGACAGGGCCGTGCGCAGGAGAACGGTCCCGAGCGTGCAGCCGAAGACGGTGCCCGCGTGGGGGGCGAGAGGACCGGCCGGCGCGACGATGCCGAGCGCGGCCGGGCCCAAAAGCACCGCCAGGCAGGCGACCACGGCCCCTATCGCGAGGTGGAATCCGGTCCCCGCGGACAGTGTCCGGTTGAGCTTCGCCACGTCGGACAGGGCAATCGCCTGCGAGGTGAACCGCGTATAGGAGGAGCCGACACCGAGATCGAGAAGGTTCGTGGTGTGCGCCAGCGACCAGGAGGCGGCCCACATTCCGAGGCCCTCGAGACCGCAGGTCTTCACGACGAGCGGCGTGAGGACGAGACCGACCAGGGCCGACGTCAGGGATTCCACGCCGCCCCAGGCGACCCCGGGCGCCGCCGCACGTCGCTCGCTGGAGACCGGCGGCCGGTGCCCCGGGTCCGGGAGGCGCGGCGTGGTCACGGGGCCTCCGGCGGAAAAGACAGCGAGGCGACGACCAGGCCCGTCAGGAGCCAGAACGGCTCCATGATCCGGATCAGCATGAATGTGTTCGTCCCGACCGAATGCCCCAGGAGCCCCGCGAGGCCGGCGGTCATCCCCAGTCCTAGGGCACGGTGCAGGGGATCGGGGAGAGTCATGAAGGCGCGGTGGAAGCTCGTGGCGGCCGAACCCATAAGAAGAAAGAAGGCCAGAAAGCCCAGGGCCCCCAGCTCCACCAGGATGCGGAAATACTGCGCGTCGAGAAATCCGTAGCCGGTGATGCCCCACCCCGCTACCGGGTGCTGCACGAAGCCACGCAGGGCGTCACCCCAGGACGACAGACGCGCCGATGAGGAGGGGTCGAGCTTCAGTCGTCCGATCTGAGCCGACTGGTCTTCGCCCTGGAAGGTGTACAGGACACGCTCCTCGACGCTCTTTGGATGCACGAAGAACAGGAGGGTCGAGGCGAGGATGACAGCACCGATGAGAGTGCGTCTCTGGGGGCTCAAGTAGACCAGGGTGAAGAGCGACGCCGACAGCGCGATCCAGGAGCTGCGCGACAGGGTCGCCAGAAGAGGCGGGACCACGAACAAGGAGAGCAGGGCCGAGCCGCGCCTGAGCCGGCGCATCTCCCCCGGCAGCGTCAGGGCCAGGGCGCAGGCGACGCTGAAGACCAGGACCAGGTAGCCGCCGAGTGTGTTGGGCTCTCCTTCGGGCCCTTCGAAGGGCGCCGAGGGGCGGACGCCCGAGGGGATCTGCCACCAGGCGTAGGCGGCGATCAGCGCCGCGGTGACGAGAACGGCCAGGAGCAGCCGGCGGAGCTGCGCGCCCGTGCGGACGTAATTGACGGTGATGAAAAAGATGATGAAGTACTCGACGTACTTCGCCACGAAGCACAGGCCCAGGAGAGGTCGCACGCGCCCGGTCTCGATCCCGATGAGCGTCGAGAGCAGGCAGCAGGCCGAGAAGGCGAAGATGCAGACGTTCAGGCGCGTTCGCCTGATGGCCCCGAGGTCCTTGTGGATCGCCATGCGCGCCATCCACGCGAAGCCCACCAGGAGGAGGACCAGGTCCTCGGTCCTGAGGATCACCGAGCGGCTCCCTTCCAGGCCGCCGCCCCCGGCGCCGCCCAGGGGGATCTCCGGCGACAGGAGCATCGAGGCGATGAGGATGACCAGCCCGGCCTCCGCGTGCAGGAGCGTCGCCAGGAACAGCACGGCGGCGACCGTCGCCACCACCGGGACCTCGAGCGGGGCGCGGGTGACCCAGAGCGACAGGAGGAGAAGCGACCCCAGGAGACCTGCGAGGAGCACGGCCTTCCGGGCCGGGAGGGCGCCGAAGGAGGAGGGTGCGGCGGACACGCTCCTACCGTTCGCCGCCGGCCGCCTTGGCCTCGGCGCGGGCGGTGGGAGCCTGGCGCGGCGCCGTGACCACGCCGTCGTGCGGCTGCTTGTCGTAGCGCTGGTAGATGTACTGCATCTCGGCCGTGTAGGTGCTGACTTCCGCCTTGACGTCGTTCAGGACGATCCCCCGGATGGCGGCGTGCACGTTGTCGAGATGCGTCTTGGCCCTCTTCAGGACGGCGCGGCCGATGCGCCCGAGCTGGTACACCAGGATCACGCCGTCCACCCGCGTCGACAGGATCACCGCGTCGGTCACGGGGAGAATCGGCGGCGAGTCGATGAGGATGACGTCGAACCTCGAGGCCACCTCGACGATGAAATCGGAGAACAGGGGCGAGGCCAGGAGCTCGGAGGGGTTCGGCGGCAGCGCTCCCGCGGTGAGGATTCGGAGATTCTCCAGACCGGCGGAGGTGAGCATCGAGCGCATGTCGACGCGCCCGAGGAACA
>JBGPED010000085.1:0-11320 GCA_041482595.1 Acidobacteriota bacterium
AGTGATGGGACTCGAACCCACGACAACCGGGGCCACAACCCGGGGCTCTACCACCTGAGCTACACTCACCGCATCTTGTCGCGACCGCGCATCCCGGGGACTTGGCAAGGGGGACGGATGGTGCGCCTGAGGGGATTCGAACCCCTGACCCACGGCTTAGAAGGCCGTTGCTCTGTCCCCTGAGCTACAGGCGCGTCGATCCAACCGGCCGCGCCCGTCGACCGCCACCTCGAAGACTGACGGAGCGGCACATCTTACCATAGCGGCGCGATGCGCCGACTAGGGCACCTGGAAGGGGAAGCTCCGCAGCCGGCCGGTGGAATCGACGGTCACGAGCGTGTGCGGTCCGGGTCTCAGCCCCTCGGCCGGGAGGACGACCTGGATCTTCGTCTCCGCCGGGCCGGTCCACGATCCCTGCCACAGCTCCTTCCCGCCCGGCGCGTCGAGCTTCAACTGGTAAGGCGGGTGCGCCGCCGGGTCACCACCACCCGGCGCGAGCTCCAGCCGGTACACTCTCCCCGCGGCCGTCGGCGGCGGCAGCCGTGTCGGCGACGGACCCGCCCGCAGGCCCTCGGCGCTCTGCTGCAGGGCGACGATCGGCTCGGACGGGTTGAGGACCAGCGGCGCCGGCGCCGGCGCCGGGACGGTCCGCCGCCCGATCAGCCACGCAATCGGAACGAATGCCACGAGGAACAGCGCGACGACCTGGAGCCACAGGCCGGCCGGGCGCGCCGGTCCCCCACCTGCCGTTTCATTCTGCATGCCTGCTCTCGATTCCGCGACTCGCGGGAACGCGGCGACCCCGGCGCCCAATCCCGGGCGCCGGGGGCTTGTGGATAGATGGCGCGCCTGAGAGGATTCGAACCTCCGACTCCCAGCTCCGGAGGCTGGTGCTCTGATCCACTGAGCTACAGGCGCGTTCGTCTGACCTCGTCCAGGGGCCCGAGACTTCGCTCTCGAGCCCGGCTGTGGTCGGGGCGAGTGGATTCGAACCACCGACCCTCTGCTCCCAAAGCAGATGCGCTACCAGGCTGCGCTACGCCCCGAGAACGATGATTCTATACCAGCCGGCCGGTGGATTGGATCAGTGATGGTGAGATCCGCGCGGCGAAGAACGCGGACTGCCTCCGCCTCTGGGTGTCGAGCGGGGCCGTCCTCCACCGCCGCCGTGCGGAACGCCGCGCCATGACCCGCCGCCCCGCGGAACGGTCCTGAAGGAGTGGTGGGGATACGTGTAGTAGGGCGCGGAGAAATAGTAGGACCGGTACGGGTAGTAGTAACGCGGGTAATAGTAATAAGGATACGGATAGCCGTAGGAGTAGACGAAGCCGTAATACCCCGACCAATAGTCGTATCCCGGATAGGCACTGTATCCGCCGTAAGGTACTTCATCGATCCCTTGGCCGTTGTACTCCGCCTCGTCATCCGTGGGTGAGGAGGCCGAGGGTGCCGGACTGGCCTCGGGCTGCGGAGCGTCGCCTGCGGGTTTTCCCTTCTGTTCGACCCCGAGACGGCTCGGGCGAGCCCACCGGCTCGCGTCCGCGCCTCCTTGATCCTGCGGCCCGGTGGTGGCGTCGGGGGATGCTTCACCGATCACCACCTCGATCAGGTGCTTTCCCGCTCCCGCTTCGCGCAGACGATCGATGTCGCCGGGAGCGAGGCGGAAGGCCAGGTTCTTCTCTTCGATCCGCTGGACGATTTCCTTCTGACCGATCCCCGCATCCATCAGGGCAAGGATGTAATCGACGCTCACGATCTTCGACTTCGACTCGGCGGCCGCGGAGGCGCGCACGGGCAGCAGGACCGAAAGCGCGGCGACAAGCACGACAGCGAGGGACGAGACGACGGCGGTGACGATGAGAGGCAGCTTCCGCTTCATGGCATTCTCCAAAGCCGCTCAGGTGGCTGTTTTCATCATACACCCACGGAGAGCGCGTCGCCAATGGGTATTCCGTCCGACAAAAGCGCGAAGTATTTTCGCGGACGGACAGCATGGACTAGAGCGCGCTGCAGAAATTGCGCTAGGATGCAGCAAGTCAACGGTCCGTATCGGCTCGCGAACCGTGGTACGTGTCTTGCTCTCTTGGAAGCGGCTCTTTGAACCGTCCGCACGGTCGGTTGCCCGGCACTTCAACCTTTTCCCGCATGGAGGGACGCATGATGAGAAGGTCCGCTGGTGTCCGCCTCGTGCATGTCGCAATGTTGTTCGTCTTCGCCTCGTTGCTGTTTGCGCTGTTCCCATCCACGGCTTCGGCGATCCCGGCGTGGAGCCGCAGGTACGACGTCCCCTGTTCCACCTGTCATTACCCGGCCCCTCCAAGGCTGAACGCCTACGGGCAGAAATTCCGTCGCGCGCAGTTCCGCCTGCCCGAGGAGTTCAACAAGGACGCGGACTGGAAAAACCTCAAGAACTACGTGGCGATGCGGATTCGCGGCCGCTACGAGTACGATTCGAACGAGGGAGCGGGCACCGTCACGTCCTCGTTCAAGCTCAATGACGCGACCCTGTTCTATGCCGGGCCCGTCGCGAAGAATTTCTCGGGCTTCGTCGAGCTGGAGCGCCCGGGAGACGAAGAGATCATCGAGGCCGTGGTCGCGATCGGCGGCATCCGTGGCAAGCCCGACTCCTTCTGGACCTTCCGCCTCGGACAGTTCCACACCCTCACGCGCGTCGGCTTCGGCGGATTGGACCGACCGACCGGGATCAGCACGCCGAGCGCTGTGTCGCGCGCGCTGGTGTCGGGCAACGGCTTCGCGCTGAACCAGGACCAAGTCGGCTTGGAGGGAACCTATGTCCACAAGAACTGGCGGGTCATCGGACAGGTTCTGAACGGCAGCAACAGCCTGACGAACACGAACCCTGGCAAGACAACTGATCAGGCGGACGAGAACATGGCCAAGGACGCTGTCCTGGCCTACGAGTTGATGTGGGGCCAGACCGCCTCGGGCCTGACGGCATTCGGATATCGCGGCATTCAGGACGATCTGAACAGCACTGCGGCCCCCAACATCGTGACCATGAAGCGTATCGGCGTGACTGCGGCGCAGGTCTTCAAGAATGGGTTCGAGGTTCAGGGTGGCTACGTCAAGGCCACGGACGATTACGACGTCCCCGTCACCACCGTCGACTCGGTCAAGGGCAGCGGCTACTGGGTCGAGGTGGAGCAGTATTTCAACAAGATGAAGGACCTGACCCTCCTCGGCCGTTACGACTTCACCGACCCGAACACCGACGTCTCGGACAACAGCCGCAAGCAGCTCACGGTCGGCCTCGTATTGCCGGTCGCCGACTGGCACGCGAGGTGGGCGGTCGAGCTGCAGTCCGTCACCCAGCAATCGGGGACCGGAGACCAGAAAGACAAGAAAGCCGTCGCCGAGCTGATGTTTAACTTCTAGACAGATCCTGGCCGGGCGGGGCCCGAGCCGCTCCGCCCGGAGAGGGCGGGTGGGTTCCCTGAGGGGGCCTGCCCGCCCTTTTCGTTTCTCAGGCCTCGTTGGCACGCGAGGTGCAATCCATCGAGCTATGAAGGAGCCCGCCATGAGAATTCTTGTCGCGTACGACGGATCGCCCGCGGCCGATGCGGCCGTTGATCTTGTCTCGAAACAGCCGTGGCCGGACCCGACGGAGGTTCGAGTCGTGACGGTGCTCGAAATCCCGCTGTTCTATCCCCTGGCCAACGGCATCGAGGTCTATCCCCCGCTCAGCGAAAAGGTCCGCCAGGCCATGCGCGAGAACGCCTACAAGGGCGTGCAGGCGGTGGTCGAAAAGCTCCGAACACGACCCGGGATCCAGGCGACCTACGAACTGCGGGAGGGGGACGTCAAGCGAGCCCTTCTGGAGGCCATTCGGGAGTGGGGGGCGGACCTGGTGATCGTGGGATCACACGGCAAGGGGGCCATCGGCAGGCTGTTCCTGGGGAGCGTCTCGCACGCGCTGGTGACGCACGCCCCCTGCAACGTCGAGGTCGTCCGCCCGGCGATCGCGGCCGCCTGACGGCCTCTCGAGGCGGAGCGCCGATTGACCTGTGTGCGGGTTCCACCTAATCTTGAGCCATGCTCCGGTCCCGGTTCGACGCCGCCGAAGGTCTCGGTCACATCGAGGAGCTGGTGCGCCTCACGGCGCCTCCCGCGGGCGAGATGGAGATCAGTCAGGAGGGGCTGGCCCTGGTCGCGGCCGCCCTGGGCGCCAGGGGCGGAATGCTCCTGATGCCGACCGGCCCCGACACGCCTGCCGCGGCGGTCGCTTCGTGGGGGCAGAGCCCGGTCACCGACCCCGTAGCTCACTGGAAGCAGATCGTGAACTCCAAGATGGGTGTCCGCGAGGTCAAGGCGGCCCGGGGATCGCCGGCGCAGGTGTCGATCCTTTTGCCGGGAGACACCGGTCCCGTCGGCGCCCTGGTGCTGGACCGCCCCGCCCGGTGGGGAGGGCCGGCCCGGGATTTCGCACGCTCGGCCGCGCGCACCCTCGCCGCTTCGCTCCGGGCCGCGCGTCTCATCGACGAGTTCCGGCGGCAGGGGGAGGTGCTGGCCCAGCGCAACGTGGAGCTCGAAGCCCTCGGGGAGATGGCGGCCAGGCTGCACAACCTGGAAGGCGAGGAGGACATGCTGCAGGCGGCGCTCGATCTCGTCCTCGAGCGGCTGGGGCTCGTCTCGGGCTGGATTTTCTGGGGACACGAGTCGCACGGACGGCTGGAGCTCGCGGCCTGCCGCGGCATCTCCGACGAATTTGTGGAGCGTTCCCGCACGAGCGGCATCGGCACCTGCCTGTGCCAGGACGTTTTCGCCACGGGCAGGCTGCGGATGGCGCGCAACACCCTGGAGTGTCCCCGCCTCCCGGAGCTGGTGCGCGGCAGCGAGCCAATGACCCACGCATGCATCCCGCTCAAGTTCGAGCGCGGGATCCTGGGAGTGATGAACATCGCCAACCGTCCGGGACAGATCTTCACGCCCGAGGAGCTCCACTTCCTGGAGATCGTGGGCAACCAGCTCTGCCTGGCGGTCGACAAGGCCCGCACCTCCCGGGCGGAGCTGCACCGCAACGCCGAGGCGCGGGCTCTGACCGATCTCGCAGGCTCGATCGGCGGCAGCCTGGACCTCGATCGCGTCCTGGCCGCGGTCGGCGAGTACACCCGCCAGCTCCTGGATGCGAGCCGCTGCGCCATCTTCCTGGGAAACGGCGACGGTCCTCTCCGATTTGCCTATCTCTCCGGCCCGCCCATGGAAGGGCTCGCCCAGGGCGGTACGGCCGATCTCGAGGCGCTGGGATCTTTGGCCATGCCCGAGGTGCTGCGCCGCAGGCGCCCGCTGGTCATCTCCGACGCCGGAACGGATCCCGCCAGCAACGCCGAGCTGGCGCGGCGCTGGCAGATCGGCTCCGCCATTCTTGTTCCGCTTCTGTCCCACGACCGGCTCGAAGGACTTCTCCAGGCCGACCGATCGTCCCCCTCCGTCTGGACGAAGGAGGAGGTGGACCTGGCGGACGCCCTGGGAAAGCAGGCCGCCGTGGCGATCGAGAACGCCCGTCTCTACCGCGAGGCGAAGGAGGCGATCCTGAGCCTGCAGCAGGCCCAGTACGGCATGATGAAAGCGGAGCGGATGGCGGCGGTCGGCACGCTCGCCTCGAGCCTGGCGCACGAGGTGCGCAACCCGCTGAACTCCATCAGCCTGCAGCTCGTCCTCCTGTCGCGGCGGGTGGCCCGATCGGGACAGGTTCCCGATCCCGAGCTCACCGCCCTGGTCGAGGCCGCGCGCCGCGAGATCGATCGCCTGGATGCGCTCGTGGCCGAGTTCCTGTCGCTTTCGTCGATCGACCGGGTGCGGCTCAAGGAGCACAACCTCCTGGAGATCGTCCGCGAGGTCCTGGTCCTCCTGGTCCCGGTGGCGGCGCAGAAGGGCCTGTCGCTCGCGGAAGGGGTGAGCGACCCGCTGCCACCGGTCCTGGTCGACCGCGAGAAGATCCAGCAGGTGCTCATCAACCTCGTGCGCAACGCCATCGAGGCGACGTCCGAGGGCGGCTCGGTCACACTCTCGTCCCGGCTGTCCGGCGACACCGTCGTCGTCGAGGTGGCCGACACGGGCGTCGGGATCGAGGCGGGACTCGACGTCTTTGATTTCTTCATCACGACGAAGCGCGGCGGCACCGGCCTCGGACTGCCGATCGCGCGGCGGATCGTCGAGGCCCACGGCGGGCGGCTCACGTTCGAGAGCGAGCCGGGCCTGGGCACGACGTTCTTCGTCACGCTCAAGGCCGCGGAGACCGGCCAGCCCATCACCGAGGCGGAGGCGGCGCGATGACCCAGACCAAGGGACGGATGCTGATCGCGGACGACGAGGAGGCGGCGCGCCGGAGCCTGGGGCAGATCCTCACCGAGGACGGCTACGAGGTGTTCCTCGCCCAGGACGGCGAGGAGGCGCTCCGGCTCGTGGCCGAGCACTCGCCGGACATCCTTCTCAGCGATCTCAAGATGCCGAAGCTCGACGGCCACGAGCTCCTGACGCGCGTGCGGCAGGCGTACCCCGACGTGGCGCTGGTGATCATGACGGCGCACGGCACGATAAGGAGCGCGGTCAAAGCGGTGCAGGAGGGGGCCGAGGACTACCTCACCAAGCCGATCGACGTCGAGGACCTGGAGCGCGTCCTGCGGCGGATCATGAACAGGAGGCGGCTGGTCACCGAGACGCGCATCCTGCGCGAGCGGCTGGACGACAAGTACAACTTCGAGAACATCATCGGCAGGAGCCCGGAGATGCTCGAGGTGTTCCGGCTGGTCGAGCAGGTGGCGCCGAGCCAGGCTTCGATCCTGATCACGGGCGAGAGCGGCACCGGCAAGGAGCTCATCGCCCAGGCGATCCACCAGCGCAGCCCGCGCCGCGACGCGCCGTTCGTCAAGGTGTCCTGCGCCGCGCTGCCCGAGACCCTGCTCGAGAGCGAGCTGTTCGGACACGAGCGCGGCGCCTTCACCGGGGCCCTGGCGCGGCGGCCCGGCCGGTTCGAGATCGCGGCGAGCGGAACGATTTTCCTGGACGAGATCGGCGACATCCCGATGGGGATGCAGGTCAAGCTCCTGCGCTTCCTGCAGGAGAGACAGTTCGAGCGCGTGGGCGGCAACCAGACGCTCACGGTGGACGTGCGCGTCATCGCGGCCACGCACCGATCCCTGTCGACGCTGATCCGCGAGGGGAAGTTCCGCGATGACCTCTATTACCGGCTGAACGTCATCGAGATCCCGATGCCGCCGCTGCGGGCCCGCGCCCACGACATCCCCCTGCTCGTCAATTTCTTCGTGCGCCGGGCGGCGAAGGCGAATGCCAAGGAGATCACCGGTCTCACCGACGAGGCGCTGGCGGGGCTCATGGCCTACGACTGGCCGGGGAACGTCCGCGAGCTCGAGCACGCCATCGAGCGGGCGGTCATCTTGTCGCGCGGGCCGGACATCGATCTCTCGCTGTTCCCGTCCCTGCCGAAGACCGCCCAGCCGGCGCGGCGCGACAACGGGCCGGTCATCCCGGGCTCCAGCCTGGAGGACATCGAGCGGCACGCGATCCAGAGGACGCTGGAGGCGGTCGGAGGCTCGACCAGCCGGGCCGCGGCGATCCTCAAGATCAGCGCCCGCACCATCCAGTACAAGCTCAAGCAGTACCGGCAGAGCGGCGCCACCGTCGATACGTCCCGCGACGAGGTCCGGGAGGCCTGACGTTCCCGAAGGCGTGCCGCAGTACGGCCGCTGCGTTGGCGGCGCCGAGCACCGCGGCCGCGAGAAGGACCCCTCCCGCAGCCCCCACAAGACGGGCGGAGTGCAGGAACATGCCTCCCGCCAGGAGCGGCACTCCGGCGCTCCACAGCACGAAGACGGCGGCCCCGGTGCGGCGGCTTCCCATGTCGCGCGGTGTCGTGGGCGGAGCCTCGCAGGTGGCCTCGATGTTGGCGTGGTAGGCGGCGAACATCGGCAGGATGCGCGCCTGCATGCCGAGGACCATCTGCGCAAGGAACCCGACGAGCCCGACGACACCGTAGACCGCCGCGAGCCGCAGGGCCCGCTCTTGCGAGGACAGAAGGCAGAGGGTCAGCCCGAGGAGCGCCGCCAGCGCGGCGTAGGCCATCGACTGGAGCGCGTGCCACACGCCGTAGTCCGGCAGCACGAGCCAGGCGGCCGGCCGGCGCCTGTTGCGCAGCATGAAGCGAACCTCACGGAAGAACGCCGCGAACCCCGCCATGACCAGAAGCGCCGACGGCAGGAGGAAGCGTTTTTCGAGAAGAAAACCGACGAACAGGCCGAGTGTTCCCGCCTGAAGCAGGAGGGCGCTCGAAAACAGCGATCGCCCCGCCGGCATGGCGGACGGCAGGACCATCGGGATCATCCGGTAACCGGCCCCGAACACCATCATGCACGCCCAGCCGAGGGCCGCGAGATGCAGGTGGGCGTAAACGTTCGACAACGGTTGTCCCGGAAGGAAGGGCCGCACCTTGTGAAGAGCGAGGAGGAGCCCCATCACCCCGGCGGCGGCCACGTTGGCGAAGGCCAGGAGGAAATGCAGCTTCACGGCCGTGTGGATCGGCGCCTTGCGCAGGGCGCCGGCGGTCCGCGCCCCGACGAACAGCAATCCGGCCACGACCAGCCCGGCCGACCACGCCACCCCGCCGTACCCGGCGATGAGGAAGTGGCCCACCATCCCGAGGGCGCCCATGGAGAAAAGGGCGAAGCCGGCGTAGTCGCGCGGCCGGACCGGCATCGGCATCCGCAGGGCCATCGGACCGATGACGTAGAGCGCTCCCAGGATACTGGCGCTGATCCAGCCGAGAGTGATCAGGTGGACGACGGCGATCGTGCGCGGCTGATAGAAAAAGCCGGCCACGGCATCGGGATCGAGGGCCGGGACGGCGAAGGCGGCGACGAGGAAGAGGTGCGCCATGCCGAAGTACAGAATCGGCAGAAGACGCGGCGGCAGCACGTCGCGCCTCGACAGCGCGCCGCTGGACCGCCCGGCCCCCGCCATCCTCAGGCCTGCAGGCGGGCCTGCGCCTCGCTGAGCTGGCCGAGAAACGCCTCGAGGTTCACGCCGTGCATGCGGCAGGCCTGCGCGATGCTGACGGTGCGCGCCACCGTCCGCCGCAGCACCGGGTTGGCGAGCGCCCCGAAGCCGTTCACGACGAACACGGGCAGCAGACCCGGGTAGGCGGCGAGAAGATCTCCCACGATGGTGTCGGAAGCGATCGCCGGCTTCCACGAAGCGACCGCGACGTCCTCGGGCGTTTCCGTGTTCATCGTCTTCCAGAGATTGATCCCGAACAGCAGCAGGGCCATGAGCTCCAGGATACCCGAGGCGCCGGTCACCTTCAGCCAGACCGGGCCGAACAGACCCGACAGGACCTGGAACAGCACCCGCATCACGTTGCCCAGGGCCAGGAGCCAGAAGGTCCACTCGCGCATCGTCGTCGAGTACAGCGGCACGCCCCTGAACACCGGCACGATCCGGCTCGCCATGCCGACCATCACGGTCGTGATGAATCCGACCGTGAGCGCGTGCCGGTAGGCCCCGACCAGCGCGTGATCCATGTCCGCGCCGCGCAGGGCCAGGACCGAGAACACCGCCAGCATGGCGCCCGAGATCATCAGCCAGGCGTATCCCAGTCGCAGGAACTTCTCGTAGCCGCGGTCGAGACCCGGCTCCCTGAAGGCCGCACGCCGGAAGATCCCGAGCGCCCAGGCGAAGACCGCGAGACACGCGGCGAGTGCCAGACCGCCCACGGCAAAGACGATCCGTGCCGCGCTCCCGCCGCCCGCCAGGTACGACGACTCGCCGATCGCGATGATCATCACCGAGAGGGTCATGGGAACGGCGACGAGCCACGCCGGAGACTGCCGGGCGTTCAGACCCATGAAGACCGGCAGAGTGCGCAGGGAGACCCCGAGGATGAAGAAGGTGACGAACCCGACCAGGAACACGGTCAGGTACGGGACGTTCAAGAACGGGGGCACTTCGAACACCGCGCGCGACGACAGGTACCAGGCGTGCGACAGGTTCAGGAGGGAGGCGACCACGAGCCACAGCGTGCCGATCAGGAGGTATCCCTGGTACGCCTCCATCCTCGCCGCCCGGGGCAGGAGGATGCGCGCCACGGTCCAGGCGAAGATCGCGCACCCCGCGACCTCGAGGAGCGCCCCGAGAAGGAGCAACGATGTCCTCAGGCCGCCCGGATCGAGGGCCTGCGCGGCCCGCAGGATCGTCCCCGCCACCAGGACCACGAACGACAGCGACGCGAGACCGTACGACGGAAGGTTCCGTCCGCTGAGGCGGGGCAGGATGTGGTAGGCCACGCCGACGACGAACAGGCCGACCCAGCCGAACAGCTGGTAGTGGCCGTGCACCTGGATCAGCCCGCGGCCGATGCCCCCCAGCTCGCCGCGCAGCGCCATCAGGATCAGGGCCCAGGCGCCGAGGGCCGCGCCGCCGGTGAAGGTGAACAGGAGCGCCGCCTTCAGGAACCGGCGGTACAGGTTCTCACGGGCCAGGATCCTGGGCGTGATCGGCTCCGTGACCGGCGCCGCTCCGGAAAGCGCCGCCCGGCGCAGCTCGTCGAGGAGTGCCTCGAGGTCGACCTCGTGCACCTGCGCGAACCAGCCCAGAGGCTCGATCGGCCCCTTCGCCCCGCCGCAGCCGATCAGGCCGTGCCGGTCGAAGACCGGGATCGTCGCGGGGTACGCCTCGATGACCTCGCGGACCGTCATGTCCGGGTGGATGGCGACTCCCGACGCGCCCACGGCCTCGAGCGCGGCGAGCACCTCCTGGACATCAATCGTGTGGGCGCGGCAGGCGAACTCGAGAGGATGCGCGCCGCCGCAGCAGGCGTCGAGACCGAAGCGCTGCAGGACGGCCCGCGCTCCCGGGAAGTGCCTGAGGATGTCTGCCACGGTCATGGCGGGGTCGATGGACATGGATTCCTCCTCGGGAGACCGCCTCAGTGCGCCCCGGGCACGTAGGCGCAGGCGGGATCCTCGGCAAAGACGTTTCCGGTCAGCCCGAAGGCGCGCGCCCTCGATCCTCCGCAGACGGCGCGGAACTCGCAGCGCCCGCAGCGGCCCTCGAGGCGCTCCGGGTCGCGCAGCGCCACGACCAGGGGGTGCTCCCGGTACACGCGCACGAGGGAATCGTGTCTCACGTTCCCTGCCGCCAGGGGCAAAAAGCCGCTCGGATGGATCACCCCCTTCGAGCTGATGAACAGGAAGCCCGAGCCGTCGTTCATGCCGGGGATGAAGCGGCCGCCGCCCGACCCGGAGCCGGACACGACGGCGCCGCCGGACGGCTCGATCGAGGGCGCCCC
>JBGPED010000086.1:0-11260 GCA_041482595.1 Acidobacteriota bacterium
GCGGGGGCGGGCCGGGGCGGGCGGGGGGGTCCCCTCCCCCGCGCGGCCCCCCGGCCCGGCCCGGCCCCGGGGGCGGGCCCCCCCCGCCACTCTGTTCGGGGAGGTCTTCCCTGCGAACGTTCGCTTGACGCGAGCGGGGCAGGAAGGATAGTCTCCCGCGTCCGCGGGGTGCTGGCTGCCCCCGAAATCCGAAGCGCGCTCCGAACCCGGCCCGGCCCGACATCAATTAGGAGGAGTTCATGGACGTCGGTATCGTTCTGCCGCTGGTCCTGGCGATCAGCGTGCTGTCGTTGGTGGTCGCCGCCTTCCTGGCGAGGCACGTCCTCTCGGCCGACACCGGGAAGCCGGAGATGCGCGAGATCTCGGACGCCATCCGGGTGGGGGCCGAGGCCTTCCTGAAGCGCCAGTACCGCACGATCGCCGTCCTGGCAGTTGTCGCCGCGGTGATCATCTTCGCGTTCTATTTCGCCAACCGCGACGTCAAGAATATCGCCGAGATGGGGGCCGGGACGGCCTGGAAGATCACCCTGTCGTTCGTCACCGGGGCGCTCTGTTCGGCGATCGCCGGCTACATCGGAATGTTCGTGTCGATCCGCGCCAACATCCGCACCGCCGCGGCCGCCATGACCAGTCTCAACAAGGCGCTGCAGATCGCCCTGCGTGGCGGCGCCGTGAGCGGCCTGTCCGTGGTCTCGATGAGCCTCCTGGGCGTCGGCGGACTCTTCTACCTGTTCGGCGGGATGCAGGATTACCGCCACGTGCCGCTGCAGATCGTCGGCTTCGGCTTCGGGGCCTCGTTCGTGGCGCTGTTCGCCCAGCTCGGCGGCGGCATCTACACCAAGGCGGCCGACGTGGGGGCCGATCTGGTCGGAAAGGTCGAGGCCGGCATCCCCGAGGACGACCCGCGCAACCCGGCGGTGATCGCCGACCTCGTGGGAGACAACGTGGGCGACTGCGCCGGCCGCGGCGCCGACCTCTTCGAGTCGACCGCGGCCGAGAACGTCGGGGCGATGATTCTCGGGATCGCGCTCTATCCGGTCTTCGGCCTGGGCGGCATCCTCTTCCCTCTCCTGGCCCGCGCCTTCGGTCTCATCGCCACGATCGTCGGGGTGTTCTCGGTGCGCTGCCGCGAGGACGAGGACCCGATGAGAGCGCTCAACCGCGGCTACCTGGTGACCACGGTCATCGCCATGCTCGGCTTCGCCGCGGCGGTCTACATGCTGCTCCGGCCGGTGGGCGCCTACGGCGGGACGCTGCACCAGGGTTACCTGCTCGGCGCCGGCATCATCGGCATTCTGACCGCGTTCGCCTTCGTGCTGATCACGCAGTACTACACCGAGTACCGCTACCGCCCGGTGCGCGAGATCGCCGAGGCATCGCGCACAGGGCCGGCCACGAACATCATCAGCGGGCTGGCGGTCGGCCTGGAGTGCACCGCCCTTCCCGTCCTCACGGTGTCGGCGGCCCTCATGGGCTCCTACTGGTGCGGCAAGCAGGCGCTCGGTGGCATCCCGGGGGCCGGGCTCTACGGCACGGCGATCGCGACCATGGGGATGCTGGCGCCGTGCGCCTACATCCTGGCCATGGACACGTTCGGTCCGATCACCGACAACGCCGGGGGCATCATCGAGATGTCGAAGCAGCCGGAGGCGATCCGCCGGAAGACCGATCGCCTCGACGCCGTCGGCAACACCACCAAGGCCTTGACCAAGGGATACGCCATCGGTTCGGCGGCCCTGGCCGCGTTCCTCCTGTTCCGGGCCTACCTGGACGAAGTCATGAAGATCACAGGCAAGGAGATGGGCGTTGATCTGACGCGCGTGCCGGTGTTCGTCGGCGGCCTCCTGGGCGCCACCCTGGTCTTCGTCTTCTCGGCCCTGGCGATCAAGGCGGTCGGCAAGGCGGCGCAGGTCGTGATCACCGAGGTGCGCCGGCAGTTCAAGGCGAACCCGGGGATCATGAAGGGGACCGCCAAGCCCGACTTCGCCCGCTGCGTCGACATCGTCACGGTGGCCGCGCTCAAGGAGATGGTGCTGCCGGGATTTCTGGCGGTGCTCACCCCGGTCGCCGTCGGCTTCGGCTTCAAGTACCTGTCCGACGTCGGCCAGATCGGCGCCGAGTCCGTGGCCGCACTTCTCATGGTCGGCACCATCGCCGGGATTCTCATGGCCACGTTCATGAACAACGGCGGCGGCGCCTGGGACAACGCCAAGAAGTACATCGAGTCGGGGCTCTTCAAGGTCGACGGCCAGGTCGTCGGCAAGCGCTCGGAGGCGCACAAGGCGGCGGTCGTCGGTGACACTGTGGGCGATCCGTTCAAGGACACCGCCGGACCGTCGTTGCACGTCCTGATCAAACTGCTGTCGACGATCACCCTGGTCCTGGCCCCGCTGTTCATCCTGTAGGGACGTGGGCGCGCCGCCGCTGGCGTTCACTCTCCTGCCGGCGACTCTCGCCGTGTGCCGCCTGGACAGCGGGGCCCCGGTCCCGGCCTGGGCCCTGACCGGTCCGTTCGTCTCCATCACGCGCACGGCCGACGAGCTGTCGGTCATCTGCCCCGAGGCGGCCGTTCCCGCGGGCGTCGTCGCCGCCCCGGGATGGCGCTGCCTCAAGCTCGAAGGACCGTTCGATTTCTCCGTGACCGGTCTCGTCGCCTCCTTCTCGAGCGCCCTGGCGGGCGCCGGGATCAGTCTCATGGTAGTGTGCACGTACGACACCGATTATCTGCTGGTCAGGAGCCACGATCTCGACCGGGCGATCGCGAGCCTGGAGACGGGCGGATACAGGATCAGGCGCTGAGGTCGGGCGCGAGGGAGGGAGGGGCCCCGTGCTGCAGGAATTCAAGAAGTTCGCGTTGCAGGGAAACGTCCTCGACATGGCCATCGGGATCATCATCGGCGCGGCGTTCGGCAAGATCGTCTCGTCCCTGGTCACCGACGTCTTGATGCCGCCCATCGGCCTCCTGGTCGGGAAGATCGACTTCTCGACACTGTTCATCAACCTCTCCGGCCAATCGTACGCCACGCTGACGGAGGCGAAGGCGGCCGGCGCGCCGACGATCAACTACGGGCTGTTCCTGAACAACATTTTCGATTTCCTGATCGTCGCGTTCGTGATCTTCCTCCTGGTCAAGCAGATCAATCGTCTGAAGCGCAAGGAGGCCCCCGCCGCGGCCCCGGCGACCGCCGACTGCCCGCGCTGCCTGTCGTCCGTCCCGCTCAAGGCGACCCGCTGCGCCTTCTGCACCTCCGATCTGCAGCCGGCCGCCGCGCGCTGACCGGCCGGGGGATCCATGCCGTCGAGGATCTCGCGCTACCTGCACGGAACCGATCCGCCCGAGCAGGCGCGCCTGGCGCGCCTCAACGATCTCATCAATCGCAGGTCGCTGGCGGAGCTCGGTCTCTCCGGGGGCGAGCGGATTCTCGAGGTCGGGAGCGGTCTCGGGCAGTTCGCCCGGGACATGGCGCGCCGCGCCGGGCCCGCCGCCCGCGTCCTCGGGATCGAGCGCAGCCCCGCGCAGATCCGGGGCGCCGTGCGCGCGGCGCGCGCCGCGGGTGAGGCGCCGCTCGTCGAGTGGCGACGGGGCGACGCCCTGAGGCTGCCGCTGCGGCGGGGCGAGTGGGGGTCGTTCGACGTGGCGCACGCCCGTTTCCTCCTGGAGCACGTCCCCGATCCCCTGGCGGTCGTGCGCTCCATGGCGCGGGCGGTGCGGCCGGGCGGCCGGATCGTCCTCGAGGACGACGACCACGACGTCCTGAGGCTGTGGCCGGAGCCGCCCGGGTTCACGCCGCTGTGGCGGGCCTACATGCGGAGCTTCGATCGGCTGGGAAACGATCCGGTGGTCGGGCGCCGCCTCGTCTGGCTCCTGCACCAGGCGGGCGTGATCCCGGAGAGGAACACCTGGATCTTCTTCGGGAGCTGCTCCGGCTCGCCCGATTTCGCCGCCTGCGTCGAGAACGCCGCGGGCCTCCTCCAGGGCGCCCGCCGGGCGATCGTCGGCGGAGGTCTCCTGCCGGCGGCTGAGTTCGACGCGGCCCTCGCGGCGTTCGACGCCTGGAAGCTGCGGCCGGACGCCGCCTTCTGGTTCGCCATCGCCTGGGCCGAGGGGCGCCGCCCCGCAACCGGGTCCACAGCGCTCGGCGGTCCGGGGACGCCCCTCAGGGCAGGAAGGCGTACCCGACCTTGACGAAGAAGGTACGGTCGCTTTCTGTCAGCGGCGTCCCCGTGTCTCCCAGCCGGTCCTCCGAGTAGCCGACATAGAGGGCCGTCTGCGGGTTCACCCTGTACGAGAACAGGAGCTGGCTGAACAGCGTCCGCTCGATCCGGTCGGGCGGTGTTGCGATCGCGGGGTCGAAGCCCTGGCACCGGCTCGTCAGGTAGAGATCCGGCTCGCGGCGGATGTCGGTGTACTGCACGATGGCGCGCGCCATGGCGCGCACGTTGAGCTGCCAGGCGATGCGCGTCTGCGCCAGGCTGGCGCGGAACAGCCGCCCGCCCTCGACGTCGAGCGTCTCGTACGTGTCGTCCAGGCTCACCCGCACGTGCCGCCCCGCCTTGAACGAGACTCCCGGGACCAGCCGCACGACCCGGCCCGGCCGGCAGTTGTCGTAGTCGACCTCGTCGCCGAAATCACCCGACAGATCGAGCGACAGATCGCCCCGGGCCACGACCGACATCGACACACTCTCGCCCGCCAGGTCGTACGTCGTTCCCGCGAAGAACTCCCTCGCGCGGTTCAGATCCAGAGAGAGCGCCGACTGCCGCGGTCCGTCCCAGCGGAAAAAGACGCTCTTCGATTCATCGGTCAAGAGGCCGTCGTGGTCCTCGCTCCTGTACACCGACGCGCCGAAGCTCGTCCGGATGAGGGCGCCCTGAGGATCGCCCCAGACGATGCGCTCCGCGCTCGCCCCGGCCGAGCGCGTGTCGACCCTCGGGATGAACCCTGTGTCGACGCGCAGGTTCCTGCCGAGGTCGGAACCCGAGACGCCCCAGTTCCAATCCTTCGATTCGTGCCGGTAGCCGAAATTCAGAGCGGTGCCCCGGAAGGGGCCGTCCGGCTGGCCGAAGGCGCCCGCGACCGCGGGAGGGTACTCCGTGCGCGACACGAGCGCCTGGGCGTTCAGCGTGTCGCGCTCCGACAGTCGGATCATCCCGTCCACCCCGAGCACGCGGTTCGAGTAGCCGCTCCCCTCCCGATCCGTCAGGAGGGCCCCGAGCGTCGACGAGGCCCCGACGTCCCGCCGGTAGCGCACGATCGATGAAGTCGCTTCCTGGTCCAGGGAGGCCGACCGGGACCCCTGGTTCGCCGGGAGCATCAGATTGGTGATCCGGTCCTGCGCCACCACGACGCCCAGGGCGTTCGGCCCGCCCTTGCCGACCAGCTTCACCCCCCAGGACGGATCGGCCACCGTGCGCGTGTAGATCGTGTTCAGCCGCGTCTGGAAGAAATCGGCCCCCTCCAGGAACAGGGGGCGCCTCTCCGGGTAGTACAGGGCGAAGCGCGTGTTGATCTTGAGCTGGGCCGTGTCCGCCTCGACCTGGGAGAAGTCCGGGTTGGCGGCGGCGCTCAGCGTCAGGTCGGGCGCGGGGGTGAAGCGCGCGGTGATCCCCAGGTCGCCTCCGACGTCTCCCTTCTCCATCGGACCGTCCGGAAACGCCTCGCGCTCGTCGCTGCGCGTGGCGGTGAGCGTCGGGTCGACCTCGAGGTTGAGCCCGGTCCGCACACCCTCGAAGCCGGTGACCTTCGCTTCCTGGCACAGGAGGCAGTTGTTGCTCCGGCTGATCGGACGGAGCGACATCTGCCTCACGACCGATCGCGGCTGGTAGCGCGTGACGTGCAGCCCCCAGGTCTGCTCCCCGCCTCCGCGCGGGAAACGCAGCGAGGCGAACGGCACGGCGATCTCGAGGGTATAGCCGTCGCGGTCGATCCTCCCCCGCACGCTCCAGACGGCGTCCCACGAGCTGTCGTACGACAGGCCGGCGCCGCCCACCTCGCTCGCGATCGCGTCCCACTGCACTCCCAGCGGGCTGGCGGCGAAGACGTAGGCGCGCCTCCGGTCGTTGAAGGTGTCGAGGACGAACTGGACCTGGTCCTCGTCCCCCGGAAGGTTGTCGCGATCGGCCAGGAAGGCCCGGATCGCCCCCGGATCCGGATCGAAGGCCCGGAAGCCGATGTACAGGTTGCGTTCGTCGTGCAGGACCAGGCAGTCGGTGCGGAGAGGCGCGGGCAGGTTGTCGCCGGGGTAGGTCTCGTACGCGAGAGACAGCGTCAAGGCCGAGGTCCACGCCGGCTCGTCCAGGACACCGTCCACGCGGATCGCCGACCCGGCGCGCGGCACGCGCAGGGGCGCCTCGGCGGCCGCATCGGCCCACGCCACGCCTGCCATGGTCAAGAACCCCAGGAGCCCGCTGATCAGGACGTTTCTCGACATCCGCGCATCCCCGCGAAAAGGGCGCGAGAATAGCACGCGGTCCGGCGGGGCCGGCGCGACGGTGTGTCCCCGCGACCGGATCGGAATAGAATGCCTGCATGTCCTTGCGGTGTTCGAGCCTTCTTCGCCTGCCCGCGTCACTCCTGGTCGCGATCTGTCTCTCGCCGACCCCGGCGCTCCGGGCCGTGCAGCGCGACACCTACAAGGACATCCGCAGCCGCTACGAGGGGCTCTCCTTCAGGCTGCGCGTCGATCTGAGGGCCGCGGGACGCGCCACCGATCCGAACGTCGTCAGCCTGGACGGCGTGGGGTACCCGAGCGAGCGCTCCCCGATCCTGTTCAGCGCCCTCGACACCGTGTACGTGCAGAGGATCACGAGCGAAGGGGGAACGCGGCTCGGTCTCACGGTCTACCGCAGCCAGGAGGAGGCCGACCGACTCCGCGCCAGCGCGATCCCGGCGCCGTCGATGGCCAACCCGAACTACGGGCGCACCCTCGCCACCTTCGCCCAGCAGGGGAGCACGAGCGTGATCCTGGAGCTCAAGGCGGGAAAGAAGGACGCGCCGGGACAGCTCGCGGAGATCGAGACCCTCCTCGACCGGGTCTTCTATCTGAAATCGGAGCCCACGCGCGAGGAGCTCGAGACCTTCGTGCGCCGGCACACGGGATGGCCGATCTCGCGACTGCGGGCCGCGACCGGCCTGCCGGAAGAGGACATCCGGGCGCTCCTGAAGGACGCGGCTGAGCCGGGCGGTGCCGATCGCTAGACGCCCTTCCCGGACATCCCGGTCCGGCGCTCAGTCGAACCGCACCCGCACGAAGTGGCGCTTCCCCACCTTGAACAGGTAGGAGGAGGACGGCGCGGCCGGGATCTCCTGCGACGCGTCCCCCAGGCGCTCTCCCTCGAGGTACACACCCCCCTGTTCGATGAGACGGCGCGCCTCGCCGTTCGACTTGGCCATCCCGAGCGTGACCAGGAGCTTCGGAATCCAAACCGGATGCTGTGCCGACGGCAGGCGGACCTCGCGCACGTCCTCGGGTGTTTCCCGGCGGGCGAAGATTGCATCGAATTCGGCGGCCGCATCCTTCGCCGCCTTCTCATCGTGGCAGTCGGCGACGATGTGGCGGGCGAGGGCGGACTTGACCTGCTTCGGGTGGAGCTCCCCCGCCTCCATGCGAAGGCGCATGTCGGCGATCTCGGCCAGGGTGGCATCGGTGCACAGCTCCCAGTAGCGCCACATGAGCGCATCGCTGATCGACATCACCTTGCCGTAGATCTCCCGCGGCGACTCGTTGATGCCGACGTAGTTTCCGAGCGACTTGCTCATCTTCTCGACGCCGTCGAGACCTTCCAGGAGAGGCATCGTCAGGACGACCTGGGGCTCCAGGCCGTACTCGCGCATCAGGTCGCGTCCGACCAGGAGGTTGAAGGTCTGGTCGGTCCCGCCCATTTCGACGTCGGCCTTGAGCGCCACCGAGTCGTACCCCTGCGCCAGCGGGTAGAGGAACTCGTGCAGACCGATCGGCAGGCCGCTCTTGTAGCGCTTGGCGAAGTCGTCGCGCTCCAGGAGACGCGCCACCGTGTACTTGGAGGCGAGCTGGATGAACCCGGCCGCGCCGAGCCTGCCGAGCCAGCGGCTGTTGAAGTCGACGACCGTTTTCGTCGGATGCAGGATCTTGAAAATCTGCTTCTTGTAGGTCTCGGCGTTCTTCTTCACCTGCTCCTTCGTCAGGACCGGCCGGGTCTTCGACTGCCCCGTCGGATCACCGATCATGCCGGTGAAGTCTCCGATCAGGAACACGACCCGGTGCCCCATGTCCTGGAAATGTTTCATCTTGCGGATGATGACGGTGTGTCCCAGGTGCAGGTCAGGGGCGGAGGGATCGAAGCCGACCTTGATCGTCAGCGGGACCCCGTCCCGATGGGAGCGCTTCAGCTTTGCGAGGAGCTCCTCTTCGCGGATGATCTCGACCGCACCCTTGCGTACGTACTCCAGCTGCTCCTGGGCGGGTGGAAAGGCCGACGGGGTTCTCGAGACTCTCTTCGGCATCGCGCATCCAGAGGGGAGCAGCCGGCGCACGGACCGGCGGGCGCGAAGTCTACAACGTTTCCGCCGTCGCGTGGGCCCCCGCGTGCACGGCGCTCCTCTTCAGAGCAGCCCGCGCTCCTTCAGGCTGACGAAGCCGCGCCGGCTGATGATGAGGTGGTCGTAGAGGCTGATCCCCATCAGGTCGCCGGCCCGTGCCATGGTGCGCGTGAACTCGACGTCGTCCCGGCTGGGATCGAGACTACCGCTCGGGTGGTTGTGCACCAGGATGAATGCGAGGGCGGAGTTGACGATCGCCGGCTGCAGGACCTCGCGCGGGTGCGTGCGCGTCGTGTTCAGGCTGCCGATCGACACCGTCTCGCGGCAGATCAGACGGTTCTGCGCGTCGAGGTAGAGCGACACCAGGTGCTCCTTGCGGGCCCGCCTCAGGTCGCGCACCAGGGCGTACGCTTCGGCCGGCGACGAGACGCGCGGCTCCTCGGCCGGCGGGAGGAGGAGCCGGCGCCCCAGCTCGAACGCCGCCAGCATCTGCGCCGCCTTGACCCGGCCGACGCCCCGGTGGCTCGCCCATTCGTCGAGAGACAGAGTGACGAGTTTCTGCCCGCCGTGCCGGCCGACCAGGTCCTCGGCGATGCGGATGACGCTCCGTCCTTTCGTGCCGGTCCCGAGGAGGACCGCGACGAGCTCGGCCTGGCTCAGGCCGGCCACCCCGAAGCGCAGGAGCTTGTCGCGCGGCAGAAGGAAAGTCGCCGGCAGATCGCGCAGTCTCTTCTGGCTGCGCGCCGGTTCGCCGGCCGGCGGGGCCTCGGCCGGGTACGCCGCCTCGTGGGCGGGTGCTATCGGTTCGTCGGGCATCACGCCTCGATTGAGCAAGGAGCGTGCCGTGCTCACCGCGCCGCGGGAAGGCGGCCCGGGACGGCCCCGGCGCGTCCGGGGGCGGACGGTGTCCGCGGTCGGATCGACCTAGGCTTCTCCGCCGCCCGCCCCCAGGACCCGGCGGCCGGCGATGCGCAGCCGGCCGGAGAAGAACAGGGCGATGGCGCGGCTGTAGGTGAGGTGCTCCTTCTCGAGGATGCGCGCGGCGAGACTCTCGGGCGTGTCGTCATCCAGGACCTGCACCGCCTCCTGCAGGACGATCGGTCCCGAGTCGACGCGCTCGTCGGCGAAATGGACGGTGCAGCCGCTGATCTTCACGCCGGCCTCGATCGCCTGGCGCTGCGGATCCCTGCCGGGGAACGCCGGCAGGAGCGAGGGGTGGATGTTCAGGATCCGGCCCTCGAAGCGCTTCACGAACCAGGGCGACAGGAGACGCATGTAGCCGGCGAGGCAGACGAGCCTCACGCCCTTCGCCTCGAGCGCCTCCGCCATCGTCCGGTCGTGGTCCTCGCGCGCGGCGCTCCGGCGGTGATCGACGACGAGCGTCGGAACACCGTGCTCGCGGGCCACCCTCAATCCGGGCGCCGCCGGCTCGTTGCTGATCACCAGCGCGACGCGTGCGTCGAGATCGCCGGCCGAGATCCGATCCAGGATCGCCTCGAGATTGGACCCGCGGCCGGAGATGAGGACGCCGATCAGGTTCCCGCCGGAGCGCGTCTCACCCACGGGCGGAGCCTCGTCCGGCCCGGGGCATCCTCACAGGAGACGCCGGAAGAAGTAGAAACCGGCAGCCACGATGCCGGAGAGAAGTGTGAGACCCAGGTACACGGCGGCGCGCTCCAGTCGCAGGCGCGCGGCCTGCCCCAGGGCCACCAGGAACAGCACCCCGGCGCTCACGCAGAAGAGGATGCACATCACGCTGAGATAGAGAATGTAGACGTGCATGGATCGATGTCCCTAGGGGGCCGCGCCCGCCCGCGCCGGCTCTCCCGGGCTTCCCTGCCCGTAGATCACCCTGCGGTTCCCCCGCACGATCTCCCCGATGCGGTAATGCTTCTCCCCCATCTTGTCGAGATGGGAGACGACCTCCCCCTCGCGGTGCAGGGGAACGACCAGGACCATCCCGATTCCCATGTTGAACGTGCGGAACATCTCCTCGTCGCCGACCCGCCCTTCGCGCTGGAGGTACCGGAACACCGGCAGGACCGGCCAGGTGCCCACGTCGACGCGCGCCGAGAGCCCGCGCGGCAGGATGCGCGGGATGTTGTCGGTGAACCCGCCGCCGGTGATGTGCGCCATGCCGTAGAGGGCGCCGGTGGGAACGAGGCCGCGCAGCACAGGCAGGTAGGAGCGGTGCACCCGCAGCAGCTCCTCGGCGACCGAGCAGCCCAGCTCGGCGACGCGCGAATCCGGCTTGAGGCTCCGCCTCTCGAAGAACACCTTGCGGGCCAGCGAATAGCCGTTCGTATGCAGACCGGAGGACGGCAGGCCGATGAGCACGTCCCCCGAGGCGATGCGCGACCCGTCGATCACGTGCTCCCGCTCGACGACGCCGACGATGAACCCGGCCAGGTCGTACTCGCCCGGTTTGTAGAAGTCCGGCATCTCGGCCGTCTCGCCGCCGATCAGCGCGCAGCCGGAGTCCCGGCAGGCGCGCGCCAGACCGGAGATCACCTCGAGCATCACGTCCCCCTCGACCTTGCCCATGGCGATGTAGTCGAGAAAGAAGAGCGGCACCGCTCCCTGCACCAGGATGTCGTTGATACAGTGGTTGACCAGGTCTATGCCGACCGTCCTGTGATTGCCGGTTTGGATGGCCACCTTGAGCTTGGTGCCGACCCCGTCGGTGCTGCTCACCAGGACCGGCCGCCGGAAGGGGCCGGCAGCGGTCAGGTCGTAGAGACC
>JBGPED010000087.1:0-11248 GCA_041482595.1 Acidobacteriota bacterium
AGCACCGCGCCCCCACGCTCGGCGCCCTTCTGCGCACGGTGGCGCGCCACGGCAGGAGCTTCGGCTACCTGGTCGTGCTCATGACCCTGATGATGTTCCTGACGCACGGCACCCAGGACCTGTACCCCGATTTTCTGAAGACGGCGCACTCCTTTCCAGTGGCGACGGTTTCCTATATCGCCATCCTCTACAACGTGGGGGCGGTGCTGGGGGGACTCGTCTTCGGCCACTTCTCCGAGACCGACCGTCGCCGCAGCATGATCGCCGCCCTAGCGTTTTCTCTCGCGGTCATCCCGCTGTGGACCTTCAGGCACGACCTGGTCATGCTGGCGTCGGGAGCCTTCCTGATGCAGGTGGGCGTGCAGGGGGCCTGGGGAGTGATACCCGCCCACCTCAACGAGCTGGCGCCCGACGCGGCCCGCGGCCTGATGCCCGGGCTCGCCTACCAGCTCGGCATCCTGTTCGCCGCGCCCACCAACAGCATCCAGTACGCCCTGGCGGGGCGGCTGGGTTACCCGTGGGCGCTGGCCCTTTTCGAAGGCGTGGTGATCGTCTCGCTGACGGTGACGCTGCTCTTCGGCTCGGAGCAGCGGGGACGCAGCTTCTTCGCGGCGCCGTCCGGCTGATTGGCCTCGCGGGTTCCTACGCGGCCGGCCACATAAGTCGGAAGACGAACCCGGTCAGAAGCGCGTAGATCGCCCCGTCGAGGAAGGCGCGCGCGGTGTTCGCCCACGGCTGCCCCTTCCAGATCGAGTCGCTCACGTGCGACAGGGAGTAGCCGGCGAAGGCGACCGTGCCGGTGATCCGCATGACGAGCATCCCGTCGTCGCCGGGGTGGAGCGTGTGGCGCGCGACGTAGGCGGCGACGAAGCTCACGAGGACGCTGAAGGTGAACCACAGCGCCAGGTGCTTCGGCAGCATCGGCGCGCCTTTCGGCAGGACCGCGATCATCGCGACGGGCCCCTTCTCGAACTTCGCCTTGATCGCCGGGTCTTTCATCTGCTTGTGCTCCGCGCAGTACGGCGTGAAATAGAGCCCCGGCGCGGGGTTTCCCTTCGCGAGCGCCTCGCGCACGGCGTCCTCGTTGGGGAGGGACTTGACGTCCGCCTTGTGGTACTTCAACGCCATGTGGATGATCGAGCTGGCCACGAAGACGACGACGGCGGAGACGATCACGGGGAGCCACAGGCTTCCGAACGGCATCGCAGCACCTCCCTTGCCGGAACGGGGCCCGTCGCTCCGCCCGGTCGGCGGGAATGGTAAGGCAAGACCGCTACTTTGGACAATGCACGTCGCCCGATGGCAGGGTGCGCGATGCCTCCGCCGGGCTCGGCATCATCCTCCCGGTCATGCCCGAGCTGATCATGGAGCTCACCGGCGAGGGACTTCGCCCCGAGCATCGTCTGGCTGTTCGTCGGCCGGCCGGTCTCCGGCATGGCCGGCGCGTCGTACACGCCCGCCTACGCCTATCTCGCGGACATCAGCCCGCGCAGAATTTCGGGCTGGTCGGGGCGGCGTTCGGCACCGGCTTCATCCTCGGCCCGGCGGGCGGCGGCCTTCTGGAGAGCCCGGGGGACCCAGGGTGCGTTAGAATTTCCCATTCTTGCCGATTGACAGGGCCGTGGACGTCGATTCTGAGCCAACCAGGATGGATGCTGGCCTCACTGTCGTCGGAGCGCGAAGGGTGGGCATGAATCACGCCGACGGTATCGGAGTCATCGCCGATCACGCTGCCGGACCCGAGCCGCGCCGGGTTCGCATCGGTGTACCGCGCGGCCGCGAGCTGGCGCTCTTCGTCGCGCTCCTCCTCCTGACAGCCGTGCTCTTTGCCCACAACGTCCGGCGCGGCTACTTCCTCGGCGACGACAGCTTCATCAGCTTTCGCTACGCCAGGCACCTGGCGGCGGGCCAGGGTCTCGTCTGGAATCCGGGCGAGCGCGTCGAGGGGTACACCAACTTCCTCTGGGTGATTCTCATGGCAGGGGCACTGCGGCTCGGATGGAAGCCCGAGGTGGTCTCGAATCTGATCGGGATCGCGAGCGGCGCCGCGCTGCTCGCCGCACTCGTGATCTACACGGCCCGCAGGGTAGGCTGGCGCAGCCCCTTCATCTGGCTCGCTCCGCTGGCACTGGCCGCCGGCCGCAGCTTCACGGCGTGGTGCACGGGGGGCCTGGAGACGATGCTGTTCACGCTGCTCGTGTTCGTGGCGAGTGCTGTGTTCGTGCGCGAACGCGAGACAGGGTCGTCGCTTCCCATCCTTTCCTCGACGCTGTTCGCCCTGGCCACGCTGACTCGTCCCGAGGGAGGTCTGTTCGCCGCCGTCGCGGGGCTGTTCTTCCTCGGCGACCTCCTCGCAGGCAGGCGCAGCGTGCGTTCCGCGCTCATCTGGTCCCTGCCTTACGTCGACGTGGTCGCGGCGCACGTGGTCTGGCGCTACACCTACTACGGCGCCTGGCTGCCCAACACCTTCTACGCGAAGGTCGCCGGGGCGTGGTGGGAGCAGGGGCTGCGCTATCTTCGCCTGTTCGCAGAAGACTACAGGATCGTGTGGTTCCTGCCGCTCGCCTTTCTGCCGCTTCTGCGCAAGGAGCGGTTCGCCCCGGCGCTGTTTCTCTCCATGCTGGGCGGCTATCTCGTCTACCTGGCCTATATCGGCGGCGATCGGTTCGAGTACCGCTTCCTCGTCGTCGGGATGCCCTTCTTCTATCTGCTCGTCGGGGAGGGGCTGAGGTGGATCTCCGGCCCACGCCTGGTGCGTCGTGCGCTGGTCGGTGCTGTGGCCGCAGCACTCCTCGTCACCACGCACCTGGCAGCGCAGGCCCCCGATCCCGGACGGGAACACAGCGGAGTCGCCGGTCTCCAGGACATCAAGGCCTATGCAGACAGGCGCGCCGCGGAGGGCCAGTTCCTCCGCGGGCTCGTCGACGACGGCCTGCTGCCTACCGACCTGGTCCTCTGCGTGGGGGGCGCGGGTGCCTTGCCCTACTACACGGACTGGCCGACCGTGGACCGTCGCGGCATCAACGACGCCACGATTGCGCGGCTTCCGTTGATGGAGCGCGGCGTGATCGGGCACGAGCACGACGCCCCCTACGAGTACCTTCGCGAGCGGAGAGTGGTCCTGTTCGACGTTTTCAACCACATCGTTCACGAGCAGGGCGAAAGCCAGGGATTCCCGGACACGATGCGGCACGATGATCGCGTCCTGCCCGTCCGGGTCGTGGCGGCCAGAGGCCACGAGCTCCTCTTCAGCACCTTCGTCCCCGAGCAGGAGTTCAGGCGGACCTTCGCCAGGCTGGAGATCGTCCGGTAGGTGCCGCGACTTCCGTTCTCCGATTTGTAAAAGTGATCCGAGCGTGACCGGAGTCACAGAAGCGGGACGCGGGCGGGGCATAGCCTCATTCCAACCACTGCCCACACCCTCGATCCCACTGAGGGACTGTCCCCCTCCGGTCCGGGGAAGACGTTGAACGAGCTGATCGTCGACTCGGGACCGGAGGGTGGATACCTCGGGCGGACTTCCTTCAGTCCGCCTCGACCCGGTAGATCCTGTCCAGCGCGTTCCGGTCCAGGATCTCGATCCTCTTTCGCCCGAGCCTGAGCATCCCCGATTCCTGGAAGGCCTCCAGGGTCCGGCTCACGACTTCGCGGGTTGTCCCCAGCTCATCGGCGAGCATCTGATGGGTGGCGGTGATGGGCTGCCGGTGGAGGAGCAGCTGCGAGGCGAGCCGCTGATCGACCCGGCGGAAAGCCACGTCGTCGATGAGGGCCATCAGGTGCGCCATCCTCTGGGAAAGGGATTCGAAGACAAAGACTCGGAAGGCCGGGGACTTCAGGACCAGCTCCACGAACACGTTCCGGGGGACGCCGAAGAGACTGAGCTTCGTCTCGGCCGTTCCGATCGCGGGATAGGACGTCTCGCCGAGCAGCGCCACGACCGTGATGACGCAGCTTTCCCCGGGATTCAGACGGTACAGGAGGATCTCGTGACCATCGGGGCTGGATTTCGAGGCCCGGATGATCCCTTCGATGAGCAGCGGGTAGTGGGTGCAGGGACTGCCGTCACCGAACAGCCGCCGACCCGCGGGTGCCTGGATCGGCTTCGCCGTCTCTTCGACCTTCCTGAGAAGATCCGGTGGCAGCTTCCGGAGCACCGGGTAAATGCGAAGGAGTCTTCCGCGATCGGTCGTGTTCATCCGGCACCCCTCAGCGCAGGCCAGTCGTTCGTTGGTCGATTCTAACATTCGGAGTCGCCGCGGGCTCGATCTTTTCCCCCCGGACATTGCGCGCAGTGCCTCGACTGCCGGAAGTTGCAGACGCGGCCGGGACCGTTTGCCTTTGGGGCACGCCCGGCATATGCTCGACCGACAGTCCATGAGACGCTTGTCCGTCGCTTTGTTCCTTGTCTTTGTTCTCGCGCTCCCGGCGCTCGCGAAGAAGGCTCCGGAGTCGGGAGCGGGCCCCATTCCCGCACCAGGCTTCGACCTTCCCGGACGCAGCGGGCGAGTGTCTCTGGATGCGCTCCGGGGCAAAGTTGTATACGTCGACTTCTGGGCCTCGTGGTGTGAGCCGTGCCGAAGATCCTTCCCGTGGATGAGCGGCCTGCATCATCGCTACTCGGCGAAAGGGCTGGTCATCGTCGCGATCAACCTCGACAAGAATCGCGACGCAGCGGATGAATTCCTCGCGCAGTATCCCGCCCCGTTCCTCGTCACGTTCGACCCCTCAGGAAAGACGGCGGAGGCCTTCCATGTGCCGGCCATGCCGTCGAGCTATCTCATCGATTCGGCCGGCATCATCCTGAATGCGCAGGCGGGATTCGACCCCGGCGGGACCGGGAAAATCGAGGCCCTGATCGAGGAGACCTTGCCTCGATGACGCCGGGCGAGAGACGACTCCTTCACACAGCGCTTCTGGTCGGCCTGCTGGGCCTGGCCGGCGGATGCGCGTCGACCAAAGTGCGGCCCTGGGATCGGGACCTGTTGGCCGAGAAGAAGATGCAGTACATCCCCTGCCCCATGGTGCATGCGGTGGATGAGCACATCTATTTCAGCAAGGAAGGCTCGACCGGCGGGGAAGACGTCGCGGGCGGCGGGTGCGGATGCAACTAGGCTCGTCGGATCGGACCAGGTCCATCCGCGGCAGGCTCAGCGCGGCCGCCTGCATGCTGCTCGCCTCGGGTGTGCCGGGGATGGCGCAGACGGCGGACACCGGCCCGACCACTCAGCTCGACCTGACCGGGCTCCTGTACGGCGAAGCCAATCGCGTCAAAGTCACCGAACCGACGGCCCGGTTCACACGTCTGTATCCCGACGGCCACTCGTACTTCGCCCAGCTTGGAATCGACGTGATCACCGGGGCATCACCGAGCGGTGCTTTGCCCAGCGGACGGACCCAGACGATCACGAGCGCTTCGGGCAACGTCCAGACGGTGAGCGCCGACCAGATTCCGCTGACGACCTTCAAGGACACCCGCGTGGCGCTGGACGGCGACTGGCGGAAGCCCATCGGCCGGTTCGCGTCCACGGTCGGCGGGCATTTCTCGAAGGAGAAGGACTACGAGTCGCTCGGCGCAACCGGGAAATTCTCGATGGACTTCGATCAACGCCTGACCACGCTGACGGTGGGCGCCGGTCTCAATCATGACGGGGTCTTTCCCGTGGGCGGCACGACGGGAGAATTGACGGATCCAACCGTGATCGTTGGCCCCCGATCGAACGCGAAGCAGGTGACGACCGGCATGATCGGCGTGTCGCGCATCTTCACGCGGAAGTGGATGATGGCGTTCAACGCGTCCCGCACGTACGAGCAAGGTTACCTGACCGAGCCCTACAAGGTCTTGAGTCTCGTGGACGGCGCGACCGGACTGACCACGGGGGAGCTGACGGAGAAACGTCCGTCCACGCGCAGCCGCTCCAGCCTCCTCGCCAGCTCCGTCTATCACCTGACCGATGACGTGCTCTACGCATCGTATCGGTACTACTGGGACGATTGGGACGTCCGCTCCCACACGCTTGACGTGAAGTACCGCCACGAATTGAAAAACAGCACGTACCTGGAGCCGCATCTGCGCTACTACACTCAGACCGGCGCGAGCTTTTTCAGATTTGGCCTGATCCAGGGCGCGACGCTTCCGGAATTCGCCACGAGCGACTACCGACTGGGCCCGCTCAGCACCGTCACGCTGGGGGCGACGATCGGCTTCCGGGCGCCTGGTTCCGCCGGCGAGTGGAGCGTGCGCGCCGAGTACATCGGGCAATTCAGCGATGGTCATCCGAGGGACGCCGTCGGGGTGCAACGCCAGTACGACCTCTACCCGACGGTGAACACCGGCTCGTTTGTCGTCGGCTATTCCTACGGATTCTGAGGCACCCGCATGTCCGGATCGATCCGATCCGCCGGTCGGCCCGTCTCCGCCGGCCTCCGAACATGAGTCTCACGCGGGTCGAGGACTACTTCCTGGGTCGATTCAGCGCCATGGCGAGTCCGTGCGAGGTGCTGGTCGACACCGACGATCGCGCCAGGGCCAACGCCGCCTGCCGGATCGCCGAGCGCGAAGCCCGGCGCATCGAAGGGAAGTTCAGCCGATACCGGTCGGACAACATCATCCATCGGATCAATCAGTCGGGCGGAACGCCGATCCCGGTCGACGAAGAGACGGCGCTGCTCATCGGCTACGCGGCGACCTGTTACGAGATGTCGGCCGGCATGTTCGATATCACGTCCGGTGTGCTTCGGCGCATCTGGAAGTTTGACGGAAGCGACCGCGTGCCGGCCGAGGCGGCGGTGCGGGACGTGCTGCAGCACGTCGGCTGGCATCGCGTCACCTGGGAGAGCTCGATGCTGACGATGCCGGCGGGCATGGAGATCGACCTGGGCGGGGTGGGCAAGGAATATGCGGTCGATCGCGCCGCCGCTCTCATCGCGGCCGAAATCCCCGACTCCTTCCTCGTGAACTTCGGCGGCGATCTTTACGCCAGCGGCTGGCGTCGGGGCCAGCGCCCCTGGCGCGTGGGTGTCGACGACCCCGAGCGGCCCGGCGAGGGGGCGTTGTACCGCATCGATGTCCCACGCGGAGGCCTCGCGACGACCGGAGACGCCCGGCGGTTCGTCATGTTCAAGGGGAAGCGGCTCGGCCACATCCTGAATCCGAAGACAGGCTGGCCGGTGGAGAACGCCCCGCGCTCGGTGACTGTCCTCGCCCGCACGTGCGTCGAAGCGGGAACGCTCTCCACGCTTGCGTATCTTCAGGGACCGCGCGCGGGCGATTTCCTGCGGGAGCAGGGCGTCCAGTTCCGGATTGTCTGACCTGAATCGCGCCTGCCAGCCCGTCACCTCGGCCGCGGCGGCCCCGTCGCCGATCTACTGAGTTTCCGGGGCGTCATCCGGAGCGTCGCCCCACGGTCCGTGGTGTTGCCTGGCCTGCTCGTGCAGAGCGTCCATCTGCTTCTGCTGTTCCGGGGTCAGCACGGCGCGGATCCTGGATGCCAGCCGGCCCTTCTCGACGGCGAGGTCGCCCTCCGCGATCCCGGCCTGCGCCGCGGCGGCGCGGATGGCGTTCTCGTCAAAATTCGGCGCGTGGATCGCCTGTTCGAGGGCGCGGTGCGCCTTCATGCTTGCCTCGAATAGCGGCGCCAGCTTGGGGTGCTCGTCATCGAGAATGCCCTGGACCTGGGCCCTCTGGGCGTCGCTGAGATTGAGCTGCGAGAGCAGATGCATCATCGGCTCGCCGTGCCCGGCGTGGCCGTGACCAATCGGCGGCGTTCCTGCGACGGTGGAGCCGACCGTCAACAGGCCGGCAAGGGCCAGACCGACGGCGAGCGTCGAAAGCTTGGTTCGTGCGTTCATGGTGTCCTCCCTCACGAGATGGGGCGCTCGGCACCCCGTTCATTGAATCAAGACGCGGCCGTGGGTCGGCCGGTTACACGCAGGCCGGAGAGATCATGGGTCCATCGACATCAAGAGGAAGCCGTAGGACCTGGGGGGGAGGCGGTCAGGGCGCGCCGGGTGAGACGGGGCGGTCCGGACAGGCATCGCCAAGATCGGGAAGCGGGGTCTCCCGCAGCCGGCGCCGCTCCGGGATCTGGTACTCGTCCAGGATGTCCCGGGTCGCCTTCTCGAGGGTGGCGGCCTCGAGCACGAGTTCGGCACGCACCGGGTTCGGCTCGAAGACGATCCTGTGGAAGTCTCCCTCGGGGTGCTGGAACGCCTCGTCGACGTCGGCAATCGAATCGACGTCGCGACCGTTGATGCGCGCCACGGGCAGAGTCTCCAGGTTGCCGTATCCCAGGTTGTAGGCGGACGGAAGCACGTAGGCGAGGAGGATGACCCGGCGCCGGGCGGGCGTCTGGGTCGTGCGGAATAGGTCGTAGCGCGTCATCAGGAACGGCGGGGCTTTCTTTTCCCAGTCCTTTCCCCAGGTCCGCAGGAATTCCCCGTCGAGCTCGCGGAACACGAGACCCCCCTCGATGACGTACGGAGGGGCCGCCCCGCCGCTGCGCACCGGCATGAGGTCGTGGGCGCTTCTGGCCGGCTGGAGGGTGAGCTTGACCGGGACCTTCTTCCCGTCGCGGAGCACCTCGCCGGGGATGACGTCGCCGGCGTGGTGACCGTCCACGACGATCTGCGTGAACTTCAGCTGGCCGTAGCGCCGGTGCTCGTAGTTGCCGGCGGCGTCGATGGCGTGGCCGTCGAGACCGAGGAGGATGTCGCGCGGGAGCAGGGCGCCGCAGGCCGAGCTGCCCCAGGGCACCTGCGTGACGAGGATCCCTCGGGGCTCGCCCTCGAGGCCGAGATACCGGGTCAGCGCCGGATCCCGGTTGATCTCCCAGGACAGGTCGAGGTTGGCGAAATCCCGATACCCCCCCGGCGCGCGCACCGATTCGAGGAAGGCACGCAGGATGTCCACCGGCGTCACCGTCGCGCTCTTCTCGTCCTGGGCGTAGGTCAGCCCGATGAGGCGGCCGTCCGCGAACAACGGCTCGGACCAGCCCCCGCCGGAGAGATCGGTCTCCACGATCAGGGACGCGTGCTCGAGCGCGCCGAGGTAGCTGGTGCCGACCTCGATCCGCGAGATCCGGCTCGCCGAGATCTCCAGCTGCCCCGAGCGCCAGCGGACGGTGCTGACCTGCCCCTCGGTGGGCATGGACGGCGCGAGCGCGGCGGGCTTCAGATCCGCGAAGAAGCCGGGCTTGTCGACGGTGAGGAGTGCGAGGTTGGCGTCGGCGTCGACGTGGACGATCCGCGCCGGCTCCCGCAGCGGGCGCCCGTGCTTCTCGACGAAGATCACCGTCGCGTTCTCGACGAGGTCTGCGGTCGTCGCGATCAGGGACCCGTCCAGGACCACGGCCTGCACGGTCCGGCTGTCGGGAGTCTTCTTCTCCCAGGGCCGCCACTCGTCGTAGTCCTGGGTCGTGACCACGAGCACGACGACCTGTGACTCGTAGGAGACGCGCGGCGTCGTGCCGGCGAGTGCTGTGGTGGCCAGGGCGGACAGAGCGAGGCAGGTGAGCGTCCTCACAGGTTACGATCCCTGGCGACGCCGTAGTCCTTCAGGATCTGCGCGTTCGCCTTGTCCGCCGCCGCGTGATCGAGCACCGCCACGCGGCCGAAGTAGCCGAACTCGAACACGTGGCAGGGTCCCCGGTTCTCCTCGATTGCCCGGACCAGGTCCTCGAGAGAGTCGATCGTCCGGCCGTTGACCTTGTCGACGAGGATGTTCTTGAAGAAGGAGATGTTCGCGTTCACGGGGGAATCGAGGCGCCGGAGCAGGACGACACGCTCCTTCTTGAGCAGACCGGGCTCGCCCTGCGGGCGGAACAGCAGCTCGTAGACCAGCTCGGAGTTGGCGTCCGACATCCAGTCGTCGCCGAAGGTCTTGACCATCTCGCGGTCCAGAGGAACGAACACCAGGCCCGCGTAGACGTAGTAGCGCGGCCGGCGATCGTACTGGTTCGAGTAGCGCAGGTTCTCCGGGTACCCCTTCAGCGGGATCCCCAGATCCTTCCGGATTCCCTCGCGCAGGATCCGGACGGGGAGCGTCTCACCGATCTGGCGCCGGTCGACGAGGAGCCCGAACGGCAGCCGCAGCTCGCCTGACGCGACGCTGCCGTCGTTGGCGATCGGCTGCCCTTCGATGCGCAGGAGGATGTCGCCGGTCCGCAGCCACCCGTCGGCGCTGCTGTCCGGTGCGATCCAGTCGACGCGCACGCCCGACTCGCCCTCCTGCATGCCGGCGAGACGCCGGGCGGCCGGGTTCTCGAGCGTGGCGGTCCGCACCGCGAGATCCGGGTAGCCGTCGTACGTCCCGTCCTTCGCGTCGGCGAGAAAGTGACGGATCACCTCCGTCGGGATGAAGAACCCGACGCTCTCCATCGCCTTGTTGTTCTGGAACGCGACGCCGACGATCTTGCCTTCCTGGACGACCGGACCGCCGCTGTTGCCTGGGTTGATGGCCGCATCGGTCTGCACCGCCAGGTGCCCGTCGGCGGCGGAGTGGGCGTAGAGCTGGCGGTCGATCCGCGACACGACACCCTGCGTCGACGAGATCTGATCGCCGCCGCTGGGGTATCCGTAGGTCTCGACCATCGAGCGCAGGGGAGGCAGCCCGCCGATCGGGAGGGCGGGCACGGCGTCGAGGAGCTTCGGCTCGACCGGCCGGATCAGCGCCAGGTCGCAGTCGTGCCCCTCGACCACAACCCGCCCCTCGTGCGGATTCGGGTCGCCGTAGAGGAACAGCGCCAGGAAGCGGGAATCGCTGACGACGTGCGCGTTCGTCATGATGAGCCCGCCCTCGATCACGAACCCGCTGCCTGTCGTCCACTGCATCGCCCCGGTGCCCCACGGCGTATACCAGCTGGGGCGCTGCGCGTGGTTGACGATGCGGACCACCGACTTCTCAATCGCGGGCGCCGCGACGAGCGGGGCGATAGTGACCGGGCACAATAGAAGTGAAGCGAACAACGCTGTCTTTCCTCTCACTGTCCGGCTCCCTTGTGCAATGGGCGGTTCGGTATTGTCTATCACGCGGTGGCCGGTTGCGCAACCTCGAGATCCAACCGGCCGATGGTATGATCCGGCCCCATGCACGACCTCACCCGGGGATCCGTCAACAGGCACCTGCTCGCGCTCTCCTCCTTCATGGGGGTGAGCATGCTGTTCCAGACCCTCTACTACCTGGCCGATCTCTATTTCGTCGGGCGGCTGGGGAAGGAGGCGCTCGCCGCCGTCGGACTGGCGGGCAATCTCA
>JBGPED010000088.1:0-11242 GCA_041482595.1 Acidobacteriota bacterium
CACGTCGTGCACCGCCACGATGTTCGGGTGGAGGAGGGCGCCCGCCGCCTGCGCCTCGCGCAGGAAGCGCTCGCGATACTGTCCGGCTTCTTCGTCGGACAGATCCGGCCGGATGGTGATGACCTTGAGGGCGACGTTCCGGCCGATCACCGGGTCGCGGGCAAGGTACACCTTGCCCATTCCGCCCTGGCCGAGAGTCGACTCGATGGTGTACCGGCCGATGCGCGTGCCCGGCTCGCCGGACGGAGGGTTTGGGGGCGCCGCCGGCTCCGCGACGGATTCCGCCTCGGTGGAGGACGCCTCCTGGCCGTCGGCCTGCCCTCCGCCGGGGCCGTTCTGCTTCTTCGATCTTCGCTTCTTCTTTCCGAACATGCGAGCCCGCTCCGCGCAGTCGTCACCGGGACTGATGCGTAGAACCGCTCGGAATATATGGGCCGCGTCGTTCCCGGGCAAGGTTCAAGCCCGCGGCCGGCAAGGCTTTCCACGAAGGGGACACGCGCGCGCGGGCCGGCCGTCAATCGTCCGTCACGACACGGGGGAAAAGACCTCCCGGGTCCGTCCCGGCTGGCGTTCCATAGTGTGAAGATGTAGGATTGGGTCGATCCCGGGTTTCGGAGGTACGTGATGGCTGTCCGGAAATTGCCCGCGGAGCGCCCGCGTCCGAAGACCGCGGCGCCCGGCGTGAGCCCCGACCTGTTCCTCATGCTCTACGAAAAAATGCTCAGGGCCTACTTCGTCGAGGAGCAGTGCCGCGTCTTCGTGCGCGCCGGAAAGTGCTCGTTCTACGCCTCGGCGCGCGGGCACGAGAAGGTGCAGATCGCCGTCTCCATGCTGCTGCAGCCGGGCCGGGACTGGTTCTTCCCCTATTATCGCGAGAAGGCGCTGATGGTCGGGCTCGGGATGCCGCTCGACGAGATCTTCCAGGGGATGCTGTCGCGCGAGGGTGACACCAATTCCCTCGGCCGGAACATGTCGGAGCACTTCTCCTCCCGCGCCCTGCGCGTCGTCTCGCCGACCGCCTGCACCGGCACGCAGTTCCTGATCGCCGTCGGGATGGCCATGGCGGTCAAGGCGGACCAGAAGGACGAGATCGTGTACGTCTCGGGAGGCGAGGGTTCGACGTCCGAGGGGGAGTTCTTCGAGGCGCTCAACAAGGCGCAGCACGACCGGCTGCCGGTCCTGTTCCTGATCCAGAACAACGGCTACGCCATCAGCGTGCCCCAGGAGCAGCAGACGCACTCGCAGATCTACCAGGTCGCGGCCGGCTTCGGCATGAAATCGGTGCGCGTCGACGGCACCCGCTTCACCGAGATGTACAACACGCTGAAGCCGCTCGTGCAGGACCTGCGCGAGGGCCGGGGCCCTCTGTTCGTCGAGGCGATGGTGGTCCGCCTGGATTCCCACTCCTCCTCCGACGACCAGACGAAGTACCGCGACCCGAAGAACATGGAGGAGGCGCGCCGCAAGGACCCGCTGGCCCACACCGAGCTGCGCATCCGCGAGATGGGTCTTCTGACCGACCGGGAGATGGAGGCGTCGCGGGCGCGCATCAAGACCGAGGTGGAGGAGGCGGCGCGAGCGATCGACGCCCTCCCCTACCCGGACGCATCGACCGCGGCGGCCGACATCCACAGCCCCGACCGCGTCGTCACGGAAGAGACCGAGCCGCGATTCGTGTCCGAGAAGCCGATCACGATGGTCGAGGCGATCAATCGCGGCCTGCGCGAGGAGTTGGAGGTCAATCCGAAGATCGTCATGTGGGGCGAGGACATCCAGGATCCCAAGGGGGGCGTGTTCGGCGTGACGCGCGGGCTGACCGAGGCGTTCCCGGGACGCGTGGTGAATTCCCCCCTCGCCGAGGCGACGATCGTCGGCGCGGCGCAGGGGATGGCGATCGGCGGCTACAAGCCGGTCGTCGAGATCCAGTTCGGCGACTACTCCTATCCCGGCTACATGCAGATACGCAACGAGATCGCAACACTCCGCTGGCGCAGCGCCTCGGGCTGGACCTGCCCGATGGTCGTGCGCGTGGCGGTCGGCGGTTACATCCGGGGCGGACCGTTCCACTCGCAGACGCCCGAGACGCTCTACGCCCACACACCCGGGTGGTACCTGGCGTACCCCAGCAACGCGGCCGACGCCAAGGGTCTCATCAAGACCGCCTGCCGGATGGACGACCCGATCCTGTTCTTCGAGCACAAGGGACTGTACCGGCAGGTGTACACCAAAACACCCGAGCCGGATCGCGATTACCTCATCCCCTTCGGCAAGGCCCGGATCGTCCGGCCGGGCAATGATCTGACCGTGATCGCCTGGGGCCGCACGGTGCACATGGTGCAGCAGGCGCTCAGCCAGGTGGCGACCGGGGAGGGCGGAGAACCCTCGGTCGAGGTGATCGATCTGAGGACGATCGTGCCGCTGGACCTCGAAACGGTGCTCGCGTCGGTGGCCAGGACCGGCCGCGCCCTCGTGGCGCACGAGGCGCCGCTGTTCGCCGGGATGGGTGGCGAGATCGCGGCCGTCGTCGCCGATCGGGGGTTCGAGTATCTCGATGCGCCCGTCCGCAGGGTCGGGGCCAGGGACTCCTTCGTGCCGTTCGCTCCGAACCTCGAGGCGGCGGTGCTGCCGAGCGTGGAGCAGATCGCGCAGGCCATCAAGGACCTGCTGCTGTATTAAGAGCGTGTCCTAGTCGATAGAGCGGCCGCCGCTCTCGCTCGTGGAGGCGTCATGCCGCGGACCAGGATCCTCAAGGTCCCGTCTCCCTGCCTCGTGGTCATGGTGGGCCCCGCCGGGTCCGGCAAGTCGACCTTCTGCCGGCGCAGCTTCCGTCCTGCCGAGACCGTCAGCACCGACGCCTGCCGTGCCCTGCTCGCGGGCGACGCGGCCGATCAAAGCGCAAGCCCCGGGGCCTTTGCCCTGGCCCACCGGATGGCCGAGGAGCGCCTGCGGCGCGGGCTACTGACTGTGTTCGATGCCACGAGCGTCGATCCCCGGGCCCGCCGGTCCCTTGTCGCCATGGCCGCGCGCCGTCGCGTGCCCGCGGTCGCGATCGTCCTGGACCTGCCGGTCGAGACGTGCGTCGCCAACGACCGGAAGCGCCCGCGCCGCGTCGGGCGCGACGTGATCGTCGACCAGACGCGCCGTCTCGCCCGAGGTCTTCCGCGGCTGCGCTCGGAGGGGTTCGCAGCGGTGCACGTCGTGCCCGACGCCGCGGCGGCCCGCCGCACCCGGGTCTCCGTTTCGACGTCCGCACCGTGCGATCGCCGGAAAGAACTGGGGCCGTTCGACATCATCGGCGACATCCACGGCTGCGCCGACGAACTCATGAGGCTGCTCCGGAGGCTCGGGTACCGACGGGGCGCGCCGGGAGCCCCGTTCCGCCACCCGGGGGGACGACGGGCGGTGTTCGTCGGCGACCTGGTGGACCGCGGACCTCACGTGGTGCGGGCGGCGCGCATCGTCATGCGCATGACCGCGGCGGGCAGTGCCTTCTGCGTCCCGGGGAACCACGAGATGGCGCTCCTCGGCTGTCTCTACGACGGCGAGCGCCGCGTGAGCCCCGGCACCTCCAGGACGATCCGTCAGATCTGGGCCCTGCCCGTCGCGTCCCGGCGGCGTTTTCTCGCCGAGTTCGAGGAGTTTCTCCTGCGCCTGCCGTCGCACCTGGTCCTCGACCGCGGCCGGCTCGCCGTGGCGCACGCCGGGATCACCGACGAGTATCTCGGACAGACGTCGGCGGAGGCGCGTCATTTCGCCATTTACGGCCAGACGACGGGCGGTCTCGACCGCTTCGGGCTTCCGGTGAGAGTGAAGTGGGCCGCCGGCTACAGAGGGAAGGCCCTGGTGGTGTACGGGCACACGCCGGTCGTGGAGCCTGAATGGATGGGCAGGACGCTGAACATCGACACCGGCTGCGTGTACGGCGGGAGGCTGACGGCCCTGCGCTATCCGGAGCTGGAGATCGCGACGGTGGCGGCGCGGCGCGCCTACTACCGGCCACGCCGGTCGCTGCCCGGGGGAGTCGGACTGAGAGCACAGACGCGCGCGTTGCCGGCCGAGGGAGTCGTCAGCGGCGGTCCGGCGCGGCCGGAGGCGGGGCCGCAGCCGTCGCCCGGGCCCGCAGCAACCCCGCGGCGATCGCCTGCCGCACCTCCGGTATGGCGGCCGGTCCCTTCCAGCTCGCCACCCGCTTCCCTTGCCCGTCGTACAGGACCGAATACGGAATAGGGCCGGGAAGATCCAGCCCCTCGATCAACGGGTCCTGATCGCCCCGGTAGATCAGGTTGGGATAGCCCACGCCTGCGGAGGCCAGAGCGCGCTTCACCTTGTCCTCGGTCTCGGCGCCGTTCCCCGTGATCCACGCGTCGAGAGAGATGCCGAGAAACCCGGCGCCCGCGACACCGTCCTCGCGCGCCAGGGCCGCCAGGTCCGGCAGCTCGTCGACGCACGGCACGCACCAGGTCGCCCAGAAGTTGACGAACACCGGCCGCCCGCGCAGCCCCTGAAGAGTCGCGTGGATCCTGTCGAGGTCCGCGAACTCGACCTTCGCCTCGACACGGCCGGTCGTGACGGACGCGGGGGCGCGGGAGGGAGCGTCGCACGCCGCGAGGAGCGAGCCCAGGACGAGGCCGGCGGCGACGGACGCGGGCGCTCGTCCGCGGGAGAGAACCGCTCCTGTGCGCCGCCCCATGTCCCGTCACCTCCTTCGGTCGGCCCGGGATCGACGCCGATTCCGGGCGCCGGTCATCTTACCCTGCTGGTACAATCCCGGCGATGATCTCCCGACACCCCTGGGGCGGCCTGGCGCTTCCCGGCCTCGAGCTCCCGCACGACGTCGTGATCCTGGGAGTGCCGTTCGACGGCGCCTCCTGCTGGCGCGCCGGAGCGGCCGAAGCGCCCCGCCGCCTGCGCGACATCTCCGCCACCTCGCCGGCCGTCTCCGAAGAAGGGTACGTGGTCGACCCGGGTCTTCTGCGCGTCCGCGACGCAGGCGACGTCGCGCCCGGCGCCGGCCTGCAGGGCGACGTCGCGCGCCAGACGTACTTCTCGCGCGTCGAGGAGGCGGCGGTCCAGATTCTCAAGCTGGGCGCCATGGCCGGACGGGACACCTTTCTCCTGTCGATCGGCGGCGATCACTCGGTCAGCATCCCGCTGGTGCGCGGGTTCGGACGCCAGTTTCCCGAGGGGTTCGGGCTGGTCCTGCTCGACGCCCATCCCGACCTGTTCGACACGTACGACGGATCGCCGCTGTCGAACGCCTGTCCGATGCGGCGCGCGCTCGACAGCAGCCGCCTGAAACCGGAGCACCTCCTGATCCTGGGGACGCGCTCCTACAACCAGGTCGAGCTCGACTTCATGAAGGAGAAGGGCATCCGCTTCGTGCCGGCGCGCGTGATCGAGACGTCCGGTGTCGACGCCATCGTGGATCTCGCGCACGAGAGGCTGGCCGGGGTCGGCAACATCTACCTGAGTCTCGATATCGACGTGGCCGACCCCTCTTGCGCCCCCGGCACCGGGGCGCCGGTCGCGGGGGGACTGTCGAGCCGGCAGCTCCTGGAGCTGACACGCGGTCTGATACGCCACCTGCCGGTGCGCGCCATGGACATCGTGGAGATCTCCCCTCCCCTCGACCCGTCCGGGGTCACTCTCTTCCTGGCGCTGCAGATCATCTTCGAGTCCCTGGCCGTGCTGGCCGACAAGCGTCAGACGCGCGGACGCCCCCAGCCCCCCCTGCTCAGATGAGGGAGCGGCTCTGCCCCCCGTCCACGTTCAGGCAGGCGCCGATCACGAGCGACGCGGGCTTCGAAGCGAGGAACACGATGGCGGCCGCCACCTCGTCCGGACGTCCGAAGCGGCCGAGGGGCAGCTCGCGCGCCACGAACGCCGCGATCCCTTCGGGGTCGGCCTTGCGGCGGCGGTCCCAGGAGCCGCCCGGGAACAGGGTCGAGCCCGGGGCGACGTTGTTGACCCTGATGCCGTGGGGCGCCAGCTCCCGGGCGCACGACTTGCTGTAGGCGATGAGCCCCGCCTTGGCCGCCATGTAGGACGCGGCCCCTCCCCACTCCCGCCCGAAGATCGACGTGACGTGGATGACGGCGCCGCTGTGCCGCTCCTTCATCGAGGGGACGACCAGCCTCGTCATGGTCACGGCCGCACGCAGGTTGGCGGCGAGGACCGCGTCCCAGTCGGCCTCCGGCGCGTCGATCCCCGGGTTGCCGCGCGAGCCGCCCACCAGGGTGACCAGGATGTCGACGCGCCCGAAGCGGGCGATCGTCTCGCGCACCGCGCGCTCCGCGTCTTCCTCCCGCGTCGCGTCGGCCGCGACCGCCATCACCTCGGGTCCCGCGTCCGTGGCCGCCCCTTGCGCGGCCGGGCGCCGGATCTCCCGCACCTCGCGCGCCGCCTCGCGCAGGTTCGCGGCGTCCCGCGCGACGAGCGCCACCCGGCTCCCCTCCAGGGCGAAGGCGCGCGCCGCGGCCAGGCCGATCCCCCGGCTGGCGCCGGCAAGGAGGACCGCCTGGCCTTCGAGTCCGAGGTCCATATCGTTCACCGTGTGGGCAGAGTGCCGGGGAAAAGCACCGGGCCGCCTGTTCAGCGCGGCTCGATCTCGAGGATGTAGTCCCTGACCTGCTGGGCGTCCGGCGCGTCCGGCTTCAGCTCCAGGTAGCGGCGGAAGGCCTTGAGCGCCTCGTCCTTCTCGCCCGCCTTGTAGCGGATGATGCCGATGGCGCGGTACGGATCGGCGTAGCGCGGGTCGAGGCGGCTGGCCTCCTCGTACGCCTCGAGGGCCTTGTCGAGCTGCCTGTCGGTTGCGGCCCGGTCATTCGCGTCGGCCGCCCGCTTCTCGGCGATCTGGCCCGTCAGATAGTGGGCGACCGGATCGTTCGGCGTCAGGTCCAGGACCCTGCCGATCTCCGCCTCGGCGTTGCCGAGCCGTCCGAGCCGGATGTTCTCCGCCGCGTCGTCCCGCACCAGGACCCGCATGCGCATCCGGAAATCGCGCGTGTCCGTCGTGCGGTCCTCGCCGCCGACTCCGCTGTAGCGCGTCGACAGGATCTCCTTCATGACGGCGATCCTCTCGTCCAGCCGCGGATGGCTGCCGAAGAAGAAGATCTCCATTTTGGAGTCGTCCCCGCGGTCGTCTTTCAGGAGCTCGAATACCCGCGGCCCCTGTCGCGGATCGTAGCCCGCCGCCACGGTGCGCTCCAGGCCGACCTCGTCCGCCTCGCGCTCCAGCTCGCGGCCGAAGCCGTTGACCGCAGCCACGTACGCGAGCTGCAGACCGAGCCCGGCGATGATGTTGCCGACCTGGCTCAGGACGTAGGCGCCGCCCCAGTTCCCCCGCTCCGCCTTCTTTCCCGCCTGCTCGGCGATCACGATGCTGGCGGCGAGCGAGGCGATCGAGAAGCCGATCGCCTTGTTGCGCGCGCTGCGCTGGAACTCGAGGGCGTGCCTGTGGGTCGCGTGCGTCTCCTCGTGAGCCAAGACCACCGCGAGCTGGGCTTCGTTCTCCAGCCGCGCCAGGAGCCCCGTGTGCACGTAGATCGAGCCGGTGGGGTAGGTGAAGGCGTTGAGGGTCGGGTCTTTGATCGTGTACACCCTCAGCCTGATCGCCTCCTGCCCCTTCACCTCGGGCGGCGCCAGGCGGCTCGCGACCTGGTTCAGGTAGTCCTCCAGGAGCGGGTCCTGGTGCAGCGCCGCCTTGTCGCGGAGCTTGCGCTCTTCCTCCTTTGCCTGGTCCCACAACCGGCGCTCGTCGTTGGCCGGCTTGAAGGCGGGGCCCTCCGCGCCGACCGGCGGCACGCTCGTCGTCAGGCAGCCGGTCTGCCCGACGAGAAACGACGCGATGACCAGAAGAGACGCGGCGGGACGGAGGGACGCGAACATTCTTTCATCCTACCACCACGCAGGATTCGGGAACCATCGCTGCCGCAGGCTTCGCGTCTCTAGAAGTGCGGCGGACGGTTGATGTACAGCAATCTTTCCCCGCTCCACGTGAAGGCCCGTTCGTCCGAGACCTCGGGTGTGTCGCCGTCCCCGGCGGTGATCCGGAGGATGTAGATCCCCGGCCGGGGCAAGGGCGCGAGATCGACCGGCCGCGGCAGGCGGGAGCGGTCGTACGGCGCCGACACGACCGCCGGCCCGATCGGACCAAAGGTCGCCGAATCGCTTCCATAGTTCGCGACCGTGTATTCGAACAGGCGCGTCGGATCGGAGGCGCGCGCCACGCAGATGGAGAACGGCGCCGGGCGGTTCATCGCGGCCTCCGTCGAGAAGAAGCCCGACACCCGCGCCTCGGCGCACGTGCCGATGGCGATCAGGAAGTCGGCCAGGCCGTCCGAGCACCCGACGTTCGAATCGACGTCGGCAAGGAACGGCGGCGACCCCGGGTTGACGGCGTAGACGATCCCTTCGCCCGCGACACCGTCCGGCAGGAAGGCCAGGGAGCAGGCCTCCGACACGCGCGGGATGACGTTTTCCAGGCGGGCGGTCGCGAACACCTGGACCACGCCGCGCAGCGGGTCGCCGTCCGGATCGCCGAGGGCGACGAGAGCGTTCAGGCTTCCGTCACGAGCGGTTGAGACGGAGGCGATCCGGATCACGGGCTGGCAGGCATCACCCGCCCCGTCTCCATTGGAATCGGACTGCAGCGGGTTGAACGCCAGCGGACAGTTGTCCCGTTCGCCGCACACACCGTCGTGATCGGCGTCGTTGCGCGGATCGCGCGGGCAAACGTCACAGTCGTCCGGGATCCCGTCGCCGTCGCTGTCCGGCCCGCCGCCCTGCAGGATCTGGGCCGAGGGCCGTCCGGCAACGTAGGCCGCCGGGCAGGCATCGTCGCCGTTCGGAACACCGTCGCCGTCTAGGTCGTCGTCGCAGGCGTCCCCTAGCCCGTCGCGATCCAGATCGCGCTGCGTGCGGTTGAACGTCGTGGGGCAGTTGTCGCAGACGTCGCCGCTGCGGTCGCCGTCGAAATCTTCCTGGCCGGCGTTGGCCAGGAGGGGGCAGTTGTCGCTCGCGTCCGCGACACCGTCCCCGTCCGCGTCGCCGCCCTGGAGGAGCGTCCACGAGTCGGCCAGAGTCCCCGAGGCGTGTCCCCCGTGCACCAGCAGGACGCCGCGCACCAGGTCCTGGGCCGCCGCGTGCCCGGCGCGCGCCGGCAGCGTGCCCAGAGTCGGGAGGGCGGTCCAGGAGACACCGTCGTACAGGCGGGTGGCGGCCGTCTGGATCACGGGTTGCCCGGAGGACAATCGCGCCGGGTCGCGCGCCGCGCCGCCGGACAGGATCATCCGGCGCCGTGGCGGGTCGAAGGTCAGGACACCGTTCCAGGTCGGCGGGACGTTGCCGCGCGTGTCGGCCGCCTGCCAGGTGGCGCCGTCGAATTCCCACGTGTCGTTGAGCTGCGGGACCGCGGCCGCGGGATCGATGCCGCCGTTCAGGACCGTGACCTGGCGAAACCCGTCATAGGCCATCTGCGACTGGAAGCGCGGCACCGGAGAGCGCGGCGAGGGCAGAAGCCGCCATGCCGAGCCGTCGAACAGCCACGTGTCGCCCAGCGCTCCGTGGGCCGATCGACCGCCGAACAGGACCGTGCGGCCCCGGCTCGTGTCGAAGGCGAGGCCGAACTCGGCGCGCGGCGAGGGCGAGACCGCGGCCGTCACCGGGCGCCAGCTGGTCCCGTCGAAGGTCCAGAGGTCGTTCAGGAGCGCACCGTCGGACAGACGTCCCCCGCCGAACAGGACGATGCGGCCGCGCGCCGCGTCGTACACCATGCCGTGGCCGCGCCGGGCCGCGGGGGCCGCCGCCGTGGCGACGCGCCTCCACGCCGAGCCGTTGAACTCCCAGGTCGAGGCGTCGGTCGATCCGCCGAACAGGACAGCCACGCCGCGCCGCACATCGAATGCAGCCGCCGCTCCGTCGCGCGGCCCGGGGCCCGCGGGGCCGGTGATCTGCACCCACCGATCCACGACAGAGCCGGGCGACAGCAGGGCCGGGTCGCAGGCGTCGCCCAGGCCGTCGCGGTTGGCGTCGTTCTGCGCGGGATTCGCGACTCCCGGGCAGTTGTCGTCGGGGAGGGGCACGCCGTCGGCGTCCTGGTCGAGAAGGCTGTCGATGCGGAAGGCGCGCACCGCGTCCGATTCGAACTGATCGTCCGCCGCAGGGGCGAGAGGACGGGAATCGACCGGACCGAGAACCGGGAACTGTTGCGCCGGATCGCGCGGCAGGATCGACGCGAATCCGCCCGCCTTGCCGTTCCCCGCCGCCTCGAGCGTCAGGAGCGGGGTCCCGGTCTCCACGAAGAAGAAGCGCGCCACCAGGACGTCGATCGGAGGGATGCCCGTCCATGCCGAGATCGAATAGTGATCGAAGATGTCCCTCGTCCCGCCCAGGTCGTCGGCCAGGTCGGTGCCGCGCACGTCGAACCGCATCCGCCAAGTCGCGTCGGGGCTCCTGCGGACGCCCGACACCGCCGGGGTCAGGCGATCGAGAGGCGTCGCGTCGAGGAACGAGACCTGCACGCCAGGGTGGAAGCTGAAATAAGGAGACGAGGACGGGATCGGCACGGTGCGGCCGTCCGGCAGGACCTCGACCATGGCATCCCCCGACTGTGGCCTCACCCGGTCGTTGAGCAACTCGTCGTGGTTGCGATCCTCCGTCCCGTCGTCGAGCCGGCCGTCGCAGTCCTTGTCCTCGCGGAACAGCCCTTCGCACCCTCCCGGCGGCGTGAGGCGGCCGTCGCCGTCCCGGTCTTCCCCTGGATCGAGCCGGCCATTATGGTTGATGTCCTCGAAGATGTCGTAGACACCGTCGCCGTCCAGGTCCTCAGCTATCTCCACCATGCGGGTGGGCGTCGTGATGTTGGAGAGGTCGTAGGCGGTGCCGTCCCATGCGATCGAGGCGACGATGATGCCGCCCGGCGCCGGGCGCAACTCGCCGTATGGGTAGAGCGGTACCGGATCGTCGCTGCGTGGGACGGAGCGGTCATCCAGGGTCTGGTTCCCGTTCCGGTCCTCGATGTACGGATGAATGTTCGGGAAAGCGGGATCGAACGTGTCAAGCCTGCCGTTGCCGTTCCTGTCCTCACCCGGATCGAGCCTGCCGTTCTGGTTCACGTCCTCGTCGATGTAATCGAGCTTGCCGTCACCGTCCCGGTCCTCACCTGGATCGAGCTGGTGGTTACCATTGTCGTCTTCCCAGATCAAGTCCGGATGGCCGTCACAGTCGACGTCCTCGCGCAGGG
>JBGPED010000089.1:0-11140 GCA_041482595.1 Acidobacteriota bacterium
CACGAACGTGTCCGTCGCGGCGTTCAGCCCCGCTCTCCAGGGTTCCAGGGTCACGACGACCGACGCGACCGGGCACTACCGGCTGACCCTCCTGCCGCCCGGCCAGTACAACTTGACGATCACGGCGCAGGGATTCTCACCTGTCACCCGGAACGACATCACCGTGGCGCTCGACCGCAGCACTACGTTGGACGTGACCCTGCAGCCGACCATGCAGGAGCAGATCAAGGTGATCGGGGAGGCCCCGGTCGACACGACGTCGACGACGCTCGGGACGAACCTGAGCGAGAGGACGATCGAGACGATCCCGACCAATCGAAACTACACCTCGATCGTCCAGATTGCGCCCGGGACGTCCAGCGACGCCAGCAACAACAACATTTCAATCACGGCGCCGCCGACGATCACGGTGTACGGCAGCAGCGGCGCGGAAAACGCCTTCTACATCGACGGGGTCAACACGACCGGCATCGAGTACGGCTTCCAGGGGACCGAGCTCAACTACGAGTTCGTCAAGGAGGTCGAGGTCAAGGCGGGCGGGTACGAGGCGGAGTACGGGCGGACGACCGGCGGCATCGTCAACGTCATCACCAAGTCGGGCGGCAACGAGTTCCACGGCGACATCTTCGGATACAACGACAACGACTCGCGGCAGCGCAGCGCCGAGGCGGTTGTCCCCGTCGCCGGAACGACCGCGGGCTTCAGCAAGGAGGACTTCGGCGGTGACCTCGGAGGGTACATCGTCAAGGACAAGCTCTGGTTCTTCGGCGCCTACGACCGCGTGAACAACACGACCAATACCGAGATCCCGGCCGGCGCCCTGGCGGGGCAGACCGCGGGCGTGGACACCACCAAGGACCTCGGCGCCCTGAAGCTGACCTACCGGATGACCGACAACCAGTCGCTCATCTTCGCATTCTTCCAGGATCCGGCCACCGACACCGGGGCCATCAACGACGTGAACCACCCGGTGAACGGCGATCCGCTGACCTATCTGGGTCGCCAGGAGCGGGGTGGCAAGAACTACGCGGTGCGCTACCAGGGGATCCTCGGCGCCAACTGGCTCGTCTCCGGGCAGATCGCGCGCCACGACGAGAAGAACTCGATCAACCCCGAGAGCGGCGCCGGCGACATCCCGGAGCTGATCGACCATCAAACACCAGGCCCGGGCATTCCCGGCAACCTTTTCCAGACAGGCGGTTTCGGCCTGATCCAGGATAAGGACCTCACGCGAGACTTCGTGGGCGGGTCGCTCACCCGGTTTCTCGGCCACCACGAGATCAAGTTCGGGGCGGAGTACGAGAAGCAGACGGCAGACGTCTTCAAGCGGATGTCGGGCGGGCAGCAGGTCTCGGTCTTCGACAATCCCAATCCCGCGAACGCCACCTTGCCGATCTACAGCCACTTCTACTGGACCACACTCACGGCGGATAAAGACGATCCGGGAGGCCCAGCGATATCGGCCCTGAACGTCTCCGTGGAGCACAAGAACACCACCCTCTACCTCCAGGACCGCTGGGCGATCCTGCCCAACCTCTCTGTCAACGGCGGGATTCGCTGGGACCGGCAGGAGATCTTCGGCGCCGACGGGCAGGCGCACATGGACTTGAAGCACGACTGGGCGCCGCGCCTCGGTGTGATCTGGGACCCGACGAATCAGCACCGTCAGAAGGTGTTCGCCTCGTACGGGCGGTTCTACGAGCAGCTCCCAATGGACCTGGTCATCAGGTCCTACGCCTTCGAGCGCCAGCCGCGCATGATCAACTACGACCCGACGAGCACCCAGCGGGATACGAACGCGGAGGCAGATCTCGGGTTCGGAGGTTTGCCCGTGCAGTCAGCTATCCTCGGCGGGGCGACCGAGCCGACCGACCCGAACATCAAAGGTCAGTACATCCGGGAGATGATCGTCGGCTGGGAGCGGGAAGTGCGCCCGAACCTGACCTTGGGTGTCAAGGCGATCCAGCGCGACTACCGCCGCGTCATCGAGGACTTCCTGTGCGATGCGGCAAACGGCATCTACTGCATCGGGAACCCGCGGCACGGGATCATGAGCGAAATCTTCGCGCTCGACTACGTGACCCAGTACCCCGCCCCGCGCCCCGAGCGTAAGTTCCGCGGCGTCCAGATCGACGTGACGAAACGCTTTTCACATAACTGGCAGGGCCTCGCCTCCTACCTCTGGTCGAAGCTGGACGGGAACTACGACGGGGAGGTCGCGCCCTACACCAACGTCGGCGCCGATCCCAATATCTCGGCCGCCTATGACTATTACGACTTCTTCACAAACGGCATAGACCTCACCACGATCACCAACAGGGGCCCGCTCTCAAACGACAGGCGCCACCAGTTCAAGGTCTCGGGTGTCTACATCGCGCCGTTCAAGCTCCAGGTAGGAGTGTCCGCCTACTACCGGAGCGGGACACCGGTCACTCGTCTCGGCTACTCGGACGTGTATGGCCGTTACGAATTCTTACTCGACAAGCGCGGCTCGGAGGGGAGAACACCCGACAGCTACGAGACGGACATGCACCTCTCCTACCCGCTGCAGACGGGGAAGTGGACGATCAATTTCCTGATGGACGTATTCAACCTATTTAATGCGCAGCAGGCGGTCCTGGTCGACCAGAGGTGGGACTTCGCCGAAGCGGACAACTCGTCGACAACCCCGGCGAATCCCGATTTCGGTAAGCCGCTCGTGCGCACGCCCCCGACCTCCGTCCGGCTCGGCGTGCGAGTCAGTTTCTGAAGGGGAGAACCTCGGCCGGCGACCGGTCAGGCGTTTCCTAGACGGCCGCGGCTCCGGTCCTTCAAGATCACCCGGGCCGCGTTCCTGCCCGGCGCTCCCATCACGCCGCCCCCCGGGTGCGTGCCGGAGCCGCACATATAAAGGTTACGGATAGGCGTCCGGTAACGGGCCCAGCCGAGAAGAGGTCGCATGGCGAAGAGCTGGTCCAGCGCCATGTCGCCGTGGCAGATGTTCCCGCCGGTCAGACCGTAGATTTCCTCGAAATCGAGGGGCGTGAGGACCTGGCGATGGAGAATTGCACGCCGTAGGTTCGGGGCGTAGGCGGCGAGGGTCTCGACCGCCAGATCGCCCAGGGCTTCCCTGCGGGAAGGCCAATCCCCCTCGGCCAGCCGATACGGGACGAACTTCATCGAGATCGACATCACGTGATGGCCTTGTGGCGCGAGCGTGGAGTCGACCGTGGACGGGATCACGATGTCGAGGTACGGCCTTTGCGACGGGCGTCCGGACCGGTAGTCATTGAACGCATCCTCCAGGTACCCGGGGTCCCCGCCGCACACCTGGATGGAGCCCCGCAGATGCGGGCCGTCTCCTGGAAGGGCCGTGAAGTTTGGACGCTCCGAGAGGGCGAGATTTATCTTCGCCGAATTCCCGAGGCACCGGAGGTTTTCGATCCCGCGGACGAACTCTGACGGGAGCTGCGACCGTTCCATCAATCTCAGGAACGTGCGCTTCGGGTCGGCGTTCGAGACGACGCTGCGACCGCGGATCTCCTCGCCTCCCTCCAGGACGACGCCCCGGGCCGTGCCGTCATCGACGAGGATCCGCTCGACGGGCGCGCCGACCCGGATCTTGGCGCCGTGGGAACGGGCCGCGGCCGCCAGGGCCTGCGTGACGCCGCCCATCCCTCCCCGCACGAAGCTCCACGAGCCGGGTGAGCCGTCCGCCTCTCCGAGGTAATAGTGCAGGAAGACGAAGGCTGTCCCCGGCGCGCGCGGGCTGCCGTAGGTGCCGATCGTCCCTGTGGCGGCGAAGCTGGCCTTGAGCTCCTTCGACTCGAACCATTCGTCCAGGAGGGCGGCGCAGCTCATCGTCATCGTCTTGAGAAGAAGCGTCTGGTCCGGGAGGGACAGCCTGCGGAACCGGCGGCCCAGGTTCAGCAGACCCAGCAGGTCGCCGACTCCGGGTGAGGGCAGGCGCGGCGGGATCATCGCCAGGGTCGGGCGGACGAAGTCGGCCATGCGGGCGATGGCGGCGTTGAAGCGGGGATAGGCCTCGGCATCTTTCCTCGAGAAGCGCGCGATTTGGCGCGCGTCCTCTTCCATGCCGAGCCCGAGGAGAAGCGATCGTCCGTCCGGGAGCGGCGTGAACGAGGTGCGGCACGGCAGGATCTCGAGGCCGTGCTCCCGCAGCCGGAGATCCCGGATGATCTCGGGGCGGAGAAGCGACAGGACGTAGGACGTGGTCGAGAACTTGTAGCCCGGCAGGATCTCCTCGGTGACACAGGCGCCGCCGACGATCGGCCGGCGCTCGACGACCAGTGTCTTCATCCCGGCGCGGGCCAGGTAGGCCGCTGCCACCAGGCCGTTGTGCCCGGCCCCCAGGACGATCACGTCGAACGGCCCGCTCACCATGCCCAACCGAGGATGAACTTGACGGTCCAGTCGTCCGAACCGGAGGTGAGGCCGCGGCCGATCCCGAAGTCGAGATCCAGCGTCGGACCGGAATAGTCTGCGACGATGAAGACCTCCTGGAAGCGCCGGCCCGGGGGATTGATCTCGGCGTTGTAGACCTGGATCTCGTCGCCCGCCCGCGCCGTGCCCGCGACCGCGAGAAGGCAGGGAACGGCCGCAAGCAGCCTGCCCACCTTGCGTTTCGCCACGCGCGCCTTCCGCACGCGCGAAACATAGCAGAAAACTCCCTCGTGGAGGACGTCAGCGGCTGCGGGAGGGCCGGGACCGGCGGGCTGCGCTATACTGGCCGCTCTCCCAGGAGGTCGCGCTGGATGAAACGTCGCTGGAACGCCTCCCTGTGGGTGGGGTTCCTGGTTGTCCTCGCCGCCCCCGCCACCTACGTGACGGTCTTCGTCCGGTTTCCCGCCACGCGGGATTTTCCATGGGCCACCCTGCTGATCTTCTGCGCGGGGCTCGTCCTGATCGCCCGCGGGTTGAGACGAGCCTTCCGGGAGCCCCAGCTCTATCGTGGCAAGGTCGCGGGCACGATCCTCATGACTCTGGGCGTCGCCATCTTCGGCCAGTTCGCTTTCACGATGATCTGCACGGTGCGGCAGCTCCCGCCCTCGAACGGCGCGCCGCAGGTCGGCCAGAAGGCGCCCGACTTCACGCTGCCGGACAAGGACGGCAACCCGGTCATGCTGTCGAAGCTCTTCGAGCCGGGCGCGGATGGCGGAGAGGGGGCAAGAGCCGCGCTCCTCATCTTCTACCGCGGATACTGGTGACCGCTCTGCAACTCCGAGTTACGGAGTTTCCAGGACCGGCTCGCCGATTTCGACGCCCGTCACGTGCGTCTGGTCGCCATCAGCGTCGATCCACCCGAGATCAATCGCGAGCATTGCCGCAAACAGGGCTACACGTTCACGTTTCTTTCGGACACGTCCTCGGAGGCGCTTCGTCTCTACGACCTCGTCCACAAGAAGGCGGGGCCGGACGGCAAGGACATTTCCCGTCCCGCCGAATTCCTGGTCGACTCCACGGGAACGGTGCGCTGGGTCAACCTGACCGATTCCTTTATAGTGCGCGCCCGCCCGGACCAGGTGCTGAGGGTCGTGGACGATCTCAAGCTCGGAGGTTCATCATGAATTCATTCCGGCTCTACCGCCCCGGTCTCGCAGCGTTCGTCGCTCTGGCGTCGTGCCTCTCCGCCGCCGCGTCCGACAAGACGATCGAGGGAGTGCCCCGTCTCGGGCACGTCTTCATGATCGTCGGCGAGAACACCACCTACGATCACCTGACGCCGACGAACGCCCCCTATCTCATGGGGACGATCAGGCCGCGGTCCGCCTGGCTCAACGATTACTGGGGGGCCACGCACTGGTCGCAGGCCAACTACGTCGCCCTGGTGTCGGGGCAGTTCACGCGCTGCGAGCAGCAGGATTACGGCGCCGCCTGCCACCAGGACGTAGACAACCTGTTCCACCAGCTCGATGTCGCGCGGCTGACCTGGACGACCTGGTTGGAGGGCGGAAGCGCCCGCTGCGACACGGGGATGGGCGGGACCTGCGAATCGAGCACGCCCTGTCCTCTGACTGGCTTCTACACCACGGGCAACCCGGCCATCCTGTTCGACAACATCGAGGGGGCGTACGGCGTGTGGTCCGCGACCGACGTGTCCGAGGAATGCCTGCAGAATGACATCCCCGCGGGCGACCGGGCCGACCCCATGGGTTTCTTCAACGCCGCCCTGGCCTCCGGCCGCGTCGCGAATTTCAATCTCATCCTGCCGAACGGCTGCGAGGACGGCGAAGGGAACTGCGCGCCGATCAACAACCGCTACACCCAGTTCGACGCGTTCCTGGCGCGGGAGGTGCCCCTGATCGAGGCCTCGCCGGCGTTCGGGTCCGACGGCGTGATCATCATCGTCTACGACGAGGACGAGAGGGCGGGCGGCATGGCCAAGAAGAACGGGCTCGCCCAGGGAGGCCACGTTCCGTGCGCGATCCTGAGCCCGCTCGCGGTCCCGGGCTCCTACGATGGGACCTTCTATCATTACAGCCTGCTGCGCATGCTCGAGGATGGTTTCGATCTGCCCGGATACCTGGGCGACGCCAACGCGGTGACCCCGGTCAATACGATCTGGACCACCGCCGCCCACTGAAACGCCGCGCCGGGGCGCGGCGTTGACGATCGACCCGGCCGCCTGTAGGATCTCCGGGCATCGAGACCGAGGACAAAAGAGGAGAGCCAACGTGAAGAAGATGGTCCGCTGTCTGATCGGTGTGGCGGTGGCCGCGGGGTTTCTGGCGGGGGGGTGCTACGCCGCCGGTGACAAGGCGAAGGGGAAGGCGGTCGCCGCGATCCAGTCGAAGAGCGACAGCCACGTGACCGGCGAGGCCACCTTCCGCGAGGCGAACGGCAAGGTGACCCTGGAGATCAAGATCGAGGGTGCGGAACCCGGGCCGCACGCGGTCCACCTGCACGAAAAGGGCGACTGCACGGCGCCGGACGGCGCCTCCGCCGGCGGGCACTGGAACCCGACCCACGAGGACCACGGCAAGTGGGGGGCGGCGCCGTTCCATCGCGGCGACATCGGCATCATCGACGTCGGCGCCGACGGCAAGGGGACTCTCACGCTGACGACGGATCTCTGGACAATCGGCGGCGCGCCGGCGACCGACGTGGTCGGCAAGGCGGTCATCGTCCACGCCAAGGCGGACGACTTCACGACGCAGCCGACCGGCAACGCCGGCGGGCGGATCGCCTGCGGAGTCGTGGAGTTGGCCAAGAAATAACCGCCGGCCCCGGGGCCATCGTCACGACTCCCCGGCGCGGGGCGCGGACACGACCGCCGCCGGACGCGGCGATCCCTGTCACGCCTCGAAGGAGTTGCGCCTATCCCCTCCGAGGTCCGACGCCCTGGGCGGCCGACAAGGTCGTCTCGGCGGCCTGTCACTGCTGCTGCCCGATCTGCTGCCCCTGAAACGGGACCGAGCCGACTGAAGACCGGATGGACCGCGCCACGCTCTCCGAGTTGCAGACGCAGATGGAACGGCTCGCCGACGGCGACCGCTCCGCGTTCCATCCGGTCTTCGCGATTCTCTGGCCCCTCCTGCGCCGCTTCGCGGCCCGGCACCTGCGGGCCGAGGCGGCGTCGGCAGGCTTCTCAGAGGCATCACCCTCGGGATGATGGCCCCGCGCCCGCGCGACGGCCAGGCGATCTCCTTCGTGACCGCCTGCCTCATCGCCGGCCTCGCCGGGTCGGTCGGCTGCCTGCTCTACGGCCTCGTGGGGCTCGGGGTGATGATCGCCGGGCTCCTCGCGGGGGGCCACGCCGGTCCTCGCCGCCCGCCGCGCCTGAGACCGGCCTGGGGATCTCCGGGGGCTGTGCTAGGCTTCGACGTCATGGAGCCCGGGTCGACGGGAGGGAAGCGCTTCATCAGCGCCAGGACGGAGCGCTTCACCGAGTCGGTCATCCGCGAGATGACCCGGCAGGCGATGCTCCACGACGCCATCAACCTGGCGCAGGGCTTCCCCGACTTCGCGGCGCCGGAGGAGATCAAGCGCGCCGCGCAGCAGGCCATCGCGGCCGACATCAACCAGTACGCGATCACCTGGGGCGCGCAGAATCTCCGGGACGCCATCGCGCGCAACATGAAGGCGTCGCAGGGGCTCGAGATCGACCCCGAATCGGAGATCACCGTCTGCTGCGGCTCGACCGAGGCGATGATCGCGTCGCTTCTGGCGGTGACCGACGCCGGCGACGAGATCGTCATCTTCGAGCCGTTCTACGAGAACTACGGACCCGACGCGATCCTGTCGGGAGCGCGCCCCCGGTTCGTGAAGCTGCGCCCGCCCGCGGGGCCCGACGGCGAGTGGACCTTCGACGAGCACGAGCTGCGCGCGGCATTCGGCGCGCGCACCAAGGCGATCGTCCTCAACACTCCGAACAACCCCACCGGCAAGGTGTTCACGCGGGCCGAGCTGGAGTTCATCCGCGACCTGTGCCTCGAATACAACGCGCTCGCCATCACCGACGAGATCTACGAGCACATCCTCTACGACGGCGCCGTGCACGTCTCGATGGCGCGGATCGACGGGATGCGCGGGCGCACCATCACCATCAACGGGATGTCGAAGACCTACAGCGTCACGGGCTGGCGGGTGGGCTGGGCGATCGCGCCTGCGCCGCTGAGCGGCGCCATCCGCAAGGTGCACGACTTTCTCACCGTGGGCGCGCCGGCGCCGCTGCAGGACGCGGGGGTCGCGGCCCTCGACCTGCCCCCTGTCTATTATTCCCGGCTCGCCGAGGGGTACCGCGCGCGCCGGGACCGTCTGCTGCCCGCCCTGCGCCAGGCCGGGTTCAAGGCCTACGTCCCGCGGGGCGCGTACTACGTCATGACCGACATCCGCGGGTTCGGCTTCGCCGACGACGTGTCCTTCGCTGCGCACCTGGTGCGCGACATCGGCGTCGCCGTCGTCCCGGGCTCGAGCTTCTACAGCGATCCCGGCGATGGACGCCACCAGGTCCGGTTCGCCTTCTGCAAGCGCGACAGTACTTTGGATGAAGCCGCCGCCCGGCTTCTGAGGCTGCGCTCCCAGTCCCCGCCGCCCCGCGCATGAGCCGGCTCGCGCGCCGCCTGCGCACCGCCGACTATTTCACCCTCGGGTTCGGCACCATGGTGGGGGTCGGCTGGCTCGTGCTGATGGACGACTGGCTGCAGCGCGGCGGGCCGGCGGGTGTCGTGCTCGGGTTCGCGATCGGCGGCCTGGCGCTCGTGCCGATCGGGCTGGTGTACGGGCGCCTGGTGGTGGCGATCCCCGACGCCGGCAGCGAGATCGCCTACACCGCCAGGGTCTTCCGTCCCGGAGCGAGCTTCGCCACCGGCTGGATGATGATGCTGGCCTACCTCATCGTCTGTCCCTGGGAGGCGGTCGCGATCGGCCGGTTGGCGGCCTACCTCGTCCCGGCCCTCGACACGCTGGAGCTCTACCGCGTGGCGGGGAACCCCGTATTCCTGCCGCGCCTCGCGCTGGGCCTTCTGCTCACGGCGCTGATCACGCTCATCAACTATCGCGGCATCCGTCTGAGTGCTACGTTCCAGACGTGGATGACCTTCGTCCTGCTCGCCATGTTCGTCGCCTTCGCGGGCGCTTCGGTGGGTCGGGGATCGCTCGAGAACTTCCGGCCCCCCTTCAGCCACGGCCCCGCGCTCTCGGTGCTCCTGGTCCTGCAGATCGTGCCCTATTTCATGACCGGCTTCGAGTCGGTCCCCAAGTGCGCCGAGGAGGCGGCGCCCGAGTTTCGCACTCGCGGATTCTCCCGGGCCATCCTGCTGGCGCTCGTGGTCGGGATCCTCTTCTACACGAGCGTCGTCGCGCTGGTCGCCTACCTGCGCCCCTGGCAGGGGCTGGCGACAGAGCGGTTCGCCACGGCCGTGGCCTTCGAGCAGGCGTTCGGCAGCCGCCTTGTCGTCCACCTGCTGTTCCTGGCCGCGCTCGCCTCGCTCATGAAGGTCTTCAACGGAAACTTCATCGCCGCCAGCCGCCTTCTGTTCGCCCTCGGAAGAACGGGTCTCGTGCACGCCGGCTTCGGGCGCGTCCACGAGCGGAACCTGACGCCCTCCGTCGCAGTGCTGGCGCTGGGCGGCGTCACGGCCGTGGCGGCCTGCCTCGGAGACGCCATCCTGGTCCCGATCACGGAAGTCGGCTCGATGGCCTCGGCGCTCGGCTGGCTGGCGGCGTGCGTCGCCTTCTTCTGCCTGCGACCGGCGGCCGGGGACCGGGCGCTCGCGGTCGCCGGGATGATCGTCGCGGCCGCGCTCGTCCTGATGAAGCTCCTGCCCTTCGTGCCAGGCCACTTCACCCTGTACGAGTGGATCGCCCTTCTGGTCTGGGGGATGATCGGACTGGCGGCGCGCCGGTCGGGGACTACTTCAGCTTCGGACAGTCCACGTCTTCACCCGCGGCCCACTGCCTGAGGCTGCGCGTGATGTCCTTGTAGCCGATCGTCGGACGGTACAGCACGACCTCCGACCGGCCCTTGCCGAGCGACCGGATGTCGGCGGCCATGACGTAGAGACCCCCGGCCGGAATGGTCGGCCCGATTCCGCTCGGCCGGTGGACGACCTGCAGCGCGAACTCGGCCTTGTTGCCGCCGACTTTCCTGAGAGTCGGGTTGTAGTCGGACGAGCTGACCTCCATCTGGTTGCCCACGAATCCCGAGCGCTTCACCTGCACGTTCAGGCACTTCGAGGATTTCTTCTGGAGGTTCGCGTAGACCTCGTCGAAGCCCCGCTCGACGACGAACGTCTCCATCTTCACCGAGCGCGCGCCCGCGGCCACGGCGTCCACGAACTCCCGGCGCGTCTGGGGCACCTGGATGGCGGGGACCGGGACAGCCAGCGCGATCAGGGCGACGAGGATGCACAACCGGATCACGGTCTTCACGGGGGCTCAATATTGCGCCCGGGCGGATCGGTTTCAAGTCGGCCGGCACGCTGCAGTGACCCGCAACTTACCGCGAGCGCCCGGCACTTGGCCCCGGGGGCCGCCTCTTCCTTATTAACAGGAAGAGTGCTACCGTCCCCGCCGATGCCCCGTTGTTCCTCCTGCTCGCGCCAGACGCCCGACGACAGCCGCTTCTGTCCTTCCTGCGGCGCCTCTCTCGACACGTCCTCCCAGACTCCGACCCGGACGGTCATGAACCCTCACCTGG
>JBGPED010000090.1:0-11058 GCA_041482595.1 Acidobacteriota bacterium
CCCAGCTCGCTCGCCAGCGTCGGCTGGTAGCCGACCGCCGACGGCATCCGGCCCAGGAGCGCCGAGACCTCCGAGCCGGCCTGCGTGAAGCGGAAGATGTTGTCGATGAAGAGCAGCACATCTTGGCCTTCCTCGTCGCGGAAGAACTCGGCCACCGTCAGTCCTGTCAATCCCACGCGCAACCGAGCGCCGGGTGGCTCGGTCATCTGGCCGTAGACGAGGGCGGTCTTGCTGATGACGCCCGACTCCTTCATCTCGAGCCAGAGATCGTTCCCCTCGCGCGTCCTCTCGCCGACGCCGGCGAAGACCGACACGCCGCCGTGCTTCATCGCGACGTTGTGGATCAGCTCCTGGATCAGGACCGTCTTGCCGACGCCCGCGCCGCCGAACAGGCCGGTCTTGCCACCCTTCAGGTACGGCTCGAGCAGGTCGACGACCTTGATGCCGGTCTCGAACATCTGCAGCTCGGTGCTCTGCTCTTCGAAGGACGGCGCCTCGCGATGGATCGGCAGCATCGTCTTGGAGTTGATCGGTCCCATCTTGTCCACCGGCTTTCCGAGGACGTTGATCACCCGGCCGAGGGTCTCCCTCCCGACCGGCACCATGATCGGGGCGCCCGTATCGATCACCTTCATGCCGCGCACCATCCCGTCGGTCGGTTCCATGGCCACGCAGCGCACCCGCCCCTCGCCCAGGTGCTGCTCCACCTCGGCGGTCACGTCGATCGGGACGGGCGCCTCGGACCCTTCGCTGGTGATCCGCACGGCGCTGTAGATCTGGGGAATGTTCTCGTCCGTGAACTGCACGTCCACCACGGGACCGATGATCTGCACGACCTTTCCGACGTTCATCGACGATCTCTCCTCATACGCTCCGGCCGCAGAAGCGGCACACTTTCGCCCGGGCCTTGATCGTTTCCGCGCAATACGGGCACTCTCTCGTGTCGTCCATCGGCACATCCGGCGGGGCACCCATCGCCGGCCGCGCCATGACGTTGTAGCGCGCCCTCTCCTGCTGCTCCAGGATCGTCTCCTTCAGCTCCATCGGGCGCGCCACCGTCTCGATCGTGGTCGATCCGACTTCCGCGGCCGTCTGGATGTTCAGCGTTCCGTACCCGATCATCCGCCCCCAGATCGACTGCGTGCTGGTGACTTCGTTGATCTTGTCGAGCGGGCTGTCCACGGCGCGCACCGACAGGACGCCCGACTCGTCGATCACCCGCTGCGACGTGACCGCCCACAGATCCGCCCGCCAGTCGAGCCAGCGCCACAGCCCCCACGCCGCCGCGACACCCAGGAGAATCGCCGCCGCCGGCAGAACGTACGGCCTCTTGATGAAGAAGGCCCCGATCAGGCACCCGAACAGGAACAGAGCCAGGGCGAACGGGCCGCCGAGGACGATGACGTGGCGGCGCACCATCGCCGCCAGATCCTCCCCCGGTCTCAGGTGCGTTCTCATTCCGTCCCGCCCAGGAGCGTGCCCCGCCTCTACTTCAGCGCCTCGGCGCCGCTCACGACCTCCAGGATCTCCTTGGTGATGGACGCCTGGCGGATCTTGTTCATCTGCAGCGTCAGCGAGTCGATCATGTCACCCGCGTTGCGCGTGGCGTTCTCCATGGCCGCCATGCGGGCGCCGTGCTCCGCGGCCGCCGATTCCAGGAGCACCCGGTGCACCTGGATCATCACGTGCTTCGGCAGAAGGGCCGCGAACAGCGCCTCCTGGTCCGGCTCGTAGATGTAGTCTTCGGGGGCCGGTGCTGAGGCACTCGCGGCCGCCGCCTCGAACGCCCCGGGGCCGAACGTGGTCCGCGGGATCGGCAGGAGCGGCTCCACCACGACCCGCTGCTGCATGACCGACTTGAACTCGTTGTACACGAGGCATACGGCGTCGATCTCCCCGCTCGAGAACCGCTCGATCAGATCCGCGGCGATCCCGCGGGCGTCCTCGAGCGAGACGTCCCTGAACAGGTCCACCAGGACGCGGCGCACCGGGTACTGGCGCCGCCGGAACCAGTCGCGCGCCTTGCGCCCGATGATGTCCACCTGGATCGTCCTCGCCGTCTTTCCTCCGGAGGCCGACAGGTCGTCCAGGACGGCGCGCGCCCGGTTGACGATGTTCGTGTTGAACGATCCGCACAGTCCCTTGTCGGCGGCGATCACGACCACCAGGACCTTCTCCTCGGGCCGGCGCACCAGCAGCGGATGCTTCTCCGGGTTGGCGCGGGCCGCCAGGGACGACAGCACCTCGAGCATCTTGCGGGCGTAGGGCCTCGCCGCCAGGATGCGGTCCTGCGCGCGGCGCAGCTTGGCCGCCGCCACCATCTTCATGGCGCGCGTGATCTGCTGCGTGCTCTTGACGCTCCGGATGCGGGTGCGATAGTCGCGGACGTTGGCCATCTTTGTCTAGGCGGCCGCCACCCTGGCCGCGAAGTCGCTCTTGAAGTCGTCCAGGGTCTTGCGCAGCTCCGCCTTCATCTCGTCGTCGATCGTCTTCTTCTCGAGAAGCTTGCGCGCCACGGGGCGGCCGGCGCCGTCGAGAAACTTGTAGAGGGCCTCCTCGAAGACGCGGATCTTCGGCACCTCCAGGTCATCGAGGTAACCGTTGATCCCGGCGAAGATGGCGATGACCTGCTTCTCGACCGGCAACGGCCGGAACTGCAGCTGCTTGAGGACCTCGGTGAGACGCTGTCCCCGCGCCAGCTGCGCCTGCGTCGCCTTGTCGAGATCCGACCCGAACTGCGCGAACGCCGCCAGCTCCCGGTACTGCGCCATGTCGAGCCGGAGCGTGCCGGCGACCTGCTTCATCGCCTTGATCTGCGCGTTGCCGCCGACGCGGCTCACGGAGATCCCGACGTTCACCGCCGGCCGGATGCCGGAATAGAACAGGTCGCCCTCCAGGTAGATCTGCCCGTCGGTGATCGAGATGACGTTGGTCGGAATGTACGCCGACACGTCGCCGGCCTGGGTCTCGATGACCGGCAGCGCCGTCAGCGAGCCGCCGCCGAGCGCGTCGTTCAGCTTCGCGGCGCGCTCCAGGAGGCGCGAGTGCAGGTAGAAGACGTCTCCCGGGTAGGCCTCGCGGCCGGGCGGCCGGCGCAGGAGCAACGAGATCTCGCGGTAGGCGGCGGCGTGCTTGCTCAGATCGTCGTAGATCAGGAGCGCGTGCTTCCTGTTGTCGCGGAAGTATTCGCCCATGGCGCAGCCGGCGTAGGGGGCGATGTACTGCAGGGTGGCCGGCTCGGAGGCCGACGCGCACACGACGATGCTGTAGGCCATTGCCCCGTCGTCCTGGAGCGTCTTGACCACCTGCGCCACGGTGGAGCGCTTCTGGCCGATGGCGACGTAAATGCAGATGACCCCGGTGTCCTTCTGGTTGAGGATGGTGTCGATGGCGATGGCGGTCTTGCCGGTCTGGCGGTCGCCGATGATCAGCTCCCGCTGCCCCCGGCCGATCGGGATCATCGCGTCGATCGCCTTGATGCCTGTCTGCAGCGGCTCCTTCACCGGCTGGCGGTCGACGACACCCGGCGCGATGCGCTCCAGCGGTCCGGTCCGGGTGGTCGCTATCGGCCCTTTGCCGTCCAGCGGCTGGCCCAGCGGGTTGACCACCCGCCCGATCAGCGCCTCGCCGATCGGGACCTCGATGATGCGCCCGGTCCTCTTGACGGTGTCCCCTTCCATGATCTTGAAGAACTCGCCGAACAGCACGGCGCCGACCGATTCCTCCTCGAGGTTCAGCGCCATGCCGTAGACGTTGTGCGGCAGCTTCAGGAGCTCGCCCGCCATGCAGTTCTCCAGGCCGTAGATGCGGGCGATGCCGTCCCCGGCGGAGATGATCGTCCCCTCTTCCGAGACGTCCACGCCCGCCTTGAACCCTTCGATCTGCTGCCGCAGGACGCTGGTGATTTCGTCAGCCTTCAGTTCCGCCATGCCGCTGTCTCCTTCAGTGCGCCCCGACCAGCTTCTCGCGCAGGGCTTCGAGGTTGCGCCTCAGGGTCCCGTCGTAGACCCTGGAGCCGATCCGCGTGCGCGCGCCCCCCAGGAGGGCGGGGTCGACGTGCTGCGTGATCTTCACAGTGCGCCCGGTCATTGTCTCCAGCGCCTCCCGCAGCCGCTTCAGCTCGGCCGCCGACAGCGGCACCGCGGTCGTGGTCTCCGCCGACACGATTCCCAGCCTTTCGTCCTTCTCCTGTTCGAAGGCCCGCACAATCCCCCCGAGCGCCCCGAGACGCCGGTTGGTGACGAGCAGGAGGAGGAAGTTGCGCACCGCGTCGCTCAGCTTCCCCTTCCGCGCCATGGCCTCGATGGCCGCCTTCTTGTCCTTCTGCTCGATCGAGGGGTCGGCGAAGAAACGCGCGAACTTCGGATCGCCGTCCAGGACGCGGCAGACCAGCGTCAGCTCCGACGCCAGCGGCTCCAGACGCGACGGGTCCTTCTTGCCGAGCTGGCCGGCCTCTCCGGGCTTCGTCTCGGCGTAATCCGCGAGGGCCCGCGCGTACCGTTTCGCGACGGCGACTGGCTGCACTCGTGCTCTCCCGACAGGGAAGGACCGGCGACCGGGACTTGAAGGACGCCGGGGGGCAAATGCTTCGGGAACGGCGCAAAGTAGCACACGCCCCGACGAAGTGTCAACGACGGCGCGGGTTAGCGCCGGCTGCGAGAGCGGCGACCGCGCCATTCCTGCGCGCTCCGGAGGTCGGGCCGTACGGATCGGAGGACGGCCGCAGCGGTCGACCCCGCGCGACCTTCTGGCACGCCGGTTGCTCGATCATCCGGGTGTTAAAGTAGGTGTGCCGGGTGAGGCGGCGGCCCCGGAGACGGGATTGCGACCGCGCCCGGCACTGGAAAGGAGATGTCGCGATGCGACGCGCACGACAGCCTATGACGCTGGCGCTGGCGCTCTCTCCCTTGCTGCTTCTCGGAAGCACCCGGGCTGTCGCCTCTGGCCGCTGCGCCGTCCGGGTCCCGGGGGTCGTCCAGCAAAGAGTGGTCGTCTTCGAGCCGGCCTTCTGGTACCCCTATCCCGGCTTCGGCTGGGGAATCTCTTACGCCTACGGCCCGCCACCCTATGGAGGTTACGCCCAGCTCCCGCCGCGCAACGCGGCCCCGGTGGAGCTGCACGTCAGCCCCCGGAAGGCCGACGTGATCATCGACGGCACGAACGTGGGCCAGGCCCGCGACTTCAACTCACGGGCCTACCCCCTGTGGCTGAAGGCGGGGACCCACACGCTGGAGCTCAGCCGCCCCGGCTACCAGACGCTGCGCGTGAAGTTCGAGGTGAAACGAGGCAAGGCGTACCGCGTGCACTACGAGCTGCGCGAGGGGGAGGGAATCGACCCCCGTTCTTCGAAACGGGCCCAGGAGCCGCCGGCGGAGTCGGAATCAGACTGAGGAGACGGCGGAGACGTCCTGCGGACACAGGCGATCAGTTGGTCGAGCTGTGGCGCCTGATCTGCTCGATGTCCGCTTCCTTGTGGGCGGCGTCGCGGACATCCTTCTTCTTGCCGGCGTTCATGTCGATGTTCCCTTCGAACACGCCCCCCTCGTGAATCACCAGGTTCGGCTTCTCCAGGGTGAGATCGCCGATGACCCGGCCGGTCGGGTGGATCTCCAGCTTTTCCTTGACGTGGATCGTCCCGGTCACCTTGCCGCTCACGGACAACACCCCGACGTCCACGTCCGCCTCGACCTCCCCCGACTCGCCGACGACCAGCTCCCTCTCCGAGATGATCTTGCCGCCGATCTTCCCGTCGACGCGCAGGACATCCCTGAAGCGGATCTCCCCGTGGATCTCCGTGCCCTCCGCCAGAAACCCGCTGATGTCGTCCTGGGCGACGTGATCCTTGAGCAAGGCGTCCTTGCTGAACGGCATGACGAATCCTCCCTTCATCGCTTCCGCCCCCCTGCCGCGGGCCCGGTCAGTGCCCCTTCTCCGCGGTCAACAGGAACTCGTAGAGTCGCTGCAGCTCGTCGTCGCTGTAGAAGTCGATCTCGATCCTGCCGCCCTTCCCCTTCCTGGCAATGCGCACCTTCGTGGCCAGGGCCCGCGTCAGCCGGTCGGCGGCCGCCGCGACGTTCGGATCCACGGCCGTGGATCGGACCGGGTGCGTCCTTCGCCCCTTCCTGCCGCTCCGATCGAGAAAACCGGCCACCCTCTCCTCGGTCTCGCGGACCGAGAGAAGGTTCTTGGCCACCTCGTCGGCGACCTTAATTTGTGTCTCGGCGTCCGAAATTGCCATGATCACCTTCGCGTGACCCAGGGAAACGCTCCCCTCTCTCACGAGACCCTGGACGCGCTGTGGTAACTTCAACAGTCTCAATGAGTTGGATATGGACGACCGGTCCCTCCCCACGCGCTTGGCCACGTCGGCGTGGGACAGCTTCATGTCGTGCAGGAGGACCTCGTAGGCCCGCGCCTCCTCGATCGGGTTCAGCTCTTTTCTCTGGATGTTCTCGATCAGGGCGATCTCGAGAAGACGGTCGTCCGCGACCTTCCTGACGATCGCCGGGATCCGCTCGATGCCGGCGACCTGGGCGGCGCGCCAGCGGCGCTCGCCCGCGATGAGCCGGTATCCGTCCGCCTCCTGCCTCACGATGATTGGCTGGACGATGCCGTTCTCGCGGATCGAGTCGACCAGCCCTTCCAGGCCGCTGAAATCGGCGCGCGGCTGGTAGCGGCTCGGCTGGATCCGCTTCACGTCGATCATCAGCAGCCCGGCGTCGGCCGGCTGCGCCGGCTCAGGGATGAGGCTGCTCAGTCCTTTGCCGAGTGCCTGTCTTTTCATGGCGCCTGATGACCTCGCGGGCGAGGTTGAGGTACGACTCCGAGCCTTTGGACCGGATGTCGTACAGCATGATCGGTTTGCCGAAGCTGGGCGCTTCCCCCAGCCTCACGTTGCGCGGAACGATGGTCCGGAAGACCCGCTCCTTGAAGAAGGAGCGTATGTCCGCAACCACTTGACGGGACAGGTTGGTGCGCTCGTCGTACATGGTGAGAAGGACTCCGTCCAATTCGAGCCCCTGGTTGAGCGAGGCCCGGATCCGGTAGAGGGTCTCCACGAGCTCCGAGACACCTTCGAGCGCCAGGTACTCGCACTGCACAGGGATCAGGATGCCGTCGGCGGCGGCCAGCGCGTTGACGGTCAAAAGACCGAGGGACGGGGGACAGTCCACCAGGATGTACTGGAACCGATCGCGCACCGGCGCGAGCGCTTCCTTGAGCCGGAACTCGCGACCCGGCACATTGATGAGCTCGACTTCGATTCCGACCAGGTCCCGGCTGGCCGGGGCGACCGACAGGAACTCGAGCTCGGTGCGGAGCAGCACCTGGTCGATGCTTTCCTCGCCGGACATGACCCCGTACATCTCCCCCCCGGGGTTCGGCTTCAGCCCCAGGGCCTTCGTGGAGGAGGCCTGCGCGTCCATGTCCACCAGGAGGGTGGAGCGCTCTGCGATCGCGAGCGCGGCCGCCAGGCTCACGGCGGTCGTGGTCTTGCCCACTCCCCCTTTCTGGTTCGCAATCGCGATGATTCGTCCCATGTGGCGCGAAGGTTAGCACACGCGGCGTACGATCCGGACCGGTCGATCGAGCCTCGATGTTCCACGTGGAACATCGCAGCCGGGCTTCCGGGTGGAGGACCGGCCCGGAAATGTTCCACGTGGAACATTCCAGCATCCGACCATTCGGACACGCTCCCGGGGGAGCGCTCAGGCCGTCTCGGGCTCGAGAATCGCGACAACGGAGCGAGGATCGGAAGGAAGGGGCCTGGTCCCCGAGAGCCGGAGACCCTGGATGGGTGAGTGCCGTCGCAGGCGCTCGACCTGGTCCGGCGTCACGAAAAAGAGTCCCTTTCCGCCCGGCACGAGGATCGGGATCCCCTTTCCTTTCAGGAGGTCGTCCGTACGGACGGCGCGCAAGGTCAGGTAGCGACAGGGGAGCAGATCGGCGAGATCGGCGAGCCGCCGCACGCGCCTCGTTTCGACGCGCGCCTCTTTTAGCCCGAGCTCCCGGATGACGGCCCGGAGGAACGCCGACTTCTTCTCCGACGACTCGACGAGGACCAGCTCCAGCCCCGGGCGGAGGACCTTGAGCGGCACGGCCGGAAACCCGTTCCCCGATCCGAGATCGACCAGTCTGCCCTCGTCATCCAGGAGGTCGACGATGGCGATCGGCTCCAGGAAGTGCCGCCTCGCGATCATCGATTCGTCCTTGAGCCCCGTCAGGTTCATCCGCCGGCTCCATTTTTGCAGGAGCCGGTAGTGGGTCTCGAATCGGCGAAGTTCCTGGTCCGACAGGGACCGGCCCGTCGCGCGGGCAATTTTGAGGAGAGTTTCGGTGAATGCGGCTACCATGGCCGCGGAAGGGTAGCATCAACACAAGAGGGGCGCATGCGGGTGGGTCGTCTGGCCGGTCTCGTCGTCATCGTCTCGTTGACCTCGCTCGTGGCCGCCGCCGGAGCCGCGGCGCCTGCCCCTTCCCGGACGCCGCCACCCGCTCCCGGCCGCACGCCGCCCATGTCGGTGCCGGAACAGGTCCCCGCGACAGTCGACCTCGATGATCTCCTGCGGCGTCTCGGCGAGAGGGCCCACGCTTACGAGGCGATCGCCCTGCGCTTCGTCTGCATCGAATCGATTCGTACGACCGAGGATCCGCGCAACGAGCGGCGCTTCGACTACATGTACGTCCAGGCGGAAGAGCAGCGTTACCGGCCGTACCGCCAGATTCACACCGGACGTCTCGGCAAGACGGTCGCCGAGGCGAGCCTCGACTTCGACTTCCCGGACGCCTACTCCTGGACCCTGATGTTCGCGCCGGACCGCCAGCACCTGTTCCGCTTCAAGTACGCTGGCGAGGAGTGGTTCTCGCTCCGCCAGACGTATATCCTGGCGTTCACGTCCCCCTTGCCGTTCACCGCGGGAAAAACGATCTACGAATGGAGCGGCAAGATCTGGGTGGACGCGGAGAATTCCAACATTCTCAAGGTCGAGGCCGAGCCGGGCAACCAGACCGACAGGCTGAAGGAGGAGCTGAAGGCCTACCGTCAGGCCCCCCGGTTCCTCATCTACCCGATCGGCAAGAAGCCCCAGGGCCTGAGGTATAACATCACTTTTCTCAATGAATTACACGAAATTTCCCTGCCGGACCAGGTCGAGGTTCGCCGCTTCACGCTCGATCTGCGGGCGGAGGAGGAATGGGAAAGCCAGACTGTGTTGAGGTACAGCGGCTACCAGTTCTTCGGGGTGGACGTGAAGGACCTGTTCCAGCCCCGGAAGTAGCCGCCGCCCGTCGCCCCTTCTCCAGATAGATATTGATCAGGCTGAGCGCGGCCGGCGTGACCCCCGAGATGCGGGCCGCCTGGGCCAGGGTGGCCGGGCGGGCGCGCTCCAGCTTCTCGACGACCTCGCGCGACAGACCGGGGATCCCCTCGTACTCGAAGCCGGGCGGGATGCCCCGTCCCTCTTCCCGCCGGAGCCTCTCCAGGTCCTTCTCCTGTCTTTCGAGGTAACCGCCGTAACGCATGCGGTTGGCGACGTAGAGACGGTCGCGTCGCCGCAGCCCCCGCGGCGCCGCGTCACCGAGGAAGCGCTCCACCGCCTCGATGCTCACGTCGCTCCGGCGGAGCAGCAGGGCCGGCGTCGTCGGCTCGGTGATGCGGACGCCGAGCGTCTCCTCCGCCCTCCTGCGCGTCTCCTCCTTCGGAGTGAGGGTCAGCGTCTCGAGCAGACGCTCGAAGGATCGCACGCCGTCGCGCCGCGCGACGAAGCGGGCGTAGCGCTCGTCGCCGATGAGCCCGATGCGGCGGCCGTGCCCGGTGAGACGCAGATCGGCGCTGTCGATGTCCAAAAGAAGCCGGTACTCGGCGCGCGAGGTGAACATCCGGTAAGGCTCGGCCGTCCCCTTGAGCACCAGGTCGTCCACCAGCACCCCGATGTACGCCTCGCCGCGCGACAGGACGAGCGGCTGCTCGCGCCGCACCTTGAGGGCCGCGTTGATCCCGGCCACGAGACCGAGAGCCGCGGCCTCCTCGTACCCGGTCGTGCCGTTGATCTGCCCCGCCAGGAACAGCCCGCGCACCGATTTCGTCTCGAGCGTGTGCCGGCACACGGTCGGCTGCACGAAGTCATACTCGACGGCGTAGCCGGCGCGCGCCACCTCGGCCTTCTCCAGGCCGTGGATGGAGCGCACGATCTCGACCTGCACCTCGGCCGGCAGGCTGGTGGAAACACCGTTCAGGTAGATCCATGGATGGTCACGCCCCTCCGGCTCGACGAAGATCTGGTGCCGGTCGCGGTCGGCGAAGCGCACGATCTTGTCCTCGATCGAGGGGCAGTAGCGCGGACCGGTCGAGGTGATCCGCCCGGTGTACAAGGGCGACCGGTCGAGACTGCCGCGGATGATGGCGTGTGTTCTCGGGTTCGTGAAGGTGATGTGACAATCGACCTGGGGCGTCGTGATGGCGTCGGTCTCGAAGGAGAACGGCACCGGCTCCGGATCGCCCGGCTGCCGATCCAGAACGTCGAAATCGACCGAGATCCGCAACACTCTCGGCGGTGTGCCGGTCTTCAGCCGCCCCATCGGGAAGCCCAGCCGGGCCAGGGCCTCCGACAGGCCGACCGCGGCCATCTCGCCGACGCGGCCGCCCGCGCGGTTCTCGAGACCGACATGCAGGAGACCGCGCAGGAATGTGCCGGTCGTGACCACGGCGCAGGCCGTCTCGAGCGTCCGGCCGGAGGCCAGGAGAACACCGCGCAGATCGCCGTCCTCGACACGGAGGTCGACGACCTCTCCCTCGACCAGCGTGAGTCGATCCGTCGTCGCGACCACGCGCCGCATCCTCCGCGAGTAGGCCTCCTTGTCGGCCTGGGCGCGGGGCGCCTGGACGGCGGGGCCGCGACTGGCGTTGAGCAGGCGGAACTGGATCCCGGTCTCGTCGATCGCGCGCCCCATCTCGCCGCCGAGCGCGTCGATCTCGCGCACCAGGTGTCCCTTGGCCAAGCCCCCGATCGCCGGGTTGCACGACATGCGCGCCACGGCCGCCGCGTCGAGAGTCACGAGGGC
>JBGPED010000091.1:0-11034 GCA_041482595.1 Acidobacteriota bacterium
GGCGAGACCCCGGACCACCGCGGCGACATCTACTCGTTCGGCGTGATCCTGTACGAGATGTTCACGGGCGGACTGCCGTTCCGGGCCTCGAACGCCCTGTCGATCATGATGAAGCGTCTGCACGAGGACGCGCCGTCGATGCGGCAGGCGCGCCCCGAGCTGCCGGCCTGGCTCTCGACCATCGTCGCCCGGACGATGCAGCGCGATCCGCACGACCGCTACTCCAGCGCCGGGGACCTTCTGCGCGACCTCGAGCGGCAGCGCGCCTCGCGCTCCTGGCGGAGGTTCGCCCGGCCTCGCTATCTCGTGCCGGCGGCGGCGCTGATCGCGTCGGCGGCCGCGGCGGTCCTCGTCCCGCGCCTCCCCTGGCCGCCCTGGGGGGCGGCCGCGCCCGCCGCACCACGCGCCTCGTTGATGCTTCTGCCGTTCCAGAACGCCACGGGCGACCCCGCTTACGACTGGGTGGTGAGCGGCCTCCCCAGCCTCCTGCGCTCCGGCCTCGTGCAGGCCAGGAGCCTGCGAATCGTGGGCGGCGAGCGCGTGCAGGAGATTTTCCAGGCGCTGAAGGTGCCCGAGGGGACGGCGCCGGACGTGCCGACGACGCGGCGCATCGCCTCCCTCACCGGCGCCGACAGCGCCCTCGGCGGTCGGCTGGTGAAGATCGGCAGCCGCCTGCGCATCGAAGCCAGTCTGCAGGCGTCACAGGCGGCGGCCACCGAGATGGCCGTAGACGGCACCGGCGACGAGGCGATCTTCAGGATGGTGGATGAGCTGACCCAGCACGTGCGGCAGGAGCTCGGCGTCGGCCCCGGGTTCCTGGAGCGGAAGCGCAGCACCACCGAGCTGTCCACGAAGTCGGTCGAGGCGCTTCGCCTTTACAGCGAAGGCCTGTCCCTGGCGCGCTCGGGCAATCAGATCGAGGCGCAGAAGCGGTTGCAGGCGGCCCTGGAGAAGGACCCGCAGTTCGCGGCCGCCCGCGCGCTCCTGGCCGAGACGTACGATCGCCTGGGGCACGCCGACAAGGCTCGGCAGGAGGCGAACCGGGCGGTCACGGGCCTCGGCTCCGCTTCCTCATACGAGGCCGCCCGGATCCGCGCGGTGCAGGCGCAATTGAGCAACGATCTCGATGCGGCCGAAAAATCTTTCCGCGTCCTGTGCGAGATTGCCCCGAACGATGCCGAGGCGTATTTCGGCCTGGCCTCGGTTCAGGAGGATCGCGGCGAGCTTCAGACCGCCCTGGGGTCGTTCAGGCGTGTGATCTCCCTCGACCGCAAGCACCCGGGCGCCCACTACGCCGTCGGCCGGTTACGTTTCAAGCTCGGCGACCCCGGCGCGGCGCTGCAGGAGTTTCAGGCCGCCCTCGACCTGCACACCGAGAGCGGCAACGACGAAGGGCGCGCTACGGTCCTGAACGGAATCGGCAACGCCTCCTACGCCCTCGGCCGCTATGACGACGCACAGCACAACTACCAGCAGTCGCTCGACCTGCGTCGGAAAATCGGCGACCGCCGCGGAGTGGCCGTGGCGCTCGGGAACATCGCAAACATCCACACGAATCTGGGCCGTTACGACGAGGCGATCCGGCTGCTCAAGGAGTCCATCGCCATTACGACCGAGATCGGCGACCGCGCCAACCTCGCGCGGATTTACTCGAACCTCGGGGATGTCTACCAAGGCGCCGGTCGGGCCGAAGAGGCGCTGCAGGCGTACCAGGAGAGCCTGAAGATCGAGCGCGAGGCCGGCGATGAGGCCGGTCTGGCACACGCCCTCGCCAGCACCGGCTACACCAACGTCATCCTGGGCCGCTATCTGGACGGCTTTTTTTTCCTGAGGGACGCCTTGGCGAAGCGCCGGGAGATCGGCGACAAGCTGGAGATTGCCCGGTCGCTGACCGACATCGGCATGGTGGAGCAGATCCAGGGACGCTACGACGAGGCTCTCAAGTACGTCCTGGAGGGGCTCGACCTTGCCAAGGAAATCGACAACAAAGCACTTGTGGTCATCCTGTCGCTCAACCTTTCCAATCTCGACGAGGACCAGGGGAATTACGGCCAGGCGCTGCCGCTCGCCGTGGACGCCGAGACCCAATCGCGCGCCCTGGACGACAACACGCTCCTGGCCACCAGCCAGACATACCTCGGAGGAGTGCGCCTTCGGATCGGCGACCTGGACGGCGCGGAGGCCGCCCTGGCCGCGGCTTACAAGGTTGCCCTGGAGATGAACAACCGCACTCTGCTGGCTGAGATTCTCACCCGTCAGGCGGGACTGGCGGAGACGCGCGGCCAGCGCGAGCGCGCGACGTCCTTGGTTCGCGATGCCGTCGCGATTGCGCAGACCTCCCGGGACCACCGGCTCCTCCTCCTGGCGCGGCTGCAGGCGGGCGAGATCAAGAGCTCCGCGCGCGACTTGGAGAGCGTCGCGACGGAGGCCCAGTCATCGGGACTCGCCCCCATCGCCGCGGCCTCGGCGCTCGCACTGGCGCGTGTCCATTCGTCCGCCGGCCGGCACCGGGAGGCGTCGCAAAGTGCGGACCGGGCGATCAACGCGGCCACGCCCCTGCACCTCAGAGATGTCCTGTTCCAGGCGAGCTGCCTGGCAGGCAAGTCCCTGAAGGCGCAGGGGAAAGCTGACGCGGCCGTGGACCGGTTCGTCGCGGCCCTCGGATCCCTCGAAGAGATGCGCCAGGGGCTCAAGGGCGAGGAACTCCGGCGCCTCCTCGATCGGCCGGAGGTCGCCGCCTTCCGTCGCGAGGCGCAGGGGTTGTTTCTCATACCGCAACACGCCGGGGAGAGGGATCGCCTGCAGGCTCTGTTCACCCATTAAAACTTCGCCTTACCTCCTGTTTCCTGTTGACAGGGCACGCCCAAAGGGGATATTTGGAGCGCAAAGACTCAACAAACACCGCACCGGGTGCGGCTTATTGGCTGACGGGGAGGGTAGACACGATGTTGCGGTCGGGCCGCTTGCTGGGTGCGTTTTTGACCGGTGTGTTTCTTGTCGCGGGCGCGACGTCTGGGTCGTGGGCCCAGGCAACCACTTATGCCGACGAAAAGTCCTTCCGGGCGGCGGCGGGGAGTCCGCTGCGCACCCAGACCTTCGACGATCTCGCGGTGGGAACCCTGCTGACGACGCAGGTCTGCGGAGTCAGCTTTTCATCGCCCAACGAGGATCTCGGGGTGGGCTACGTCCCCATCCAGGTGCTCGAAACCGACGGGGCCCAGACACCTCCGAACGCCATCTTCGGCGGAGACGTTCGCGGCAGCAGCACGGTCCACGAGGACATCATTCTCGACTTTTCCCCTCGCCTGTCGGCGCTCGGCTTCTACCTGTGCGATTACCTCCCCGGGGCGACGCCGGCCTTGATCCGCGTCGAATTCGCCAACGAGGACAGCTCGGAGTTCCTGCTGGGCAACGACTTCGAGAGCGAGTTGACTCCGGTCTTCTTCGGGATCGTCTCGGAATCCCCCATTCTGCGGATGGAGATCGTCGCCGGGCTGGACGGCGACTTCCCCGAGGAGTTCATGCTCGACACCTTGCTCTACCGGCAGGAGGCCTTCGACACAACTCCGCCGCTTTGCAGCGGCCGACCGTCGACGGAGGGGTCCCTCGCCATCGAGGGCACTGCCAGCGACAGCGGGGAGGGGGACACAGGCCTGGCGAGCGTTGAGCGCGCTCCCGGGTCCAGTAACCTGACACTCGAGGTCGACCCCGACTTCTTCCCCGGCGCAAGGTCCACCTCATTCAGCGCCTTCCAGACCGACGGCGGGGCGGACGCCCAGGGCACGATCGTCGTGACCGACCAGGCCTGCAACACCTGCACCGTCCCGGTCTCTTTCAAGTTTCTGAACGCCGGCGAGGTCACGAACCAGACGCTCTGCTCCGGCAAGGGGTTCCTGTTCAGTGTCAGCGGCACCTCGGAGGATGACGATTACGCAGCCTGCAGCGCCAGCCTGCCCGGCTTCCCGGACGTGGAGCGGTTCCCTCCGGGCTACGAGCCTTCTCCTCCGGAAGATCCGTTCCCCTGCCGCGTCCTTACGATCGAGTCGCCGATGCAGCATGACACCGAGGTCCGCATGGTCCTCAAGAAGGACGGGGAGTTCGACAAGCGCCTGCGGTTGCTGTTCGCCGAGTCGGCCGACGGAGGCGCCTCCTTCCCGGATTTCATGGACGTCACCGAATCGGTCGAGCCGATCCTCAACATCTCCCCCGACCCGACGCGGCTGGTCGGGACGGTGCTCTGGACGCCGGTCCAGGTCGCCTGCGCCATCCAGAGCGAGGAGGCCCGGCTCGATTTCTGCGGCGGCCTGTCGGCCGACGATCTCGGGCCGGATGCCGACGACGACAGCTATACCCTGTGCGCCGCGATCGCCGACGAGGTCGACTGCAACGACCAGCTTAAATTCATCTACCCCGGAGCTCCCGAGAAGTGCAACGGCATGGACGACAACTGCAACGGGACGATTGACGAATTGAACCCGGGCGGCGGCGACTCCTGCACGGTCAAGGACCAGCACGGGGCGTGCGCCAGCGGGGCGACCCGCTGCGTGGACGGTGGGCTGGTGTGCGAGCAGACCGTGCTCCCCGTCAAGGAGGTCGCCTGCAACCGCGTGGACGACGACTGCGACGGCCGCGTCGACGAGGTCTACAATTTCTCCGGCTACCTGCCGCCGATCAAGCTCGACGAATCGGTCGCCTTCCTGAAGAAGCGTGGCGCCATCCCGGTTAAGTTCCGGTTGACCAACTGCGCGGGACAGTTCATCACCAACGCGATGCCGACCATCGAGGTCCTGTTCCTCGGGAGCGGCGCCACAGGGGACGTGGTGCTCGACGTGAGCTCGGTCGGCGACGCCAACACCGGAAACCTCTTCCGGTATGATCCAATCTCGAACCAGTACATCTATAATCTGAACGCGTCGTCGTTTGCGTCGAACTCGAGGTACAAGATCCTCACCCATCTCGACGACGGCACGACGCACGAAGTCACGATCTCGATCAAGTAGGACCCCGTGGCCCGGGACCATCCGGCCGGTCCGCCGGGTCCCCTACGCCGGCGGGCCCGACGATGGACTTCCTGACGGTCATCACGCCCGAGGGGACGAGCGACCGCCGCGACATCGACGCCGACAGCCTGCGGATCGGGCGCGCCTCCGGGAACGATCTGGTCCTCAAGGACCTGAACATCTCCCGCACCCACGCCGCCATCGTCAGGCGCGTGGACGGCGTCTTCGTCCTCGACGCCGGGGGCAAGAACGGCACGTACGTCAACGACCGGCGCATCGTCGAGCCGACGCGGCTGAGCCCCGGCGACCGGGTGCGCCTGGGCTCGACCCTCCTGATTTTCAACGGCGCCACCGCCCCGAGCGTCGAGTTCAGCGACCGGCCCCTCCTCCAGGGCGCCGGCACGACCTACTTCTCGCCCGCCGGGCTCCGGACGCCCGAGCTGCACGATATTCCGCTGATTCTCGAAGCGAAGACGCCGTTCCCGCCCCCGGTCGCCGGCGCCTCCGCCGCGTCCGTCGCCTCCATCATCCGGGAGGCCAACGAGGAGCTGGTCTTCCACCGCCCCCTGCCCGAGATCCTGGAGACCATCATGGATCTCGCCCGGCGGGCCGTGCCGTTCGAGCGCGGCCTGCTGATGCTGCGCGACGGCGAGAGCCTCCAGACCCAGGTCATCAGGGTCCCGCCCGACGAGGCCGGCTCCACGATCTCGATCAGCCGGACCATCGCCGACCGCGTGCTGCACAGCCAGGAATCGATCCTGACGAGCGACGCCCTGATCGACGACCGCTTCCGCCAGGGCCACAGCGTCGAGGCGCAGCAGCTCCGCTCGGTCATGTGCGTCCCCCTGTGGAACAACCGCGAGGTGATCGGCCTGATCTACGTCGACAACCGCCACAGGGCCGCTCTGTTCAGCGAGGAGAGCCTGCGACTGCTGACGTACCTGGCCAACGTCGCGGCCGTCAAGATCGAGAACGCCCGGCTGTTCGAGCAGGTGGTGGCCAAGGAGCGGATGGAGCAGGAGCTGCAGAAAGCGCGCGAGATCCAGGACCACCTCCTGCCGGCCTCGGGGCCGCCGATCCCCGGCTACGAGGTGTACGGCCACAGTGCCCCCTGCCAGGCCGTGGGCGGCGACTACTTTGACTACATCGAGCTGCCCGGCGGGCGCTACGGCATCGGGCTGGGGGACGTGGCCGGCAAGGGTCTGCCGGCGGCGCTCCTGATGTGCTCGTTCCAGGCCGGCCTGCAAGCCCTGTGCGAGATGGGGCTGCCGCCGGACGAGACGATCGCCCGGCTCAACCGCCTGCTGAGCCGGCGCATCCCGCAGAACCGCTTCGTCACCTTCTTCTACGGTGTTTTGGATCCGAAGCGCCACACGCTCACGTACGTCAACGCCGGGCAGAACCCGCCGTGCCGGGTGCGCGCCGGGGCGGAGGTCGAGCGGCTGACCGGCACCGGGCCGCCGCTGGGCCTGCTCGCCGACGCCGCCTTCCACGCCCGCACCCTGGAGATCCTCCCGGGCGACGTCGTGCTCTGCTTCAGCGACGGAGCGACCGAGGGACGCAGCGCCACAGACGAGGAGTTCGGCGAAGCGCGCCTGATCGACATCGTGCGGGAGGACCCGTCCGCGAGCCCGGAGGACATCGTCCAACGCGTGGCCGCCGCGGTCGAGATCCACTGCGCCGCCTCGCCGCGGCAGGACGACATCACGCTGGTGGTCCTGAAGCGATTGGCCTGAGACGGCCCGTCCGGGGCGGCGACCCGCCCCGACTTCACCAGGAGCCCGGGAGGACCCCGATGGAACCGATGACGACGGACGTTGCTCCCTTGAATCCGGAAACCCACAGCCTGCCGCTCGCGCTTATCGCGGGCTGTGCTGCCGCCGCCGTCGGGGCGGCCCTGTGGGCCGCCGTCACCGTGGTGACCGGTTTGAAGATCGGCTGGGTGGCGGTCGGTATCGGCTTCCTGGTCGGCTACGCCGTGCGCGTCTTCGGCAAGGGATCGGAGCCGGCGTTCCAGGTCCTCGGGGCGGTCCTGTCGCTTCTCGGCTGCCTCGCCGGCAACCTCCTGATGGTGTGCGTGTTCGTCAGCCGGCAGGAGAACATCCCTCTCCTCACGATCCTGACGCACCTCCATCCCTCGATCATCCTGAACTTGATGGTGGAGACGTTCAGCCCGATGGACCTGCTGTTCTACGGGATCGCCGTCTACGAGGGGTACCGCTTCTCGCGCGCCCCGGTGCCGCGGGCCGTGAGCGTGCCCGGCCTCAACGTGTGAACTTCAGGCAGGACTGATCGACGACCCACCGGGCGTCCCAGAAACCCTTCGAGTAGTCGTCCTTCGGGTTCGAGAGCATTTGCGAGATCCCCGCCAGATTGAACCCGGCGGCCAGCACCTCCCGGACGATGACGTCGTCGGCGATGCGGTGGTTCTCCTCGTCGCGGCCGCTGGTGGTGCGCGAGTCGATGATCCCCAGCGTCCCGCCCGATTTCAGGATGCGCTTCAGCTCCGCCAGCGCCGGGGCGGGATTTTTCAGATCGTGATAGTTGCGGATGGTCAGGACGGCGTCGAACGATCCGGCCGGGAGCCTGGCGAGTGCTCTGGCCAGGTCGCCGCCGAATCCCTGCGGCTCCGGCATCACGACTTCCTCGATGTTGGCGAGCGCGAGCGGCTGGAAGCGCTTCTCCCAGGCCTCGTGGTCGTAGGAGGCGAACCCGACGACCTTCCCCTTCGGTCCGACGGCCTGGCTCAGCAGGAGCGTCAGGTAACCGTTCCCAGGGAACAGGTCCATGACCTTCATGCCGTCCTTGACGCCCCAGAAGGCCATGAGATTGGCCGGCTTGTTGTAGGAATCGCGGTCCTTGTCGGTATCGGTGCGCCCCTTGGCGTTCAGGTCGAGTGTTGCGGCCCGGAGCGGGGGCGCGGCCGTCATGGCCAGGGCCGTGATCAGAAGGGCCGGAAGGGTGCCGTGAAAAAGAATCAAGAGCCGGTGTCGCGTCATCACTGCGGTCCTCCTGAAAGTCGTCTGCAGGGGGCCGCGACTTTTATCACGCCCGGCGGGGGAGGTCAAATCAGCGGAACCAGGCACCCTCGATCCAGAAGCGCGCGCCACCCCGGTAGGCGTAATGGCCGGGCACCCAGACCGGCTCGCAATAGCCGGGCGCCACCACGAACGGCGGTGGATCGTAGACGTAGGCGGGGGCCGGCGCGAAGAGCGGCAGGCCGAAGCCGAAGAACAGCCTCGTGCGGTATCTGGGCCTCGGGTAAGGGGCGTAGTAGACGGTGTGGTAACCTCCCCGGGCCACGCGGACAGGGTGTCCCCGGTAGTGGTCACGGTGATCGGCCAGGACCGGTGTCGCGAGGGAGAGTCCCAGGGCCATGATCATCGCGAGCGTCAGGATCTTCTTCATGTGGACACCTCCTCGGGCACTTCCACCGCGGCGATTCCGGCGATCGGCCGGGCCCGCGGCGCGTTCGTCAGGACGTACTAGCAAACCGCCTGCCAGCCCGGAATGTACCCTTCCGTGGGCAATCGCCGCTCCCCCGACCCCGGGCCCCTGTCCGTGTTGAGCCGGCGTGCCGATCACTTCAGGGATCTGCGGGATCTCGCCGCCCTCCGGCGGGCCATCGTCGGCTGCGAGCGTTGCCCGCGACTCCGGGCTCACTGCCGGCGGGTCGCGCGCGACAAGAAGCGCGAGTTCCTGGAGTGGGAGTACTGGGGCAGGCCGGTCCCTGGGTTCGGAGATCCGGGCGCGCGGCTTTTGGTCGTCGGTCTCGCTCCCGCGGCCCACGGGGGGAACCGCACCGGCCGGGTATTCACCGGCGACTCCAGCGGCGACTGGCTGTACGAGGCGCTGCACCGTTTCGGCTTCGCCAGCCAGCCGACTTCGGTGTCGCGCGACGACGGGCTCGAGCTTGTGGACTGCTACGTCGCGGCCGCGGCCCGCTGCGCCCCGCCCGAGAACAAGCCGACCCTCCGGGAATTCGCCAACTGCCGGCCCTACCTCGAGGCGGAGATTCGGCTGCTCCGCCGCGTCCGTGTCGTCGTGGTCCTGGGCCGGGTGGCCCTCGAAAACTTCCTCAAAGCGGCCGGCGGCCGGGACAGGACCGGACCTCTGCCCGCTCCACGGTTCGCGCACGGTACCGAGACCCCGCTACTGGACGGCAGGACCCTTGTCTGCTCGTTCCACCCGAGCCGCCGCAACACCAACACCGGGCTCCTGACGCGGCCGATGTGGCACGGCATCTTCCGCCGTGCCCGCGCGCTGGTCGGGTCCGTGCCGGCGCGCACGCGACGATCGCGCGCCGCCGCAACGGCGGTAGAATGATCCGCGACCGACGGCGAGGTGCCTCATGAGACCGGAACGGATCGACGTGCAGCAGGCACGCGAGATCATGGACAAGGAGAACGACGCCGTTTACATTGATGTGCGCACCGAGGAGGAGTTCGCCGAGGGTCACCCCGAAGGGGCGTTCAACGTCCCGATCGGCGTTCCCAACCCCATGATGCAGCGGTTCGACCCCAACCCGGACTTTCTGGACGTCGTGCGCGCCTCGGTGCCCGAGCACGTGCCTCTCATCGTCGGCTGCAAGGCCGGCCCGCGCGCCGAGCTGGCCGCGAACCTCCTCTCCCAGAGCGGCTACCCGAAAGTCCGCTGGGTGCTCGGCGGCTTCCATGGGATGACCGACGCCTTCGGAAACGTCCTCGCCCCCGGCTGGCGGCACCTCGGTTTCCCCGAGGGCCGTGAGCCCCGCGACGGCGCTTCGTATGGGGCGCTCAGGAAGAAGGCCGGGAAGGCCTGACCGGGCAGCCGACTCTTCAGAGCCCCGTCGAGGACGCGGTCAACCACGATTGCCACAGCACAGACGCGGTTCTCGGACCGCCCTCCGCCACCCGGCTGGACACCGAGCCGGGACAGGCCCGTGATGATGATCGAGGTCGCGTGCGCGATGCTTCTGCTGGCGGGCGCCGATGCCTCTCGGGGCGACACGGAGGCCCTCGAGGCGATGCTGCACCAGGCCCGGGTCGTCCAGCGATCGGACCTGGCTGCCTGGTCTCATTACCGGTTTCGCCGCCGCACTGTCAACGAGTGGCTCGACGACTCCGGCAGCGTCACCGAACGCACCGACCTGGAGTATCTGGTCACTCCGTCGCTCTCGGGCTTCGATGAGCAGCTCCTGCAGATCGACGGGCGCCGTCCCTCGGATCGCGAGGTCGAGAGCCATCGGAGGGCGGCGCGTTTCACGCGGCACTACCGCACGTTTCTCGGAGGCGGTCGTGGTGGTGTGGAGGACAGCCGCCGCGGGTACTCCCTGGAGGACCTGCTCCGGATGTCAACCTATCGCTACGCGGGCCGCGAGGTCGTGGACGGCGTCCCCTGCCATCGCCTCGAGTTTCAACCGGGGCCTGTGGAGGAGGCCAGGGGGCTGGCGGGGAAGTTCGTCAGGACGATGGCCGGGACGCTGTGGATCTCTCAGGACGGCTTTCATCTGTTTCGGGCGAGCGCCCACACCATCAGGCCCGTCCCGATCTTCCTCGGCCTCATCCGGATCCACGAGCTGCGCATCGAATTCGAGAGCGCTCCGGTCCAGGACGAGAGCTGGCTGCCGCGCCTCATCGAGATTCAAACGCGCACGCACGTCCTCGGCGTCCCCCTGCGCCGGCGAAACATCCGCCTCTCCTATTCCGACTTTGTCCCGATCCAGCAGCACGCGGGCATGTCTTACGTCGAAGTCCACGCCTCGACCGGGATTGTGGAGCAGCTGGAGCGGCCAGTGGGTCGGATCGGGACTGCCTGGCCGCACGTGAGCATCGTCCTGCGGGCGGACCAGGGGTTTCCCCGCGCGAACCTCAGGCGCCGGGTGGGGGCGCGCTGCGGACTCTGTTTTCGGGCTGGCAAAGACCAGGCGCCTGATCCGGGCCTAGCCTCTGAGGTGGCCGGCGAGCGCCGCGCGCCAGGCGGCGCGGGCGGGGGCAATCTCACAGTCGACCACGGGGCCACCGCCGGCCGCGATGGTCAGCCGGCCGCCGCCGAC
>JBGPED010000092.1:0-10848 GCA_041482595.1 Acidobacteriota bacterium
ACGGTGCCGCACCCCCGCTATGACACCCAGCGGGTTCGTCGCGGCCCCACGCCCCCGCCCCCGCGGCGCCGCGACCGCGACCCATGCCATTACTCGGACAGGCTCCTAGGAACCCTGGGGCTTCGTCTCCAGGAGATATCGACGCTTGACGACCTCCAGCCCCTCGTTCGCGAAGTAATTGGTGAGGATGCGGGCGGCGTAGTCGGCGGCCGCGGCCGGGGTGGCCCCGACCCACTGCTTCGGCAGGGCGGGTGCCTTCGGCTCGGACCGGTTCATCGTCCAGAACGTGCCGTCCGGCAGACGGATCTGGGCGATCCAGTATCCAGGCGCCTGCTCGACCAGGATCGCATAGCTTTCATCGGTCTTCTGGCGTGTGCGGACGCTGTATTCGAAGGCGACTTCCTGCGCCATGGCGCCATCATTATACACGTCGCGCCGGGAGGGCCGGGGCGGCCCCGCGTCGCGGTCTCAGAGAGGGAGCGTCTGGCCCAGACCTTCGGCCTTAGCACGCGCGATCACAACGGCCGCCGCCGCGACGTCCTGCACGCCCACGCCGGTCAGGTCGCATACGGTGATCTCGGCGTCGGAGCTCCGGCCCGGCCGCCGTCCCGCCGTGATCTCCCCCAGCTCGCAGGCGATCCGGCTCTCGGCGATCGCTCCCTCGGCGACGGCGTGGTGGATTTCGCCCAGCCTGAGGCACTGATCCCTGCTGTCGGCGACGATCCGATCGGCCCTCTTCAGGACGTCGGTGTGCAGCTCCCGCTTGTCGGGTCCGTCGGAGCCGACCGCCGTGATGTGCGCGCCCGGGGCGAGCCACTCGGCGCGCACCAGCGGCTCGCGGCTCGGCGTGACGGTGACGACGATGTCGGCGCCCTCGACCGCTTCGCGCACCGAGGGGACGGCCACGAACCGGCAACCCTCCGGCATCCCCGGGTGCCGCGCCATCTCGGCGGCGCAGACGCGCGCCTTTTCGGGGCGGCGGCCATAGATGCGCACCTCCTCCGGCCGCCGCACGAGGGCGAGCGACTCGAGCTGGTAACGCGCCTGGTTGCCGCATCCGACCACGCCGACGACGCGCGCGCCGCGGCGCGCCAGGTGCTTCGCCGCCACGGCGCCCGCGGCCCCGGTGCGCTGCTCGGTGATAAAACCGTTGTCGAGAAGGAGTGCGGCCGGCACGCCGGTCCTCGCGTCGAACACCAGGACCATCCCGTCGTTCTGCGGCAGCCCTTTCGCCGGGTTGTCGTAGAAGCCGGAGGCGATCTTCACGGCGTAATGCGACCCGCCGCGCAGGTGTCCCGCCTTGATGTGGATCTCCCCCTTGTTCTCCTCGACGTCGAGATGGATGACGGCCGGCAGGGAGGCGCCGCCGGTGGCGTAGGCGGTGAACGCCTCCTCGACCGCCTTCAGGCAGGAGGCCGGGTCGAGGAGACGCCTGATCTCCGGCTCGCGCAGAACCAGGACGGTTCGCTCCATGGGCCAAGACTACCATCGGCCGGGGTTGCCGCGCGACCCACCCGCCACCTGCCTCCTGCGGCCGCGACGCCGGGGAGCGGGCCCGCATTCCCCCGCGCGGCACGGGTCCGGCTCGCTGCGCGACCCTCCCCTCGCTTCGCCTCGCGCCGCCCACCGCGCTGGGAAGCGCGCGGCGGGGCCCCGGCGCAAGGTCTCAGACGACCGCGCGGGGGAATGCGGGCCCGCTCCCCGGCGGGGGGCGCACAGGCCCCCGCTCGTCGTGCATCGACAACAGCGAATGTCCGCGTCATCGTCGCGTGCAGCGCGCTTTACAAGGATCTGGGGGCGCTGCTATTCTCCGGCCGTCCCACGAGATCCGCTTCGAAGGCAATGTGCGACGCGCAGCCGGGGCAGACCCGGAACGCGCGCTTGAGGAGATCGCCGTGCGCATCGAGCCGTTCCGGATGGAGAGGCTGCAGTCCACCTATGAGAACTACGTCGATTACAACCTGTCCGAGAGCGGCGTGCAGCCGATGCGCCTGCGGGAGCTGCTTCGGGAGAGCGGGGCCGAGGATCCGTTCCTGTCGATGGAGATGGGGTACATCCAGTCGAACGGCTCCGAGGAGCTGCGCGACAGGATCACCGCCTTCTACCCGGGCGCTTCGCGCGACAACGTGCTCGTGACCAACGGCGGGAGCGAGGCGAACTACGCCACCTTCTGGTCGCTCCTCGAGCGCGGCGACCGGGTGGCGTTCATGCTTCCCAACTATCTCCAGACCTGGGGTCTGTCGCGCGCCTTCGCCTCGGCGGTCGCCCCGTTCCGTCTCGTGCCGCGCCGCGAGGACGGTGTCGCCCGCTGGGCCCTCGACGTCGAAGGGCTGCGCCGGGCGGTCACGAAGAAGACCCGCGTCATCCTGGTCACGAACCCGAACAATCCGACCGGCGGGATCCTGACCGAGACCGAGATGGACGAGATCGTGAGCGCCGCGCGCCGGAGCGGCGCCTTCATCGTCGCCGACGAGATTTACCGCGGGGCCGAGGTCTCGGGGACGACGACGCCGTCCTTCTGGGGGCGCCACGACCGGGTGCTGATCACCTCCGGCCTGTCGAAGGCGTTCGGTCTGCCGGGCCTGCGGATCGGCTGGGTGGTCGGCCCGAAGGCCACGGTGCGGCGGCTCTGGTCCTATCGCGATTACACGACGATCGCCCCCGGCGCCCTCTCCGACTATCTGGCCCGGATCGCCCTGGAGCCGGAGCGGCGCGAGGCGATCTTCGCCCGCACGCGCGGCATCATCCGCGCGAACCTGCCGGTCCTGGAATCGTGGATGCGGGCGCGCGCCGACGTCTTCAGCTACGTCCCGCCGCTGGCCGGCGCCATCCTGTTCGCACGCTACGACCTGCCGATCGGATCGGTCGCCCTGGTCGACAGGCTGCGCGTCGAGAGATCGGTCCTGGTCGTCCCGGGGGACCAGTTCGGGACGCAGCGCCACCTGCGCTTCGGGTTCGGCTCGGACTCGGGGTACCTGTCGCGGGGACTCGCGCGCATCGACGAGACGATCGCCGGGCTGCGGGGAAAAGGCCGCCAGGCCCGCAGAGGATCGCCGGCGCCGGAGCGCCGCCCGGCCCGGAGCGCCTCCTCCTGAGACGCGGCGACATCCGGGCGGTGCCTCCTCAAGAAGGACCGATCCCCTCCTCGTTCAGCAGTCGCCGGGCCTCGCGCTTCGCGTCCTCGAGGTCCCGGATCCGGCCGTCGAGCTGGAGCTCGTAGACCGCCCTGGTGATCCGACCGATCGCCGGTCCCGGAGGAAGCCCCATCTCCAGGAGGTGCCGGCCCATGAGGATCGGCGCGGGCGGCCGGCTCTCGACGCTCAGGGCGCGCACCTTGCCGATGAACCACTCCTGCGCCTCGGTGGAGAAGTCGCCGGTGCGCCCGAGACAGTCGGCGCGCGCCACCCGGTAGAGAAGGTCCGGCTCCAGCCGGCGCGCCAGACGACGGAAGGCGCCGTCGCCGACGTTGTCCCGGTTCTTGAAGTAGTGGCTGGGCGTCAGGTGATGGGCCACGAGCTGCACCACCTGCTCGCGCACGTCGTAGCCGTGCAACGTGCGGATGTTCAGCCGATCGAGGAAGGCGCGCGCCGGGAGGACGCCGGCCTCCTCGTGCTCGTAGGACCGGATGCGCCCATCCACGACGGCGGTCGTCGACGGCTTCCCGAAGTCGTGGCAGACGACCGCCAGCATCACGGTCAGCGCCTTCTCGATCGGAAGGCCGTCGATCTCCCGCTTCGCCCGGTCGACAGCCAGGAGGGTGTGGACCCATACGTCCCCCTCGGGATGCCAGTCCGGCTCCTGGGGGCAGCCCTGGAGCGCCCTCAGCTCCGGAAACAACTTGTCGACCACGCCCAGGCGGGAGGCCCATTCGAGCCCGAGCGACGGGCGCCCGGCCTTCAGAAGCAGCTTCTCGATCTCGCCCCAGATCCTCTCGGCGGGCAGATCGGAGAGGTCGATCCCCCGGCACAGCTCGACCGTGGCCGGTTCGACGGTGAAGTCGAGGCGGGCGGAGAACTGCACGGCGCGCAGGACCCGCAGGCTGTCCTCGATGAAGGTCGAGGGATCGACCGCGCGCAGGAGCCGGGCGCGCAGGTCGTTCCGGCCGGACCACAGGTCAATTGTCTCCCCCTCGAGCGGGTCGTACATCATGGCGTTGACCGTGAAATCGCGCCGCCGGGTCGCCTCCCGCTGCGACAGGTTGGGGTCGCCCTGCACCTCGAATCCCCGGTGACCCGGGGCGACCTTGGTGTCCCGCCGCGGCAGGCTGACGTCGATCGCCGGTCCCGCTCCGGAGCCGGCCGCGTGGCGCGGGACGAGCTTGTAGACGGCGAACGATTGGCCGACCAGCTTCACCTCTCCGAAGCGCCCGAGGAGCGACGCCAGGCGATCGGCCGGCAGCCGGTACACCTCGAGATCGAGCTCCCCTGCGGCCGGGAACCCGGCGAGTCCCTGCAGGCGGCGCATCTCAAGGTCGCGCACCCAGCCCCCGACGAGGAAGGCCCGGCCCCCTTCGTCGACAACCGCCTTGCAGAGGTCAAGGATGAGGGACGGAAGGGGTTCCATAGCCGTCAGTATAACGGGACTCCCGGCGGGCCCCGGAACTGTCGGTCCCCGTCCTTGACTCCACCCCCGAGGAACCTACCTTTGACTCGATGCTCGATGCGGTGCCGTCGGACTGCTGACGGGGCGCCCGGGGAGGGTTGCGCGTGGAAGTGAAGCGGAACGGGGCGAAGGGGTCACTCCTTCTCGCGGCCTTCGTGGCCGTCCTCCTGGCTCCCCTCCCGGGATGCCTGAGCCGGCCGAGGGAGCCGCTGCGCATCGGCGTCAACGACTGGCCCCCCTTCGAGCTCATGTACCTGGCGCGGGCCCGCGGATATTTCGACCTCGAGAAGGTGGACATCGATCTCGTCGACTTCTCCTCCTACACGGGTATCCTGAGGGCGTACCACCAGGGGAACATCGACGGCTTTCTCGCGACGCTCAACGAGGTGCAGATCGCCGATAACTTCCAGGATCTGCCGGCGGTGATCCTGGTGGCCGATTACTCCTTCGGCGGCGACGCCCTGGTCGTGCGCGACGGCATCGCCGATCTCAAGGGGTTGCGCGGCCGGCGCATCGCCTTCGAGGAGTCGGCGCTCGGCTCGTACGAGCTGGAACGCATTCTCGAGCTCGGCGGTCTCAAGGCCGAGGACATCCTGGCGGTCAGCCGGCTCCCGGAGGAGGCGGAGCAGGACTTCCACACAGGGACGGTGGACGGAGTGATCACCTACGAGCCGGGGCTCGGACGATTGCTGCGGGACGAGGATGCGCGCGTGCTGTTCTCGTCGCGCGACATCCCGGGGGAGATCGTCGACGTGATGGCGATGCGCCGCGTCATCCTCGATCGGCGCCCCGACGAGGTGCGGCGGGCGGTGCGGGCCTGGTTCCGGGCGGTCGCCTGGATGCACGAGCACCCGGAGGAGGCCGCGGCCGAGATGGCGCGCCGGCAGCACCTGACGGTCGAGGAGTTTCTGCAGGGCCTGCAAGGCGCGCGCATCCCCGACCTGGCCGAAAACCGCGACCTGCTCGGGTGCTGTGGATCGGGGGGGCGGCTGCACGAGACGGCCGCCCGTCTCGCCGAGTTCCTCGTGCGTCGCGGCCTGACCAGGAAGGCGGCGTCGGGGGCCGAGCTCATCCGGGCCGACTTCCTGGACTGGAACTAGGAACCGGGGACCCCACCGTGCGCCGCATCCTCTCCCGTTTCCCGACCTCGACCCTGATGGGGCTCGCCTTCACGGTCCCGGCGATGCTCATCGCCGGGCTGCTCCTGTTCTATCACTCGATGGGGGCCCGCCGGTTCCTGGCCGACGAAGGGGTGCGTTACGGAGACATGCTCGCCGACCAGCTCCTGTCGGCCTCGCAGCGCTTTCTGCGGCTGGGCTCCCCGTCCGCCGTGCAGGAGATGATCGAGGAGACGGGCAGCAGGCGATCGGTGCTGGCGGTCGCCCTCATCGGCAAGGACGGGAAGGTCATCGCCAGCAACAAGCGCAACTGGATCGGCGGCGACGAGTCGGTCATCCCGGATCCGGACTTCGCCGCCGTGGCCGCGGCCGCCCGCTCCACCGCGCAGGCGCAGCACCGCCTGGTGGACGGCGGCACGCGCATGATCCTGGTCTCGCCCCTGCTGCTCGAAGGGGTCAATCCGAACATCTCCAACCTGGGTGGGATCCTCTACCTGAAGGTGGACCAGCAGAGACAGCTCTACGCGATCTACGCCAACATCCTGGAGCGCGGCATGGTGTCGGCGCTGGGGATCCTGCTCGTCAGCCTCATCCTGCTGTTGTGGGTGCGCGCGCACCTCGCGCAGCCGCTCCTGCGCGTCGCCGCTTTCGTGAGGGATTTCGCGGCCGGGTCGTCCGGGGCGCCGCCGCCCGCCGCCGGCACGCGCGAGGTGGCGGAGCTCACCGAGGACGTCGCGCGCATGGCCGCCGATCTGGAGGAGAAGCAGGCGGCCCTCGCCGCCTCGATGGAGCGCCATCGTCGGCTGCTCGAGGGGGCCTACGACGCCATCCTCACGGCCGACCCGGAAACGGGACGACTCCTCGAAGTGAACAACATGTTCTGCTGCATGTTCGGCTACGTCCCGGAAGATGCGGGGTCGCTCACCCTGCGCGACCTGCACCCCGAAGAGGAGCGCGAACGGTTGATGGAGGCCTACCGTTCGGCGTCGGCCACGGGGCAGCGGAGCTTCCACGACCTTCCCTGCGTGCGCAGGAACGGCGAGCGCTTCCTCGCGGACGTGCGCGGCGGGCCGATCTCCATCGGGAACCGCACGGTGACCGAGTGGATCCTGCGCGACACGACCGAGCGGCGGACCCTCGAGGACCAGCTCCGCCAGGCGCAGAAGATGGAGAGCGTCGGGACGCTCGCCGGGGGGATCGCGCACGACTTCAACAATCTGCTCACCGGCATCCTGGGGTACACGCGTCTGGTCAAGATCCGTCTCCAGGCCGAAGATCCGAACCGCAAGAAGCTGGAGCTGATCGAGAAGTCGGCGATGCGCGCCGCGGAGCTGACCGCGCAGCTCCTGACCTTCAGCCGCAGGGCGGCCTCCCGGCCGGCCCCCGTGAACCTGAACGAGCTGGTGGCGCGCTTGATCGCCGCGGTGAAGCCCAACCTGCCGCCGGCCATCGAGCTGGTCTTCGAGCCGGCCACCGACCCGTGGACCGCGGCGGTCGACCCCGTCCAGGCGGAGCAGATCCTGCTGCACCTGTACGCCAACGCCCGCGATGCGATGCCCGAAGGTGGACGTCTGTCGATCACCACCGGCAATCGCGCGCTCACGGCGGTGGAAGCCCAGGGCAACCTCGAGGCGCGGGCCGGGCGCTTCGTGACCCTGACGGTGAGCGACACCGGACGCGGCATCGACACCCGGATCCTGTCGCGCATCTTCGAGCCGTTCTTCACCACCAAGGAGATGGGCCAGGGCGCCGGTCTCGGTCTCTCGATCGTGCACGGGGCGGTGAAGGGGCACGACGGCTGGATCGAGGTCCGGAGCGAGCCTAAGCGCGGCTCGGTCTTCGTGGTCCATTTCCCCGTGTGGGACGAGGCGCAGGCCGCGGCGCGCGTGGCCGCGGAGTCCCCCGCGGCGCTCCTGGAACGCCTCGCCGGGATCACGCCGCAGGCCGCGGCGCCCGGCCGGCCGTCGCCGTCTTCGCGTCCGTCGCAGCCGCGCACGGTCCTGGCGGTCGACGACGAGTCGACCGTCCTGGCGCTGGCGCGCGATATCCTGGAGATGCACGGCTACCGTGTCCTCACGGCGCGCAACGGCGAGGAGGCGCTGCGCGTGTTCCGCGATCACACGGGTGAGATCGATCTGGTCCTGCTCGATCTCACGATGCCGGTCATGGGGGGACGCGACTGCTTCAGGCATTTGAAGGAGATCGACCCGCGCGTGCGCGTCCTGGTCAGCAGCGGTTTCTCGGCGGAGGGCACGGCGAGCGAGCTCATGGGCGAAGGGGCTCTGGCCTACGTGCAGAAGCCGTACGACATCGACGCCCTGGCCCGCATCGTGCGGCAGGCGATCGAGCAGGATCCGCGTCTCGTCGCGAGCTCCAACTGAGTCTCCGTCTCCCTCATCGAGGTCCCGCCGGACGCTTGGAAAATATGCTGAGGGACGCTCGAGCTCATACACCGTATGTGACAGGCGTCCGAGGGGTTCTCCCGGCCGTCCCCACCGCCGCCGCGTAACGTCTCGATTCTCCGGCACCTCCCCGCGATCCGGCCCGATGGAGGGACCGTCCCCTCTCCTGGCCCGCCGATTGCTACGTGAATGGCGACCGTCACACAACATCACGCGCAGGGAGGTTAAGCGACATGAAGCGTTGGCCGATCCTTTTGCTGGGAGCGCTCATTTCCGTCATTCCGTGGCACGGGTCCGCCTGGGCCCAGGGCTGAGTTCTCATCCGCCAAAACGCGCCCGTGTTCGGCGCGTCCGCCGATCCTTATCTGCAGAAAGGTGAATGGCTGTTCGGCACCGCCGTCCGCGGCCTGCGCTCGCACGACCATTACAACGGCACGGTCGAGCAGACACAGAGGCAGGACCTGCACACCTACGTCGTCAACAAGCAGGACTCACTCGACCTGTCCGGCACCTACGCGGTGACGCGCCGCTTCAGCATGGCGCTGGCCCTGCCGATCGTCCGCGCCTCCTGGTCGATCCCTCTTCCGGTCAACGCCACCGGGCAGCGCAACGAGCAGAACGCGCAGGGGATCGGCGATGTGACCGTGACCGGCCGCTACTGGATGTTCAATCCGGAGGTGCACCGGAGAGGGAACGTCTCCCTGGGGCTCGGATTGAAGGCGCCCACCGGAAAGTATGACGTGACCGACACGTATCCCGACCGGACCGGGGCGAGCCCTCAGGAGAAGGCGGTGGACCAGTCGGTCCAGCCCGGAGACGGAGGATGGGGGGCGGTGGTCGAGATCAACGGTTTCAAGCGGATCGGCCGCGCCTCCTACTACGGCAGCGGCACCTATCTGATCAATCCCAGGGACACGAACGGCACGCCATCGCTCGTCGTCGGGCTGGCCCCCGGCGGTGTCGTAACCCCGGCCCAGGCCCCCCGCGCCGAGAACTCGGTGCCGGATCAATATGTCCTGAGAACCGGCATGGCCTTCGCCCTGGGGAAGAGCCCGTTCGCCGCCGCCCTCGGGTTCAGGATGGAGGGTCTGCCGCGCTACGATCTGTCCGGCGCCAGCCACGGCTTCCGCCGCCCCGGCTACGAGACGTTCGCGGAGCCCGGTTTCTATTACTCGCGCGGAAACGACACCTGGTCCGTGAACGTTCCGATCGCCCTGAAGCGCAACCGGCGTCCCGATCCGTACACCGACAACCTCGGGGACGCCACGTTCCCCAACCACATCTATCTGGTCTCGTACACGCATCGATTCGGCGCCCAGGGTACGGCGGCGAGGGAGCAGGCCCGACCGGGCGCCGGCGCGTCCCCCTCGACCCCGCCCCTGGCGGCCTGCGTGGAGCCCGTGTTTGACTCGTCGGCGGGAGCACCCTAAGATAGTGGCCTCTTGAGCACCCGACCAACTGCCGGTCCGCGCAGAACACCGCGCGAGGAACGCCACGGGGCGCACCCCGGATCAACAGGGAGGTATTCCGCATGAAGAAAATCGCAACCGTCTTCGCGGTGATGGCGCTCGTCGCCCTCTCGGCGGCCTTCGCCTGCGACAAGACCAAGAACACCGCGACCCAGGCCGCCGTTTCGGACCCCTCGGGAGGGACCAGGGAAGTCGCCCTCACCGGTTACCTGACCGACTCCAACTGTGGAGCGGCGAACGCCAACGCCAAGGGGAAGAGCTGCGCGGCCCGCTGCATCAAGGGCGGCGCCAAGGTCCAGCTCTACGCCAACGAGAAGCTCTACACCCTCGACAAGACGAGCGTGGCCGAGAACCAGTTTGGCGTGCCGGTGAAAGTGACGGGAATGCTGGATGAGTCCACCGGCACCATCAAGGTCGCCTCGATCGAGGTGGTGAAGGAAGGCTGATCGGTCCCGCGCTCGATACCGGGTTTCTTGAAAGGGCCGCGGGGACGCGGCCCTTTTCATGTGCCCCGGGCCGGGGGGCCGCCGTCGTGCGCTATATTGATTCGGATGTCCACGGCGCGAGGTCGCGAGACGACAGAAGGCCCGACGGATCCCGGGGTCCAATCGGTCGCGGGCCCGGAGGCGCGCCCGCCGGCCCCGGGACAGGGGGGAAAGGCCTGGCGGCCGGCGGTGGGCTGGCTGACCGGTGTCGCGGTCCTCGCCGCCATCGCCATCAACCTGGCCGGTATCGGTGCCATCGCCGTGGCGCAGCGCGGTGTCGTCGAGGAGGCGCGGAGGCTTCTGCGGCTGGAGGCCGAGGCGCGCGCCGGAGCGCTCGAGAGCGTCCTCGCCTCGACGCGCGCCGACCTGGCGTTCCTGACCGGCTCGCCGATCTTCTTCGGCCTCGAATCGGCCCTGGTGTCGCGCGACCCGCGGGAAGCCCGCTGGCGCCGACTGGAGGCGGAAGGGGCGCTGCTCCTCTTCCTTCGCGGTCATCCGGAGACGGCGCATCTGACGGCGCGCTCGGACCAGGGGGCGATCCTGGTCGCGGCCGGCCGGCGCGGCGGCATCCCGGTCCTCTGGAAGCCCGGCGACACGGAGCAGGCCGTGAAGGCGGAGGCGGCGGGAGGGTCCCCGGCGGAGTCGGAGCCGGTCGCGGGGCGGGCCATCATGGGACGGTTCGAGTTCGCGACGGGGGTCAGGCGGGTGTCCGGGGCGGTCACGCTCGAGGCAACGATCGACGCGGGGCGTCTTCTGGCACACAATCGAGCGG
>JBGPED010000093.1:0-10805 GCA_041482595.1 Acidobacteriota bacterium
ACATCGGCGTCGAAGGCTCCCTCCCCCCGAGCCGCACCCAGATCCAGGCGAACACCGCCGCCCACAGGATGACCAACACCGCCTGGATTGACCCGAACCAGCTCGCCGGGAAGGTGAAGCCGAAGGCGACCCGGTCGACGTGCCGGTCCGCGACCCGGTTCAGGGGCGCGGCGGCCTGCCCCTCGGCGCCCCAGCACAGGGCGGCGACCAGGAAGAAGACGCACACGGCTCCGATGCGCTGCCATTCGACGGCGGTGAATCCGAGACGCGCCCCGGCACCCGCGGTCCCGCCCGCCGCCTGCGCCCCGCCACCCTCGGGCGGGTCCGCCGCCGCGCCGCGCGCCGGGCCGCCGCCCTCCGGCCGCAGCCGGTGGCGGCCGGCGATGTACTGGATCAGCCCGAGCGTCATCCCGACCCCCGCGCAGGCGAAGCCGAGGTGCCAGTCGACGTTCTGCGCCAAAGCACCCGCGATGATCGGTCCGATGAACGCGCCGAGGTTGATCCCCATGTAAAAGATCGAGAAGCCGGCGTCGCGCCGCGCGTCGTCGGGGCGATAGAGCGAGCCCAGCATCGTGGTGGCGTTCGGCTTCAAAAGACCGGTGCCGATCACGATGAGCGTCAGCCCGAGATAGAAGAACGGCAGCGCTTTGAAGGCGAGCGTGAAATGCCCCAGCGCGATGATCACGCCGCCGACGAGGACGCTGCGGTACGCGCCGAGGAGGCGATCGGCGACCAGCCCGCCGCCGATGGTCGCGAGCCAGATGCTCCCCGTGTAGGTGCCGTACACGGAGCCGGCGCGCCGGTCGTCGAAGCCGAGCCCGCCGGCGGCCAGGGGCGCGGTCATGTAGAGAATGAGGAAGGCGCGCATCCCGTAGTAGCTGAAGCGCTCCCACATCTCGGTGAAGAAAAGCGTCGACAGGCCGCGCGGGTGTCCGCCCCATCCCGCGCCCGAATCCACAGCACCGCTCCCCGCGCTCATCGCCACGTGTGTCGCGTGCTCCCCCTGCGCCCGCGCTGCGATGCCTGCCCGACCCGGCGCGGCGGCATTGTAGTATGAAGGCGGCCGTGGCTCGCATTCGGCCGCAGACCCTGTGGCGCGAGGGTGCGACCCGGTGGATGGGCGACGCGATCGGCCTCGGTTGTCGTAATCGGCGCCGGAGTCATGCGTGCGGCCCGTCAAGCCGGCGACGCCCGACGCGGTCAGCCGGCGTGATAGAGCGCAGGAAGCCAATCTTCGTACAATTTCAAGAGGAGAGGATGGAGCGGTGGTGGAGGCGGCGGGAGTCGAACCCGCGCCTGGAACAGATCAGCGCAGGGGCCGATTTGGCGGCGTTTCGCCCACGCCTGCCCCACGCGCAGGCTCACGGCAACTCCTTGCCAGTGCTCGCCTCCCGCGGGTGAATCTGCTCCGCGGGCGGGATGGCGATCGGTGCCAGCCCCGCGCCCTGAAGCGCCGCGTTGAGCGCGGCGAGCGTGGACCCCTTTGCTTCGTTCCAAAGCGCGAGCGCGCGGTCGAGCCGCTCGTCGCAGGCCGACAGCACCCGGCGCTGCGGCTCCGTCGGCGCGGCGTCGCTGCCGTCTAGGTCGTCGTGCAGCGCGCGCAGCGCGTCGGCGATCGATTTCAGGCGCGGGCCCGAGTCGCCCTCCCCTGCCGTCAACGGCGCGAGCCGATCCTTCAGGGTCGCAAGAGCCGAGGAGATGGAGCTCTGTTCCTGCTTCGCCCCCGGCCGGGTCGCGAGCGCGGCGAGCTGGTCCTGCAGGTAGTCGACCTCGAGACTCGCGTCCGCGAGGCGCGCCAGCGAGCCTTCCGTTGCGCGCGCCAGCTCGAGCGCCGCGGCCGCTCCCGCCGGATCGAAGCTCACGCGCGGGTCGGGTCGCACCGAGAGCCGCGCGCCGTACTCGTGTCCGTCGGCGCGCAACACGACCTGATACTCGCCCGGCGGCACCAGCGGCCCTTGCGGCAGAAGTGGGGTGTCGGTGCCCCACGCCGTCGAGATGCTGTACTCGTACTCCGGCGACCTGGGCCGCGGATAGCGCAGGTCCCACACGAAACGGTGCGTTCCGGCCCGGGCGGACGGCGGAGCCGCCGGCCGCCTCCACTGCGGCGCGAAGTAGCGGGTCGCCTTCGGCGCCGGCGGAGGATCGTCGGAAGCGAAGCGGCGCACAACGGCGCCGCGCTCGTCGCGGATCTCGATCTGGAGCGGTCCCTTCGCGTCCTTCGCCAGCCAGTAGTCGATGACGGCGCCGGCGGGCGGGTTCTCGCCGGCCGGCTCTTCGGGCGGCAGCGGCGTGTCCTTGTTCTGGTTCGCGCGCACGCGGATCGCGGGGACGGGCGCGAACAGGAAGGCGCGGGCCCGCGGCTCGATCGCGGCCGCCTGGCGCAGCGGAGTGAGATCGTCCAGAACCCAGATCGCGCGGCCCATGGTTGCGACGATGAGATCCCGGTCGTGCACCAGCAAGTCGGTCACGATGACGCTCGGCAGGTTGCGCTGCAGCGGCCTCCACTGGACACCGTCGTCGAAGGAGACGAAGACGCCGCGGTCAGTGCCGGCGTAGAGCAGGCCGTCGCGCGCCGGATCGGCGCGGACGACCGTGACGTAGTGGCCGTCCGGGAGACCGCCGGTGATCGGCGTCCAGGTCGCGCCGTAATCGCGCGTGCGGAAGGCGCGGGGCGCGAAGTCGTCCTGGCGATGGTTGTCCACGGCGATGTACGCCGAGCCCGGCGCGGGCCCCGGGTCGACCGTCGCGATCTTGGCCCAGGCCGGCACCGCAGCGGGGGTGACGTTTCGCCAGCTCCGTCCGGCGTCGCGGGTCACCTGCACGAGACCATCGTCGGTGCCGATCCAGATCTCGTCGTTGTCGCGCGGCGAGAGCCCGATGCTGAAGATCACGCCGTAGCCGCAGTCCCGGGCGCGCGCCGGATCGAGATCGCCCGCGCAGTCGCGCGCGTCGGGCCTGCGCGCCGACAGGTCGGGGCTGATCGTCGTCCAGTGCGCGCCGCGATCCTCCGAGCGGAACAGCACCTGCGCGCCCTGGTACAGAGGATAGGGGGGCACGCTCGACACCGCGATCGGCGTGATCCAGGTGTAGCGGTACGCCACCGTGGTCGGACGCGCTCCGTAGGTATTCACGGGCCACGGCGAGATGTTCTGCACCTCGCCGTTGCGGGCGTTCCAGCGCGTGAGGCGGCCGCCGAGGCCGGATCCGTACACGATGTCCGGATCGACCGGGTCGGGCAGGTCGTAGTCGCGCTCGTCGGCGCCGACCGGAGACCAGTCGCGGATCGTGAGCGATCCGTAGTCGCTGCGGCTGACCGCGCGCAAAGTACCGCTGTCCTGCTGGCCCGCGTAGATCCAGTACGGGAAGCGGTTGTCCGCGGCGAGGTGGTACATCTGGCCGGTGGGCTGGTTGTACCAGCTGCTCCAGTGCGCGCCGTCGTCCACCGTGACGACTGTGCCCTGGTCGGATCCGGTGATCATGTGATCGGGATGCAGCGGGTTGATCCACAGGTCGTGATAGTCGTCCCCGCCGGGCGAGCCCTTGACGATCTCGCACCGCGTCCCCCCGGCCGTGCAGCGGTGGATGGAGCGGCCGATCGCGTAGACCGTGTCCGGATCGCCCGGCATCGCGGTCAGGCGGGCGAAATATCCGTTGACGAGCTCGTCGTCGCCGTTGACCCGCGTCCAGGACGCTCCGGCGTCGTCGGAGCGGTACAGGCCGCCGTTCTTCTCCGCCTCGACGACGGTGTACAGGCGCGTGCCGCGCGCGGTGTGGGTGGCGGCGAGCCCGATGCGGCCGAGATTGCCCTCCGGCCAGCCTCCGCCCTTGAGGCGCGTCCAGTGGCGCCCGCCGTCCGTGGACTTGTAGACGCCGCTCTCGGCCCCGACGGTCGGGGTGAAATAGCTGAGCCACGGCCGGTAGCGCACCTGCCAGACCGCCGCGAACACCACGTCGGGATCCTGCGGATCGGCGGCGAGGTCGACCGCCCCCGTGGTGTCGCTCACGAACAGGGTGCGCTGCCAGCTCCTGCCGCCGTCCTCCGTGCGAAAAACGCCGCGCTCATCGTGCGGCCCGAAGACGTGACCGAGCGCCGCGACCAGGACTCTCCGCGCGTCGCGCGGGTCGACCAGGATCGCGGCGATGTGGCGCGTCTGTTCGAGGCCGGCCGGCTGCCACACGACACCGCCGTCCTCCGAGCGGAAAATCCCCTCGCCCGCGGCGATGTCGTAACGCGTCGTGATCTGCCCGGTGCCGACGTAGAGGACCCGCGGATCGGAGGGGGCTACGGCGATCGCGCCGATGGAGGCGGGGCCCTGGTCGAACAGCGGCGACCAGGTGTGGCCGGCGTCGGTGGTCTTCCAGACGCCCCCGCCGGCGGCGCCGAAGTAATACGTGTCCGGCTGGCCGGCGACACCGGTCACGGCCGTGCCCCAGCCGGCGCGGAAGGGGCCGACCAGACGCCACCTCAGCCCCGCCGTGATGTCGTCCGGCACGCCCCGGGCGGCCGCGCTCAGAAGCGCCAGGCCACAGGCCGCGGCGACGAAAAGCGCGCGGCCTTTCGGCGGCTCCCGCTTCCCGATCTCACGACGCCATGACCTGGATCGCACGCCCACCCGCCAAGAGGAGGATGGATTCTATCGCGTCTGGCGTCGCGCGCGTCAATCCTTGATGTTCCGCCGGGGCTTCGACCCCGTGAACTCTTGCGCCCAGTCCTCGGACTTGACTAAACTTGCCGCGCTTCGTGTCACGGTCACGGCACGATCGACTTCTCTCGCCGTGCCACGAGTGCAAACAAGGAGGATCTCATGCTCGAGCTACGCGTGTCCTCGGGTCGTCCTGCGTCTCGCGCGGTCGCGTTCGCCGCGGCGCTCATCGGGGCCGGCTTCGTGCTCTCGGCCGGCTGCGTGTCGAGCGGACAGTACAAGTCGCTCCAGGAAGAACGCGACACCATCGTGAATCGCAACCAGGATCTGCAGGGCCAGGTGAGCGCGGCCAACCAGAAGAGCGAGACGCTCCAGCAGGAGAAGAGCGTCCTGGAACAGGAGAAGACCGCACTGGAAACGGACAAGGCGGCGCTCGCGGACCGGCTGGCCAGGCTCGCGGAACAGGGGAAGGCCCTCGGCTCGCAGCTGCAGCAGAACGAGCAGGAGGCCCGGCAGCAGAAATCCACCTACGACGGCCTGCTTGCGAGCCTGAAGAAGGAGCTGGAGACGGGACAGATCCAGGTGCAGCAGATGCGCGACGGCCTGAGCGTCAACGTGGCCCAGGAGATCCTGTTCGCCTCCGGCTCGGCCGCGCTCGACAAGAGCGGCATCGAGGTCCTGCAGCGCGTGGCGGAGCAGCTCAAGCAGACCAACTACCAGATCGTGGTCACCGGGCACACCGACAACAAGCCGATCGGTACGGGGCTCGTCGGCCGCTACCCGACCAACTGGGAACTGGCGGGGGCGCGCGCCGCGAGTGTTGTGCGGCTGTTCGCGGACTCCGGTATCCCCGCCACTCGCCTGCTGGCCGTGTCGATGGCCGACACCCGTCCCGTCGCCCCCAACGACACGGCGGAGGGCCGGACCAAGAACCGCCGGATCGAGATACGGATGCGCCCGGTGGTCGTCGACGAGAACAGATAGGTCATCATCGCCGGGGCTGGGTCAGGCCGACCTCGGACCCTGGTTGATCAGGGCGACCACGACGCCCTTCACGAGGACCCCGATCCCGTCGTACACGATCTGTTTCACGACTACGGCGCCGGGCCACGGCTGCACCGCGTAATAGATGAGGTACATCGGTATCGTCATCAGCACCGCGATCGCCATCCCGAAGCGCAGGCCCTGGCTCACCGGCGGCTTCCCCGCCTCGCGCCCCTTCACGTAGATCCAGGTGAACCCGAACCCCATCAGCGCGTCGCCGACCAGCATCCACCCGAAATACCCCTGCGCATCCGCCTCCGTCCGCAGGAGATTGGGCAGCTGGGAGTAGTCACCGTGCAGCAGCAGCCCGTGCACCACGAACCCCGTCACGAGGCAGAGAACGGTCATCACCACCACCGAGATCCAGAACCGGCCCCCCATGGGTTCCCTCCTTTGGATGTCGAACCGCCTGAACGTCGCCTGATCAGTGGAACGCGATGGTGGTCAAAAGCGCCTCGTAGATGCCATTCCCGTCCGTGTCCTGAGAATAGACCGCGTGGGCCTTGCTTCCCGATGAAATGATCGTCAGGAAATCATTGAAGCCCGAAGCAAGGAGTGGAGACGTGGAGGTCGATAGCCGCACGTTCGACGACCAGCTCGTCCCGCCATTCACTGAGTGGGAATAGTAGACGTCCCCCGGCTGACGGCTATGGTGCGACATCGACGGGCGAGATGACGGATGACCTATCCTCGAGGCCGGCACCGCGCGACAGGGACATTTCCCCCCGGCCGGCCCGGCCGCGTTCGCTTTCGAGCCTACGGACAGGCGAGCGCCGAGGCGTCGATCGCCGCGTCGCGGGGCGCCACTTGTCCCGGATCCCCCGAATCGTAAGTGCCTCTGCCGACCGGGAGAACGGCGCGCACCAGGTACCAGAACCCGTCTCCCGCGCCCGGAAGCATCGGATCGGCGAGCGCCGTCGGCACGATGTCGTCACCCGCGCACGCGAGCGTGGCGGTGGTGAAGCTCCCGCGCGATCCGAGAAGGGCCTGCAGACCGCCGCGGACCACGTCGTAGCCGGTCGCGGTGCCGACGCCGCTCCAGGAGAGCCGTTCGGTTCCGACGTCCAGCCGGATGCGGGCCGTGCGGTTGAGGAGCACGCTGCGCGAGCGATCGATGCCGGCACAGCCGACGTCGGGGGAGCCGTTCGAGTCGAAATCGGCGACCACCAGCGTGTGCCAGGAGGCGACGGCGCCAAAAGTCAGGGGCGGACCGAAGCCGCCGTCACCGCGTCCGGGCAGGATGCTGACTCTCTGGTTGTATTGGTTGGCGACCACGAGGTCGGTCGTTCCGTCCCCGTCGAAATCGGCGACCGCCACCTTCGCGGGGGAGATCTCCGCCTCCGACGGGCCGACGCTCGTGAAACCCCCGGCCCCGTCCGCGAGAAAGATCGACACGGTGTGACCGAGACCGGTCGCGTCTCCGGCATTGGCGGCGACCAGATCGAGTCGACCATCCCCGTTGAGGTCGGCCGCAGCGACCCCCTGAGGGTTCTTCCCGGTCGTGAGCTGCAGGTAGGGCGTGAAGCCGCCCGCGCCGTCGTTTCGCAACAGCGTGAGCGCCGCCGGTCCGGGGTTGACCGCGGCCAGATCAAGATCGCCGTCTCCGTCCAAATCCGCAGCCGCGAGGTCCGGAACATCGGAAGTGGTGGAGACCAGCGTCCCGCTGCCGAGGAACCGACCGGTGCCGTCCCCGCGAAGAATCAGCAGTCCGCTGTCCAGGCGGGAGCTTCCCACGGCCACGTCGAGCCAGCCGTCGCCGTTGAAGTCACCCGGCACGAGGACGGACGGAGCGAGGATGAACGGGATCGTGACGAGAGTGGAGCGGGAGAAGCCGCCCCCGCCGTTCCCCAGCAGGATCGAGACCGACGGGGGCGGCGGGAAATCGATGTAATTGTAGACCTGATTTCCGGTGACGAGGTCGACGTGGCCGTCGCCGTTGAAGTCGCCCGTGGCGAGGCTCGATACCTGGTCGCCGGCGCCATAGGTCGCCTGGGCCCCAAACCAGCCGGCCCCGTCACCGAGGAGGACCTGCACGTCCGACTGGGTCAGCGCCACGTCGGCGTGGCCGTCCTCGTTGAAGTCGGCGCCCACCATGGCATACGGGTCCCAGGTCGTCGCCTGCTGGCGGGCCACCGGCAGCGCTCCGGCCCCGTCGCCCAGAAGGAGGGACACGTCGTCGCCAAAATAGTTCACCGTGGCGACGTCCGGGCGGTTGTCCTCGTTGAAGTCGCCGATCGACAGCTCAAAGGGGCCGGCGCCCGGCGCGACTGTGGACGATGCTCCCAGGCCGCCCGCGCCGTCCCCCGGCAGGATGACCATGAGGCTCGGGCTCTTGACGATGGCCACGACGTCCAGCCGTCCATCGCGGTTCAGATCGGCAGCCTTCAGGGAACTCGTGGTGAACGTCCCGTAGAAGGATTGCGAGACGGTGAAGTTCCCGCCACCGTCGCCGAGGAGGACGCGAACCGCCGAGCCGCCGAGGACGAGGTCGAGCTTTCCGTCTCTGTTCATGTCAGCTGCGTCCAGCGGACCCGCGAATCCTCCGACGGCGACGATCGGCGCCTGGGTGAACGAACCCGCTCCGTTCCCCAGGAAGATCGACACCGCGCCCCCCGTCCCCTGGCTCACGCCGACGTCGAGATGGCCGTCGCCGTTGAAATCACCGCCGGCCAGCGAGGACACCGGGAAGCCGGAGGCGATGACCTGCGGGACGCCGAGGCCCCCGGCCCCGTCCCCCTGCAGCAGCACGACGCGCTTCAGATCGCGGCTCGCCGCCACGACGTCCGGCCGACCGTCCTGGTTGAAATCGCCGGCGATGATCGCCCCCGGAAAGTCGCCGATGGCGAAGCTCCGGCCGGGCGCGAATCCGCCGTGCCCATCGCCGAGGGTCACGAAGATCGAGTGGCCGAAGCCCTCCGCGGTGGCAAGATCGACGTGGCCGTCCAGATTGAAGTCGGCGGCCAGCACCCCCTGGGGCCTGTTCCCTCCGGTGAAGACGGCCGGCGAACCGAGCCACCCTTCTCCGTCTCCCAGAAGAATCGTGAGGCTGCTGGCCGTGTCGTTGGCGACGGCGACGTCCAGGTGCCCGTCCTCGTCGAAGTCGGCGGCGGCCATCGCGATCGGCGAGTCGCCGGCGGCGGCGTGCCGGGCGGCCCGGAAATCGGCGCGCAGGGCGGCCGCCAGCCGGCCCGGCACCAGGAGGACGATCAAAATCGGGATGACGACGCGGGAGAGCACGACACGGGCCGAGTCCAATCGAGGACGGCTCGGCGGACGAAGGGTTCCGTCCATGGCTGGCTCCTGGCGCGGCGGTACACCACTACATACCGCGAATCCTGGACGAATTCAACCGCCATGGTGCGACGCGACAGCCCATGCGACCCGTCCCCCCCCGTCCCAGAGCGAGGCCGATTCGCGCGGCGTCCCGGGCGCAGCGGACGGCCCGGGCTCCCGGCCGGCCCGGCTATTAATAATGATACGGTCCACGCCGGCAGCGATCTGACCATCTTCTGCTCAGGGATCCCTGCGGACGAATTCATTTTTGCGCCCTCCCGATTACGAATCGGAACCCTCTTCGCTTGTCCCTGCATGGTTTATGCACAAAGATCTACGGGCATGGCTTTCGCAGGCTTCCTGACCGGTCCAGCGGTCGCTTGTGTTCCGCCGGTGCGCTGACGGTGTGCGAGGGCAGGAAGACGTGGAAACGCCGGCATCGTTGAATGACCTCGATTTCCCGACCCTGTCGGGCGGCCCCAGCCGCGGCCAGGCGCGCGTCCAGGACGCACCCTCGCGCACCGCGGACCGGCCGCCCGCATCGTCGCGCCTCGGGCGGCGCGTCACGCTGGGGATCGTCGGCGCCCTCTCCGTCATCAGCTTCGCCGGCCTGCCCTACTACGCTCAATCGACGGCCAGCCGCGTCCGGAACCCGCTCCACCCCTGGCTCAGGCCGACCGGGTACGTCGGCCAGACGGCCGGACTCCTGTCCATGGCCCTGTTCCTGTTCCTGTGGCTCTACCCTCTGCGCAAGAAAATCCGCTGGCTCGCCTTCACCGGTTCGATCGGGCGGTGGCTGGACGTTCACATCGTCGCCGGGATCACCATTCCTTTCCTCGCAGCGATCCACGCCGCCTGGCATTTCACCGGCCTGATCGGGCTCGGGTACGGCGCGATGCTCGTCGTCTGCCTGAGCGGCATCGTGGGCAAGTATCTGTACGCGCGCATCCCGCGCAGTCGCGGCGGACTGGAGCTGAGCCTCGAGCAGGTCGGCTCGGAGCGGGCGACACTGCAGCGCTACATCGCCACGACCGCCGGGATCCCCCCCGGGGAGGTCGGAACGCTGCTGGTGATCGACTCCCGTCCCTATACGGGACTGGGACCGGTGCGCACCCTGGCCAGGATGATGCGCGACGATCTGGATCGCTTCCGCGCGGCCCGACGACTGCGACGTGGCCTGCGTCGTGGGAACAGACAGGGTCGCACCGTCGATCGACGCGTGGTCGTGCTCGTCCTGAAGCTGGCCCGCCGCGAGATGGCGCTCAACCAGCAGACCCGGATGCTGGACGCCACCCAGCGTGTGTTCCGCTACTGGCACGTCGCGCACCGCCCTGTGGCGATCACGGCCCTGATCGCGGTGCTCGTCCACGTGGCCACGGCGATCACCCTCGGAGTGACGTGGCTCCACTAGGGAGGCGTGCCGTGGACGGGCGCCGGGGAGGAGGCCTGCGGGCGCGTGCCCGCCTTCCGCATTGCCTCTGGATCCTTGTGCTCGCCGGCGCTCCTCCCGCGCGGGCCCAGGTTTCGCCGGGACCGCTGTCCCGGGTGCACCAGGATCTCGATTCCAATCTGAAGTGCTTCAACTGCCACGGCCAGCGCGGCCAGGCAGGCAGCTCTCTGCCAGAGCGCTGCCTGGCCTGCCACAAGGAGATCGCCGCGCTCATCGCGGGCGGGCATGGATTGCACGCCACGGCGCCCCGGGAGGACTGCGCCCGGTGCCATCCGGAGCATGCCGGACGCGACTTCGAGCTGATTCACTGGGACGAGGGCTCGCCTGAACGCTTCGATCACGCGCGCTCCGGCTGGCCGCTCGAAGGAAGGCACGCCGCCATGAAATGCCGCGAC
>JBGPED010000094.1:0-10770 GCA_041482595.1 Acidobacteriota bacterium
CCCCAAAATTTTTTCTGGTGGGGCCCCCCCAAATCCTCCGGGGGGGGGGGCGCTTTAAAAAAAACCCCCCCGGGGGGGGTTTTTGGGGGGGGGGGGGGGGGGGGGGGGGGGGGGGGGGCGGCGGCGATCAGGACGCCGGACCCGTAACGGCTCACCATTGCCGCGTCGATCTCCTGGCCGGTCTTCTTCTTGTCGACCAGCTCCTGCACGTACAGCCGCATGTCGCGCGAGCCCGGAGTCTTGGTGCAGGTGCAGACGTTCAGGGGATCGTTGCAGGAGCAGACGCAGCGGTAACGCTCCGCGATGATGCTGGCTTCCGGCGTCAGGCGCACGGGAAGCGGGGCCGTGATGGGCGTCCCCTGCGTCGGGTTCTCCGTCCCCGCCGCCTGCGCCGGGGTGGCCAAAGGCTCAGGCGGGGCCGCGGGAGCGCCCGGGTGCCTGTTGCGGTAGAGGGCGAACGCCACGAGACCGATCAGGACGATAGCACCGGCCACCACGACCAGGTTGGCCAGGCGCGGCTGCGCCCGCGGCCCTCCGGCCCCCTCCGTCCCGCCCCGATCCGCTCCCTGCGATTCGTCCACGCCCCGACCTCGAAGGCCCCGCGCGGCGGATCCACCTCAGGTCGCGCGAAAGCGCGGCATTATAGTGTAGCCACCTCGCCCAAGACCAGCGCATCCGCGACCTTTCCACTTCCGCGGCGCGGGCCTGTTCGCCCGCGCCGCGCCCCCTCTGGACGGGACACCCGCGACCACCTATGATGCGAACGGCAGGACTGAAGCGGCGGCGGAGGGACGCATGATCGAGACGTTCAAGGCTGACCTGGCGCAGGCGATGCGGCGTCAAGATACGATCACCATGGCGACGCTGCGCATGCTGATCTCCCAGGTGCAGTACGCCAGGATCGAGGCGAAGAGGGAGTTGACGCAGGACGACTATCTGACCCTCCTGCAGCGGGCGGTGAAGACGCGCCGCGAGGCGATCGAGCAGTACGACAAGGGCGGCCGCAAGGACCTGGCGGACAAGGAGCGCGCGGAGATCGCCGTCATCGAGCGTTACCTCCCGGCCGCGATGAGCGCCGAGGACATGGCGGGGGCCGTCGACGCCCTCCTGAAGGAGCTCGGGATCAGCGAGAAGAAGGACCTCGGCCGCGCCATGAAGGAGTTCATGGCCCGCCACCGCGGCCGCGTGGACGGCAAGGCGGCGAACGCCCTCATCGCCTCCCGGCTGAAGTAGGACTCCGCGTGACGCCCGGCCCGATCAGCCGCGGCGAGGCGGCCGCCCTCCTGGCCCTCCTGCTCCTGCTGCTCGCCCTCACCCTCACGCCGATCGCCAACAACGACCTCTTCATCCACTTGAAGACGGGGGAGACGATCCTGAAGACCGGGAGCGTCCCGCGCGTCGACGACTACTCGGCCCTGGCGCGCGGACGCCCTTACATCGCCCACGAGTGGCTCGCCGGCGTCGTGTTCCGACTGGTGCAGGCCGCCGCCGGCTGGAACGGCCTGATCCTGCTCAAGACACTGGTCGGGATCGCCGTCGCCGCCCTGCTCTACGCCACGGCCCGCCAGACCGGTGCTCCTCCGGACACGGCGCTCCCGGCGCTGGCGTTCGTCATGATCCTCGCCGCCTCGCGCTTCATGGAGAGGCCGCACATCTTCACCTCTCTCATGATCGCGGCCTTCCTGCTGCTGCTGGCGCGGCGGCGCCGGGGCGGGCGCGCGCCTGTCTGGGCGTTCCTGCTTCTTCAGATCGTCTGGGCGAACCTGCACGGCGGCTTCATCCTCGGCCCGGTGATCGTCGCGCTGGCCGCGGCCGCCGCCGCTCTCGATCGACTCCTCGAACGTCACGCCGGTGTCGGGCCGCCGGTCTCCTCCACCCACGCGCCGCCGCGTGAGGCCGCCTGGCTCGGCCTCCTGGCCATCGGTCTCGTTCTGGTCTCGCTCGTGAACCCCTACGGGCCGAGACTCCTGAAGTTCCCGTTCGCTCTGACCGGCAGCTCCTTCATGGGCGAGATCTACGAGTGGCTCCCCCCTCTCGTCGCCTTCGATTTCAAGACCGGCACTCTCACTCTCAGCCCCTACGCCTCGACCTACATGGCCCTGTACTACGTCGTCTGGATCGGGTTCGGGCTCCTGTCGTTCGGTCTCGTCGCCGCGCGGTGGCGGCGCGGGCACCCGCTGCCGCAGGGCGGCATCTTCGCCGTCCTGCTGTTCGCCTTGTTCCTGATCCTGTCTCTGCGGATGAATCGGAACGTCGCCGACTTCGCCCTGGCCACGTTCCCGGGTGTCACGACCGCCTTCGCGGCGGCGGCCGGTCCTTTCCCGGGTCGACGCGGGACCGCGGGCCCGGCGGCGCACGGAGACGAAAGGCGGCTTTCGCTTCTTCCCTTCATCGCCGCGGCGCTCCTTCTCATCGCGGCGTGGTTCGCCGTCGGCGGCTACCCGTACTCCCCCGCGCTGCGCCGCAGACCCGGCTTCGGGATTGGCCGGAACATCCCCGTGGCGGCTGCGAACTATCTGGCGGGCATCCGGATGCGCGGCAACGTCTTCAACACCTACGCCTCGGGCGGCTACCTCATCTACCGCCTGTATCCCGCGGTGCGCGTGGCGATGGACTCCAGGAACGACGTGTACGGGGAGGATCTGTACCGCCAGTACAGCCGCGCGCTCAGCGACGCCGATGCGCTCGACGCCCTGCTCGAGCGCCTCGACGCGGGAGCCGTCCTGCTCGAATGGCCCAACCAGGGGATGATGACCGCCGCCGCCGCGGTGCATCGCCTGAAGGACTGGACACCGGTCTTCTTCGACGACGTGGCGGTGATTTACCTGCGCGCCGACGGACCGTGGGCCAAGGTGGCGGAGCGCGACGGCTACACGCTGCTCGACCCGGCTCTCTACAGGGGCGGCGCCATCCGTCGCGAGAACGCGGCGCGCGCCCTGGCGGAGGCGGAGAAGGCGCTGGCGCAGGGCGGCTCGTACATCGCTCGCGTCATCCGGATCGACGCGTTGTACGAGCTCGGGAGGGACCGCGAGGCGCTTCTGGAGGAGGATCGCCTCCTGAAGGAGGACCCGCCCCTGTTCCACATCTACACGCACCTCGGCTGGATCCGCCTGGCGCGCGGCGATCGGGCGGAAGCGTCGGCTCGTTTCCGCCGCGCCCTCCACTACCAGCCCGACTCGCAGGTGGCGAAGCAGGGACTGTCGCTGGCGCAGGGTGCTTTGTCCCCCTGAGACGCCCGGTCCACGGCCGGTCCCGCCTTCAGCGTGCCGGTGGCTGCGCCGTGTCGTTGGCCTCGAGGGCGGACTGCAGGGGACGAACGGTGACCGGGCCGAGCGTCTCGAGGTCCTTCTTGAGGGCCTGGGCCGGGCCGACCACGACGATGGCGAGGTCGTCGAGCGGCAGCCGGCGCGCGGCGACTCGTTTCACCGAGTCGGCCGTGACGGCGCGCACACGCCTCTGGTACTCGTTGATGGAGTCGGGATCGAGCCCGAAGAGTTCGACGTTCAGGATCTCCGCCGCCAGACTGTCCGGGCTCTCGATGCGCAGAGGGTACAACCCGGCGAGGTAGCTTCGCGCCTTGTCCAGGTCCTCGTCCGGCAGATCGCCCCCCCGCAGGCGGCGAATCTGGTCGAGGGAGAGCTTGATCGTCTCGACGACGCTCGCGTTCTTCGAGAAGGTCGAGACGTAGAAGCTTCCCGCCGCGCGCAGGGCCTCCACCCGGCTGCCGATCGAGTACGTCAGGCCGCGCTTCACGCGAACCTCGGTCACCAGCCACGACGTGAATCCGCCCCCGAGGACCGTGTTCCCCACCACCATCGGGAAGTAATCCGGGTCGGCGCGCCGGATCCCGGTGTTCCCGAAGCGGATCTGGCTCTGCGTGGCGTCCGGCTTGTCCACGAGCAGGACCTTGCGGCCGCGCACCGCGCTCATCTCGGGGATCTTCGTCTCGGGCACGGTGCGCCGCTTCCACGCCGAGAAGTAGCGCTCCGCCCGCTGCGCCGCCTGCGCGGCGTCGATGTCCCCCACGATGGCGAGGACGGCGTTGTTGGGCGCGTACCGCGTCTCGTAGAACCCCGCCACATCGTCGCGGGTGATTGCCTGCACGGCACGCTCCGTGCCATCCACCGGCCGGCCGTACGGATGGGCGCCGTACATCCAGGAGGCGAACGCCAGCCGGGCGACGACCTCGGGGTTGTCGAGTCGTCCGACGATGTCCGCCAGCGCCAGCCGCTTCTCCTTGTCGAACTCCTCCTGGCGGAAGGCCGGGTTCAGGACGAGATCCGCCGTCAGGTTGAAGCCGATCTCGAGATCGCGCGTGGCGAACTCTCCGCGCACGAACGTGGCGTCGATCCCCGCCGACGTGTCGATCGTGCCTCCCACGAACTCGACCTCCTCGAAGAACTGGCCGGGCGGGCGGCTCTTCGTGCCCCGCTTCAGCAGACGGGCCGTCAGCGCCGCCGTCCCTTCCTTGCCTGCCGGATCGGCGGCCGACCCCGATTTCACCATGAGCTGCAGCTGCACCAGCGGGATGGAGCGCCGTTCCAGGACCAGGACCGTCAGGCCGTTCTTGAGAACCGTTCTGGCGGGCGCCGGCACGCGGAAGCCGGTCGCAGCCCCGGCGGGCGGGGCGGGGGCGGGGGCGGCCGCCAGGAGCATGCAGGCGGCGGCCGGGAGGGCGCCGACGAGTGCCGTGCGCGCGAGCCGCCGGCTGCCCGTCATGGGCGTGCCTCCCCGTCGGTCTCGGTCGGCACGAGCGTCACGACCGTGCGGTTGTCGGGACGCAGGTAGCGGGCCGCCGCCTTCTGGATGTCGGCCTTCGTCATCGTCTCGTAGCTCTTCAGGACGGTGAACAGCCGGGCGTACCCTCCGAAGTAGGTCTCGAACATGCCGAGCTGCTCGGCCTTGCCGCCGTTGGTCTTGAGCGCCTTGACCTCCGTCGTGGTGCGGATGTTCCTGGCCTTCTGCAGCGCGGCGTCCGCCACCTCCTGGCGCCCCAGCGACTCCACCTCGGCCGCGAGCGCGGCCTCGAGCGTCCCGGCCGTCACCCCCGGCTTGGCCTCGGCGTAGACCACGAACAGCGACGGGTCGATGCGCCAGACGTTCTCCACCTCCACGTGCGTCGCCAGCTCCTTCTCGTACACGAGCTTCCGGGTGAGGACCGACGACTCCCCCTCCCCGAGGATGATCTGCAGGAGGTCGAGCGCGAAGACGTCGTCGGCCGACGTCGCCGGCACGTGGTAGGCCACGGCGATGGCCGGCAGCTGCGCCGCGCGCTTCAGCGCCGCGCGGCGCTCACCCTGCTGCTCGGGCTCGTCGCGGACCACCGCGGTCGCCGGGGGCTGCGCCTGTATCGGGCCGTACGCCTTGCTGATGAGAGCGATGGCGCGCTCCGGCTTGAAGTCCCCGACCAGGATGATGGTGGCGTTGTTGGGCGCGTAGTGGACGCGGAAATACTCGTCGCAGTCCTTCACGGTGATGGCGTCAAGATCGGCCATCCAGCCGACCACCGGCCACTGGTACGGATGGGCCAGGTAGGCCGTCCCCTGCATGAGCTCGAACATCGATCCCTCGATGTCGTTGTCGGTCCGCAGGCGCCGCTCTTCCTTGACGACGTCCCTCTCCTTGTCGAGGCTCGCGTCGGTGAGGGCCAGGCCGGCCATCCGGTCCGCTTCCAGCTCCACCACCGTGTCGAGCGCTTCGGACGGGAAGCTCTCGTGGTACACCGTGATGTCCTCGGTGGTGAAGGCGTTGCTGGCGCCGCCCTTCGATTCCAGCGTCCTGTCGAACACCTCGGCGCCGTATTTCTTCGTTCCGTTGAACATCATGTGCTCGAACAGGTGCGAGATGCCGGTCCGGCCCGGACGCTCGTCGCGCGACCCGACGCGGAAGAAGGTGTAATAGCTCATCGCCGGGACGGAGTGGTCTTCGAGGGTCAGCACCTTGAGGCCATTGTCGAGACGGTACGGCACGACGTTGAAGCGGATCTCCTGCGCGAGACCGGGCGCCGCCCCGGCAGCCAGGACCCCTGCCAGCGCGGCCGAACGAAGAAGAGGCGTCATCGGCACCTCGGGGAACCCGCCGCGCGCCCGGGGCCGCGCGGGGAAGTTGAAGGAGCCCGGCCCTGTCGCGCGCCGCCGGGTTCCCGGGCGGCGGATTATAGCAAAGAGGAGGACGCGCTGCCCCTTCACCGCGCCCGAGGGCCCACGGCCGCGGAGTTTCCTTGTCGGAGACCCGGCGCCCCGGTATACTCCCCCGGACTTCAACGGTATGGGAGGCCGGATCGCGGAATGTTTCAAACTTGGACACGCCGGAGGACGACCTCGACGCCTCCCGACTCCGGCCCGCCGCCAGCGTGGCTGTGCACCGCCGCCCTTCTCGTCGCCCTCCTCCTGCCCGCCTGCAGCGGCAGCAACAAGACCGAGAACCGCATCAAGCCGATCCAGGCGAATCTCACGATCGCCGCGTTCCCCGGAACGCCCGACCCGGCGGTTTTCCTCGAGGGGGCGTCGACGACCGGCGACCTGGTCACCGTGGACGTCAAGCTGCACACGACATCCCTGCTGACCTTTGATTCCTTGACCCTGGAGTTTCACTTCGACCCGACCCTCGTCCAGGCCGGGATCCAGTTCGCGCCCAATCCCTCGGTCCTGGGGGACTGCAACACTGGTCTGTTCTGTGCACCGCTCTGCCTCAACAACGCAACGGACGCCAACATCACCGGGACCTTGCTGATCGGGATTTCCAGGAACCCGGATCCTTCCTGTCCGCCCGCCAGCATCGGCGCCGACACGACGCTCCTCACTCTCGGCTTCGTCGCGGCGACAACAATCGATCCGCCGGGCAGTCGCATCGTGCTCTTCACAAATCCCGATCCCTTGCAGCGGGGAGATTGTGAGATACTTCAGTACGCTGCGGGCCCAAGCCCGCCCGTCGATCTTGGCATCCTGTGTGTCGACGGGAACGCCACCATGACGGCGTCCCGCTGAACGGGATCACGGAATCGTCATCGTCGCACCGCTTCTGACCTTCGCAGCGGAGGCTCGGATGGAAGACAAGGTCGTGGCTCATTTCAAGGACGGCAAGACCCAGCGCGGCTACACGCAGGATTTCCGGCCGGACGGCGAATCGTTCCATCTCCTGCCCAGCGAGGGAGGGGGCATCCCGACGACCATCCGGCTCGATGACCTGAAGGCGCTGTTCTACGTGAGGGACTACGGCGCTGCCCGCCGGCAGGTGGACCGCGCCAAACGCTTCGGGGTCCAGGGTCCGCAGGGCCAGAAGACGGTCGTCGAGTTCAAGGACGGCGAGAGGCTCTGGGGATTCACGGAAGAGTACGCGGCCAATAACCGGGGCTTCTACTTCATTCCGGCGGATCCCCAGGAGAACAACACCCGCATCTTCATCGTCAACTCGTCCGTCAAGCAGATCCAGTTCCAGGACTGAGAGGAGACCCATGCGCCACAGGATTCTCCGTCTCGCCGGCGCCGCGCTCGTTCTGGCCGCCTTCGTGCCGGCCACCCTGGCCGAAACCAACTCGGGCCGCTACAAGTTCGAGGGAAACAAATGGCTGGCGCTCGACCTCGCGGTCGGCGACGTGCGCGTGGAGACCATCCGATTCGAGTGGCCGGCCACGCTCCTGCGCGTCAAGACCGGCTACAAGGCCACCGTCAAGGTGGCCAACGGATCGTCCCGGCAGGTCGGAGTCGGTCTGGCGGTCGCGATGTACGACAAGGACGCCAAGCTGATCGGCGTCGGATCGGCCGGCACGACGCTCGGCACGATCGATCCCGGGAGCACCGCGCAGTTCACCGTCGACTTCAAGGATGTCACCGCCCGCCTGGAGCAGGCGGACCAGTTCCACATCGCCCTGGAGACCCGGTAACGCGGTCCACCCAGAGGAGGAGAATGTCCATGAGCGATTGCCGAATCGCACGACCACGACCCGTGATCGCCGCTCCGTTCCTGGCCGCGCTCGGGATCGCCCTCTGCGCGTCGGTCGTTTCCGCCCGGGCCGCCGTGTTCTACGACGCGACGCTGGATCTTGGGCTGCGCGACGACGCCCGCGTCTTTCTCAACGTCACGAACGATTACTTCGCCCCGCCCCCGGCCGTCGCCGTGGACCTGGTGCAGCGCTGTCCCTCCCCCGTCGATGACTACCCGGTCGTCCTCCTGCTGGCCCGGGCTTCGAGGAGATCGCCGCAGGACATCCTGAGACTGCGGCTCGACTACCTCCCTTGGTCGGACATCCTGTTCCGCCTGAACATTTCCCCGGCGGTCCTGTTCGTCGGTCTCGACCGGGACCCCGGTCCCCCGTACGGCAAGGCATGGGGTTACTGGCGGAAGCACCCGCGCGGCGAGAGGTTCGAGATTCGCGACCGGGACGTGGCGGAGCTGGCGAAGCTGCAGGTCGCCGCCGGCTACCACCACGTCAGCCCGTACACGATCGTCACCGAGCGCAAGCGGGGGATCACCGTCGAGCAGTTCGTCGCGGAGAAGAATCGCGGCAGGTATTCAAAGGACAAGTCGGCCAGGGGCCCGTCCCGCGGCCGGGGCCCGGAGAAGCCGAAGGGGCACGACAAGCCCAAGGGGCACGGTCACCCGCACGACAACCACTGAGACCGGGCTGCATCCGGTGCCCAGGCTGCAGGTCTGCGAATCGGCCCTCGACCTCATCGGCGAAACGCCGATCCTTCACCTGCGCTCGTTCGACCGGCCGGGGAGCGCCTCCATCTACGCCAAGCTCGAGCTCCTGAACCCGGGGAGCAGCGTCAAGGACCGGGCGGCCCTGGGGATGATCCTCGACGCCGAGAGGCGCGGCCGTCTGCGGCCCGGCTCGACCATCGTCGAGCCGACCGCGGGGAACACCGGGATCGGCCTGGCGCTGGTCGGCGCTGTGCGGGGCTACACGGTCGTGCTTGTCGTGCCGCAGAAATACAGCCGTGAGAAAAAGCAGCTGATGCAGGCCCTGGGCGCGACGCTCGTGGAGACCCCCACCGAGGACGGCATGCCGGGCGCCATCAAGCGCGCACAGGAGATCGTGGCCGCGACCCCCGGCGCCTTCCTGCCCCAGCAGTTCGAGAACCCGGCCAACCCCGAAATCCACTACCGCACGACGGCGCGGGAGATCTGGCAGCAGATGCAGGGCAAGATCGACGCCCTCGTCCTGGGTGCGGGGACCGGCGGGACCTTCACCGGCGTGACGCGCTACGTCAAGGAGCGCAATCCGGGTGTGCGCTCCGTCCTGGTCGAGTCGGAAGGATCGGTGCTCGGCGGCGGCACCGCCGCCCCGCACAAGGTCGAGGGGATCGGCAACTCGTTCTTCCCGAAAATCCTCGTGCGCGATCTGATCGACGAGGTGGTGGCCGTCACCGACCGCGACGCCTTCGCCACGGTGCGTCTCCTGGCGCGCCGCGAGGGTCTTCTGGTCGGCGGATCCTCCGGGGCCGCGGCGTTCGCCGCGGCGCGCGTCGCCGAGCAGATCGGCCCGGGACGCAAGATCGTGACACTCTTCTCCGACGGCTCGGAGCGCTACCTGAGCCAGGGCATCTACGACGAGGTGACGTGATGGGATTCGCCACGGACGCCATCCACGCGGGTGTCGTGCCCGACCCCACGACGGGATCGGTCATGACCCCGATCTACCAGACCTCCACGTACGTCTACGAATCGCCCGGCCGGAGCACCGGCTACGACTACGCGCGGACGATCAACCCGACGCGCTCGGCGCTGGAAACCAACTTGAAGACCCTGGAGGGCGGCCGGGCGGCCTACGCCTTCGCCTCCGGCATGGCGGCGATCAGCGCGGTGATGACCCTGGTGAAGTCCGGCGACCACGTCGTGGTGAGCCAGAACGTCTACGGCGGCACCTACCGGCTGTTCGCCCGCGTGCTCGAGGATTACGGACTCACCTTCTCCTACGTTGACACCTCCAGGATGGACGCCGTCGAGAAGGCGTTCCGTAAGAACACCCGCATGGTGTACGTGGAGACGCCGACCAACCCGATGATGATCCTCACCGACATCGCGCAGGTCACGGCACTGTGCCGTGCGCGCGGGCTCACGAGCGTGGTGGACAACACCTTCCTGACGCCCTTCCTGCAGCGGCCGCTCGACCTCGGCGCCGACATCGTCGTTCACAGCACGACGAAGTACCTCAACGGTCACTCGGACAGCGTCGGGGGCGCCGTGATCCTGGCGCGGGACGAGCACGCCGAGCGCATCAAGTTCGTGCAGAACTCGGTGGGCGCCATCCTCTCCCCCTTCGACTCCTGGCTGGTCCTGCGCGGCATCAAGACGCTTCCCCTGCGCATGCGGGCGCACGACGAGAGCGGGCAGAAGGTGGCCCGCTTCCTCGAGTCCCACGCGAAGGTCGAGCGCGTCCTCTACCCCGGGCTGCCGTCCCACCCGCAGCACGATCTGGCGCGCCGGCAGACGCGCGGATCCGGCGGGATGATCTCCTTCTACCTGAAATCGGACGAGGCCGCCGCGCGCTTCTTCACACCGCTCCGCCTGTGCGCCCTGGCGGAAAGTCTCGGAGGGATCGAGACGCTGATCTGCCAGCCGAGCACCATGACGCACGCCTCGGTCCCGGCGGAGGACCGGCGCCGCCTGGGGCTGACCGACTCCCTGGTGCGCATCTCCGTCGGCTGCGAGGACGTCGAGGACATCATCGGCGACCTCGACGCCGGACTCTCCGCCGCTTAGGACCCACCGTGCAGCCACGGTCGGGCCGGCGGGCCGCAACCGCGTCGCGCCTCATATTCGCTCGCG
>JBGPED010000095.1:0-10757 GCA_041482595.1 Acidobacteriota bacterium
GGCCTGCGGGTCGGTCTCGGCATGCTATACTCCGCGTCCGGACGCCCCAGGGAAGCCGAGACGGCGCTCCTGCGGGCCCTCGCGATCGATCCCACCTCCGTTTCGGCGATGCAGGAGCTGTTCGCGCTCTACGACGGGCAGGGGCGCAGTGCGGAGATGCAGCCGATGATCGAGGCGGCGCTCCGGAAAAACCCGCGCTCCGCCATGCACCACATCTGGCTCGGGCTTGTCCTGAGGAGGAAAGGGGACCTGAAGGGCGCCGAGAGCGAATTCAACAAAACGGTCGAGGCGGCGCCGGATCTCGTCGGGGCGCTGGCAAACCTCGGATCGCTCTACCTTCAGGAGGGGAGGCTGGACGAAGCGGTGACGGTGCTGAAGCAGGCGCTTCTGAAGGACGCGCGCAACCCGGAGTCGCGCACCAACCTGATCGTGGCCCTGGGATTGAAGCGCGATCTGGATGGGGCGCGCCGGCTCGTGAAGGATGCGGAAGGGATGGGCCAGCGCGTGCCGCTGTTCTACAACGCCCTGGCCTATGCCCTGCACTTCAGCGGCCGGGACCAGGAGGCCCTGGAAACGCTGCGCGAGTCGCTCCGGATCGACCCGCGGCAGCCGGATGCGCTCAGGCTGCGGTCCGAGATCGAGACCGGGCGTCAGGCGGGGGATCTGCCTTACAGATGAGCCGGGGAGGAGAGGGGCGGATGGAAACAGCGGCGCGCCCGGCGCGGGCGGCGGAATCCGCGGGATCCCCGGGGAGGGCTGGATGATTGCGCGCCTGGCGGGAACGCTCCTCGACAAGCAGCCCGGGGCCGCGATCGTGGACGTGGGTGGCGTCGGATACCAGGTGTCGATACCGCTCTCCACATACTACGAGCTCGGTGACGCCGGGAGCCGGGTCGAGCTGCACGTCCACACGCACGTGCGCGAGGACGTCATCGCGCTGTTCGGATTTCACACGGTGTTCGAGAAGGAGATCTTCTCCCGGCTCATCGGCGTCAGCGGCGTCGGCCCGAGGACGGCGCTCGCGGTCCTCTCGGGGATCGGCGCGGCGAGTCTGCTCGAGTCGGTGCGCGCACGCGACGTGGCGCGCCTGTCCTCCGTCCCCGGGATAGGGCGGAAGACTGCGGAGAGGATCGTGGTCGATCTTGCCGACCGGATTGAATCCCTGCGTCCCTCCCTCGAAGCCGGCACGGCGGCGGGGGAGGGCACACGCGGCGCGGCCGCCGACCTGCGGCAGGATCTCGTCTCCGCGCTGGTCAACCTCGGCTACAATGCGCGCGTCGCCGCCGATGCGGCCGGGCGCGTCCTGAAGGCCGCCGACGCGCCGGCACCGCCCTTCCAGGCGCTGCTGCGCGAGACGCTGCGAATCCTGTCCCGCTGAGAGCCCGAATCCGGAGTGCCGGGCGCGCCAGGCACGCCGCCCCGGGGCCTCGAGGAGAACGCCGGTGCAGAACGACCGCGAGCGCGATCGGCCCAAGGGAAGACACCGCCGCTCACCGCCCGCGACTGCTCCGACGGCATCACCCGGTCCGCCGCGTGCGCCGGGAGCGTCTCTTGCGCCCGGCGAACCGACGGCCGATGGTCTCCTCGATCCGAGCGGGCAGGTTGATGACCGCGGCGTCGACCTGAGGCTGCGGCCGCGCACTCTCGAAGAGTACATCGGCCAGGACACGATGAAGGCCAACCTACGGGTCTTCATCCAGGCGGCCCTCGAGCGCCGCGAGCCGCTCGATCACGTGCTGGTCTACGGCCCTCCAGGCCTGGGCAAGACCACCATCGCCCACATCCTGGGACACGAGATGGGGGCGAGTCTGCGCAGCACCTCCGGTCCCGCACTCGAGCGCGCCGGCGACCTGGCCGCGATCCTGACCAATCTCGAGGCCGCCTCTATCCTGTTCATCGACGAGATCCACCGCCTGCAGCCGGCCCTCGAGGAGATCCTCTACCAGGCGATGGAGGAGTTCCGCATCGACATCGTCATCGGCCAGGGTCCGATGGCGCGCACCGTCAAGATCGACCTGCCGCGCTTTACCCTGGTGGGCGCGACCACCCGGGTCGGACTCCTCACCGGACCGCTGCGGGACCGCTTCGGGATCGTGCACCACCTGGATTTCTACCCGGCCGGCGATCTGGTGAAGATCGTCGAGCGCGCGGCGGGAATCCTCGGCATCGAGGTCGACCGCTCCGGGGCGGAGGAGGTCGCTCGCCGTTCCCGCGGCACACCGCGCATCGCCAACCGTCTCCTGAAACGCGTGCGCGATTTCGCCCAGGTCGAGGACGACGGGAGGATCACCGGTCCCGTCGCCGAGCGCCACCTCGAACGTCTGCAGGTCGACCGCTACGGACTCGACCAGCTCGACCGCAAGATTCTCCTCACCATACAGGAGAAGTTCGAAGGCGGGCCCGTCGGAGTGAACACCATCGCGGCCGCGCTCGGGGAGGAGCGGGATACGATCGAGGAGCTGTACGAGCCGTACCTGATGCAGATCGGCTTTCTCGACCGCACCTCGCGCGGGCGGCGGGTCACCTCCCTCGCTCTCGAGCACCTGGGCCTGCAGCGGCGCGCCGGCCAGCCCCGCCTCTGGGAGTAGATTCTAAGGCAGGACCACGCCCCGAGTCCGAGCCGATTCCGCACCGTCTCCAGACAAAAAAAAGGGGGGCCCAGAACGGGCCCCCCGAAGTACCACTACTAACCGTTACGGTGCGCAGAGGCCGACCTGAAGCGGGTGTGCCACGCTCACCACCTCTTGCAGGCTTAGAAGAGCAACCGGGCAACCCTGGGGATCGAGCGGCCCAGCCAGACCGAGGTTCAGGCAGATTTGCGCCGCGTTGCAGTCAAGGGCGGTCGCGCACGCATTTCTGAGGCCAGGACCGTAGCACCTGCCGGGATTGACGCAGCCGAGACGCCCATCTGGCAATCCCTGCGGATCGTCACTGGCGTTCGCCACGTAGAACGTTGCGGTCCCGACAGCGGGGTTCGGGGCCGCGGCGATGACAGGGGATCCCGTGTTTGGCAAGGTGCATCCAACCTCAAATGGCAGGGGGAGTCGCGTCCACACCTTCCCGGGCGCCAAGGGCGGTGGTCCTGTAACCCAGCCGTGGGGGGGTGGAATCACTCCGGCGCCCAATGATGTGATAGTGCCGGAGTAGACGTCGAATATGGCGCCCCCCGCGGGCACAGTGGCCATGGTCAGCGTTGTCACACCGGCAACGTGAGTCACGCTCAAGGTGGTCGGCGTCGCGGGCCCCGATCCCGCCGTCTGCAGCGCCGTTCCGGTGTACGTGAAGAGCTTTACGGATGCACCGTTGACGCTGGTGCAAGAGGTGTCCGAGCTGCAGCGGACCTGTACTTTGTATATGGGGCTGTATTCGAGCGGCGTATCCCTGTAGACCGGGTTGCTGCTCCAATCCTGGACCAGCTGAGCGGGTCCCTGAATACCATCCTTGGTGAACTGGAACTGCACACCGCCGCCTGTACATCCTCCGGGTATGCTCGATTGACCCGCGGTGACGAGGATCGCCTGCCCTGCCACGACTACATTGTTGCTGGTTGGGGCCAGGTTGGTCAAGACCAAGTTGCCCTGCAGGTCGGTCACCTTGATTATCGGGGTCGTTCCCTTGTCCGTGGCCGCAGCGTTCTCGTTGCAGTTATCGGCCGTAGTGGCGGGGCAGGCGCCGGGTACCGGCAGCTTCGGGTCCGGATCGGGCGTCACTTGCGCCGTGACCACGCCGGTGATGTCGATGTTGTCCAGCCACCAGCCGTCGTCATGGGGCGTGTCGCTCCACCCGGTGCCGTACTCGAAGTACGAGGAAGTGACCGCGTCGAACATCCAGCTGGTCGCCATCCAGCGGATCCGGACCCTCTGGCCGAGGAAGCTGTCCAGGTTGAACTTCGACTGCACCCAGACGCCCTTTCCGGCCGGGTCGACCACGCCTCCGGCGCAATTGAAGGCCTGGCTGGCCCCGGTGCCGCCGGCGCTGCCGCAGTGCGACCAGGCGCGCTCGTTGAAGCACATCGTCTCGTGCACCCCGCGCGGGGCGGGAGGCGCCGTGCCGGTGTCGGTCGGCGTGAACTCGCAATACTGCGCGCCGAACGTGCTATAGGCCCGGACCTGCTTGTCGTAGACGTTCTGGAACGGTGCGAGCGTCTCCCAGGGACCCCAGTCGTCCGTGGCGGGACTGTGACTGCGATCGGCCTGTATCTGGACCAGGGCGCAGTCATGGCACAGCCCCACTCCGCCGCTCACGGCGTCGCCGCCGACCAGGTCGACGATCTGGAAGAACGACAGCTTCAGATCGGTCGCCCCTCGCGGGAGGACGGCCAGGTTGATCGGGTTCGACTGGACGGCCTGCAGAGCGCGCAGGTGGGTCGTGTCGCCGACCGCGAACGAATTGGAATCGAAGTGCGCCCCCATGTGCAGCGAGTTCGGCGGCGAGAACGCCTTCTGTCCGTCCGCCGGGGTCTGGTAGGAGCAGCCGCCGACGCATCCACTGGGGCCGCCGGCGCCGAAGCCGCCCGCTTCCGTGTTCGGGCATTTCCCGCCGGGTGCGCCGTCGGCGGTCGGGCAGTGGAAGTGCCAGTCCATCGGGAAGTCGACGTCGAGGCGGCACTCCGGGTTGCCCTGGGCCTCCGTGTCGTAGCCGCCGCAGGCGATACCCGCAACCACGTCCGTGCCGACGCCGGTCGCGCTGCCGTGGATGTAAGTGGCGTGGCCGACGAGACCCGTGCCGTCGTCCTGCAGCCGGAAGATGTCGTCGGTCGAGAGAACGCCGTCGCCGTTGCGGTCGGTATCGAAAGTCTCACGCAGCGTTCCATCGTCGGCGTTTCCGGAAATACCGTCCGGACCGGCGATGAAGGTCTGGGTGACGCCGACCGGAAGGTCGAGGTCGGCGAGGAGGTCGAAGCAGGCCGTCCCCCCGAGGACCTCGTTGGCGTTCGCGGTGACGCAGAGGTGGACCTTGGCGGTGCTCGTGGCCGTGCTCTGCACGCTGTTGCTGGCGCGGAACGTGAAGCTCGATCCGGCCTGCAGCGGAATCAGGCTCCCGATCAGCACGGATCCGCCGGCAGGCACCGACCCGACCACGACTCTCGGGAAGGTGATGCAGTCGACGTCAGGGTCCGACGACGACAGGAGGAAGCTCGTCCCGGTCAGGGCCTTGCCGTTGTTCTGGAGGCGGACCTGCACCAGCCCGGTCTCGCCCGGGTCGGGGAAGGGATCGTGGTCGCCGTCGATGTCCGTGTAGACCGCCTGCAGGACCGAGAAATTTCCGAGGGGCAGCTGCTGGCAGGCCACCGTGCCGGCGAAGGAGACCAGATCATCCGGGACCCCGTCGAAGTCGTCGTCCAGGGATCCGGACGGATCGCAGACATCGCCCAGACCGTCGCGGTCGCTGTCGAGCTGGCGGGTCGTCCCCGGAATGATCGTCGGGTTGGCGATATCGGGGCAGTTGTCGAGCGAGTCGGGCACGCCGTCGGCGTCCACGTCGTCGTCCGCGGCCGAGCAGGCCGTCGACGACGGCGTGTGGCGCACGGCCGTCTGGCAGGTCCCGCCGGCCGGGCAATCGAGGTCGCTGGTGCAGGTGGTGGCCGGCGCGTTGCTGCAGATGTGCACGACAGTGATGCCCGGGCAGTCGCCGTCGCAGGCGTCGCCGAGACCGTCGCCGTCCGAGTTCCTCTGCCGCTCCTGGGAGGGAAGCCCGCCGAAGTTCGGCGTCAGCACGCAGTTGTCGGCGTTGTCCACCCGGCCATCGGCATCCAGATCTCCCGTCGGGCTGGAGCAGGCAAAGCCACGACCGCGCGACTTGTCGCACGTGCCGTTTGTTCCGGTCGTGCAGTCGGCGTCCGCCTGGCATGACCCGCGCGTGCCGCCGGACGTGTAGGCGCAGGTGCCGGCCTGGTCGGAATTGGAGACGTCCGGACAGTCGTCCACTGCGTTCTCCACGCCATCGCCGTCCACGTCGTCGAACTCGCAGGCGTTGCCGACACCGTCCGCGTTGGCGTCCTCCTGGCCGGGGTTGGCGAAGCTCACGCAGTTGTCGCACAGATCGCCGATGCCGTCGCCGTCGACGTCCGCCTGCCCGGGGTTGTAGATGAGAGGACAGTTGTCCACGGCGGCGTTGACGCCGTCACCGTCGAGGTTGTCGAACAGGTCCTCGCCCACCTGACCGTCACCGTCGCCGTCGCAGTTCGGGTCGAGGTAGTAGACGATGAACTGCGAGTCGCCGCCCGGGGTGGTGAAGACGTTGTTGGCGGTGTTCGAGGTTCCGGAGATGCTCACGTTGCCCCGGAACAACCCCGGCTGACCGGCCACCACCGGCAGCGTGTACCGCTTGGCGTTCGGCTCCAGGACGGTGAACCGCGCCGTGGAGAACAGGTTGGAGTCGCTGTCGGTGACGATCATCACCTGGACGCTCGAGGCCGCAGGCAGTTTCGGATCGTCCACGGTGATCTCGAGCGACTCTTCGCACTCGTACAGGTTGGTGCGGTCGACGGTGATCGTGGCGCACTGTCCGCCCGCGGGATTGCCGGGGGTGTTGAACCGGCTGCAGGCCGCCGTGTGGGCCGGGACGAAGGCCGACTCGTCCTTCGCGTGGAACTCGTCCCACTCGAAGACCACGTCGTCAACACCGAACCCGTAGTCGCGGGCGAGCGATAGCGACTCGATGCTGTAGAAGCCGAAGGCGATCCCCCAGCGGTTGCCGGCCGGGCCGGAGTTTAAGATGCCGCCCCCGGCGGTGTCCTCGGGAGCCGAAACACCGAGCAGGGTCTCGGTCGTGAACCCGCCCTCGAAGCCGACCAGCGTCCCCTCGAAGTTCCGGACGGGCCCGGCGATGGTGATCCCCTCCAGCGTGCAGGTGCCGCCGCCGGGGCAGTCGGTGTTCGTCTGGCACGGACCACCGGGATTCGTGCCGCCGGTGCAGACGCCCGGAACGGGCGAGGCCGGCTGCGGGAATTTCTGGAAGTCGGGGATTGCCGGTGGGATGGGAGACGTGCGCGTGTCGGTCCCGGTGCTCGCCGCGATGAAGCCGGAGAAGCCGGATTCACCGCCGCCATCGAAGGGTGTTCCGCCGTTCGGATCATTGAACGGTCCAAACGTTCTCTGGAAAGGGAAGTAACTGGTCGAGTCGATAGGGCTGCCCAGGAAGGCGTTCCCCGCCCCCATGTGGAACACGCCGTACGGCCAGCCGCCCGCCCTGCGCGTGTAGTAATCGTCCATCTCCTGGCCGAAGAAGCTGTTGGTGGTGTCGTTGTCCAGGTCGTTGTCGATGTTGATGCCCATCGCCTGGTATCCGGCGTCCCAGACCTCGTCGTTGACGTTGATACCCAGACGCTGGAACTCGACGCCGTAATTGAAGCCGCGCGTGTCGGGGAGCTGGTTGACCTTGGCGATGATGGGGGACTGCAGGACGTCGAAGACCAGCTCGACCTTGGCCTCGGTCTGAGTGGAGTTCGGGATGACGTAGTTGTCGCAGACGGTGGCGGTGGGGCTGTCCGCGAGACCATCATCCGTGTGCCAGATGCCGAACTTGCCCAGACCTCCGGAGGTCTGGAAGCCGCACAGTCCGTTGGTCTTGTACTCCCACATCGGGTTGGCCGAGATTCCCGCCGCGTTGCTCGCCGGGTGACGGATCGCAACCCACCCGCCGCCGGTGCTGTCGAAGTTCCAGGGCACCTTGTCGCCGCTGCCCGGTCCGCTGGCGGAAAACAGGAGGCCGCGGTCCAGGAGACCGTTCGGGACGATGTCCGCCTCGGCCGCGTCGAGTGTGCCGTTGTTGTTCAGATCCTCGCCGAGAGTATTGCCGACCACCGTGCTGGCGGGGCCGATCGGCGTGAACAGGGACGAGAAGGTGACGTCCTCGTCCGGCAGGATGAACAGGAGGACCGGGTCGACGACGTCGGGACGGTCGACGATCAGGTTGCGGTTCAGATCGCGCACCTGCCGTCCGCCGGCCGGGAAATCGGTCGAGTAGTGCAGCGTCTCGCGGTCGGCGTTGATGACGTTCGTGAACGCGTACGACTGCTGGCTGAGCCGGCGCCCCCTGTTCAGGGAGTCCAGCGTCAGGGTCATCGTCACCTGGCGATTGGCGATGGCCAGCGCGTTGGCGGCCGCGGCGTTGACGGAGACGTGGAAGTACGCCGCCTGCACCTGGCCCGGCGGGATGCGACCGAGGTTCCTCGGCGAGTCGATGACGCTGATCGCCCCGGCGCCGGGGCCGGAGGGCGTCAGGGTGGCGACGACGTCGGAGTAATCGTCCGACCGGTCGCCTTCCCAGTCGCGGCCTCGGTTGGTGAGAGCGATGCCGTAGGTGACGACCTCACCGGCATCGAGATTGTCGTCGTTGTCGCAGCCGCCGCCGACCGCGGTCTGGGGACCGACGCCGATGTTCTGCGTCCCCGGAATGACGAAGAGGCCGGTGACAAAATTCGGCGCGCAATCGACCTTGCCCGAGGCGGAGACCGCCGTCTGGCCGGTCGGGGCGTAGGTCACCACCACCTGCATTCCGGTGTCCGCCTCGAGGATGCCGTTGTTCGGGGCAGACGATGGGACCGTGCGAACCGGCAGGGCCGACGAGGTCGTCGCCCCGGTCGAGCCGCCCGTGAAGGCAACGCCCGTCTCGGTGTCGACAATCGCGCCGGCCGCGTTCCGCACGGTGAACGTGGCGAAACTGGTCGACCGGCTGGCGCCGGCACCGGGGGTCGAATCGAAGATGCCCGCGACCAACGTGTCCTCGCACGAGTACTTGATCTTGTCGAGCGAGACCGCGCTCTGCGGGAACGACGAGGGACCCCGCGCAGGGGCGGCTTCCGCCAGGTACACCGGTCCGGAGACGATCAGGGCGTACGTCTGCCCGCCCAGACCCAGGATGCCGTCCGAGTTCGTGTCCTCGCCGGCGTCCAGGCGGCGGTTGCCGTTGGCGTCCTCGTTCGCGTAGATCGTGATCAGGCCCGGGATCGCCCCGCCCACGCCGGCCTTCACCGTGACCCGCCAGGTCCCCAGGTGGATCTGCGAATCGGCCGGGCTCGTGTCGTTGTTGCGGTCGAAGCTCAGGTGAATCCCTTCCTGCGGGTTCCGCGCGTCGTGAATTTCCGGCTGTCCGACCACCCTCGCCTTGGACCACTGGTCGACGAACGGGTTCTGCGAGGAGCCGTAGTTGTTGCCGTCGTAGAACCTGTTGTCGAGTTCCGAGCCGGCCAGGCAGATCGTGCCGTCCGGTTTCGTGTCGCCGGCGAACAGGCAGTTGTCCGGACCCGGGCCCTCGAGGACGAGGTCGAGGTCGTTCTCCAGCGGCCCGCCGCTGCCCGGGAGGGAGGGAGGATCGGTCCAGGCCAGCGCCACTCGCAGCTGACCGGCGGCGGCAGCAAGGCCTCCGTCGGCCCCCACCACCGACTCGGCGCTCACCACACGGAACGTGTGTGTCTGGGAGGTGTGCGAATTGTCGATGGCCAGCTCACCTGTCGCGATGTCGTCCCACGCGAGGAGCCCTTCCGCCGGGTATTCCCAGTGCATCGGTCCCGGAGGCGTGTTGCCGGCCGTCCATCTCGCGCCAGTGGCGGTGTTGACGCCGCCGACACGGAAGCGCTTCGACCAGTTCGCGAGCGGCAGGACGTTCGTCATGACCACCCGGCCGTATCCCTGCTCGCTGTTCCCCATGATGCCGATGTTATGGCCGGTGATCGTCCCGAGGTCGGCGGCGCGCGTCCGGCGCAGGATCTTGTCCGGCGCCTTCTTGTTGACTTCACCCGGGGTCCGGATGTTCGTCGTGAACCTGGCCGAGGCGACGAGCGCGGCCTTCACCAGGGCGCCGGAGACGTTCGGAACGCGGTTCGCGGCGACCTTGTCGCCCGTGGGATAGGCGCCCTGGGCGAAATAGTCGCGCACGAGGGCGGCGGCGCCCGTGACGGCGGCGGCGCCGTAGGACGATCCGTAGTTCCCCTCGTCGACCTGGGCGTCGACCGGACCGAGGTTATCGTCGTCGCGGCTGCGGAAGACGGCAACCGACGCGAACTCGAAATTCCCGGCGCCCAGGTCGCAGCACGGTGCATCCACGATGGGGGCCATCCGGAGGGACTCCTTCGTGGCGGGGCCGCGGGACGAATAGGTCGCCATGTTCGCGTTGTTGTCGAAATCCTGGAAGGTCGTGAATTCGTCGGCCCGCGTGACGCCCACCGTGACAATGTTCTTGGCCGTCGACGGGGGCGGGATCTGGATGGGCCTGGGGCTATAGTTGGTGCAGTCGGTGGGCGCGACGCAGTCGTCCGTATCCGTCCCGTCGAAGAAGTCCGGGATGACCCGGGGGGTCCAGAAATCGGGCCGGCTCGAGCTGATCAGCACGCCGCTGTTGCCGGCCGGCCCGACGACCAGGAAGTCACGGTTGTTATAGAGGAACGTGTCGATTTCGGCCGATTCCTGCACATACTTGCCGTCGTTCCCCTGGAACTGAACGGTGGAGAAGTTGTCCGGGAAGCCGAACGGCGTCACGGCCAGGTGCACCTCGGTGCCGCCGCCGGTGATTCCGGCGCAGGCGCCCGTGCCGCCGGACTTGGGGCAGATCAGCTCGGCCAGGCGGGTCGCCAGGCTGCCGGGATCGACGTTGCCGCCGCGCTCGACCAGGGAGTTGAAGGTGCAGCGGCTCTTGTCCGCGATGTCCGACACGATGATGCGCGCCCCGCGCGCCGTGCCGTCCAGGTTGACGTTGCGCGGCTGGCCCCCGCCGCCGATGCCCGAGCGGGTGGCGAACGCGCCGACGCCGGTCGGCCA
>JBGPED010000096.1:0-10749 GCA_041482595.1 Acidobacteriota bacterium
CCTTCTTCTCGCCACCTGCCTCGTCCTGACGGTGCGCGCCGCGCGTCTCGCGGCGTCGCGGGCCCCGGCGGCGGCGCTGGACAGGGGACGCCAGGATGCTGCCAGTCCGGTCACGCCCGCCCGCGCCACGGGGAGCGCCGCATGAGCGCCCCTTACGAGGCCGCCCGCCCGCTCGCCCGCGTCGGGGAGCGGGAGCGCCTGGCCGATTTCCTGGAGCTGACCAAGCCGCGCGTGACGTCGCTGATCCTGGTCACGACACTGGTCGGTTTCTACCTCGGCTCGAAAGGTTCGCTCGATGTCGTCCTCCTTCTCAACACCCTCTTCGGAACGGCCCTGGTCGCCGCCGGCACGAGCGCCCTCAACCAGTACGTGGAACGGGAGGAGGACGGCCGCATGCTGCGCACGCGCCTTAGACCGCTGCCCGCCGGGCGGCTGGACCCCGGGCACGCGCTCCTCTTCGCCGCTGCCATTTCGGTGGCGGGCCTGGTCCACCTCGTGCTGACGGTCAATCTGATGACCGCCGGGCTGGCGGCCCTGACCCTCCTCAGCTACGTGTTCGTCTACACGCCACTGAAGCGGATCACGTCGCTGTGCACCCTGGTCGGGGCGATCCCCGGCGCGCTCCCCCCGCTCGGCGGCTGGACCGCGGCCCACGGGGACGTCGCCGCCGGTGGCGTGGCGCTCTTCGCCATCCTGTTCGTGTGGCAGCTGCCGCACTCCCTGGCCATCGCCATGCTGTACAAGGACGATTACGCCCGCGGCGGGTTCCGTCTTCTCCCGGTGGTGGACGAGGCCGGAGGCGCAACCGGCCGCCAGATCCTGGCGCACTGCCTGGTGCTCCTGCCGTTGAGTCTCGTCCCGACGATGCTTCACGTGACCGGCGTCGTCTACTTCTGCGGCGCCGTCGTCCTCGGCCTGGGCCTGACGGCCTTCGCCGTCCCGATCGTGGTGGACGCCTCGGCCCGGGCCGCGCGCCGCATGCTCCTGGCCTCGGTCGTCTACCTGCCGGCACTTCTCTGCCTCATGGCCTTCGACAGGACCATGCAGCCGCTGCGCTAGAGTTGGATGAAAAACCATCTCGTCTCCGACCGGGAGACCGCGCCGCACCCGGCGGTCGCCAACCACCGCGTCGCCACACTCGTCTTCCTGATGGCGGGGACGATGCTGTTCGCGGGGCTCGTCGGCGGCTACCTCGTCCTGCGGTATGCGAGCGGCGCCTGGCCGAGCCCCGGGATGCCGCGGCTGCCGGTCCGGCTGGCCGGGTTCAACACGGTCGTCATCGCCCTGTCGAGCCTGGCACTGCACCGGGCGGTGCGGTCGCTGCGCTTGCTCGATGCGCGGGGACTCCGGCGCTGGCTGATCGTCGCCGCCGCTCTCGGGGTCCTGTTCCTCGGCCTTCAAGCGACCCAGTGGACGCTGCTCGTCCGCGGCGGCCTGTCGTTCACGGGCACCACTTACGGGACGACCTTCTACATGCTGACCGGCGTGCACGCCGTGCACGCACTGTCCGGTGTCGTGTGGCTGCTTGTGATCGCCCTGAGCCAGCGGGAGCTGTGGGTCCCCGACAGCCGGCAACGGAACATCGAAGTCTGCGGGCTCTACTGGCACTTCGTGGGGCTGATCTGGCTCGGCCTCTACGTTGTGCTGTATCTTATATAAATGATGCGACACCCCCGGCAGGCAGGACTCCCCGGCGCCCTCGCGGCTGTTGTTTGGGCCGTGTTCGCCGCCCCCTCCACGCTTTTCGCCCAGTGCGCCATGTGCAGCAGCGCCGCCGCGTCTTCGCCGGGCGTGGCGCGGGGGCTGGCCTACAGCATCTTCTTCCTCCTCGGGATGCTCGCCCTGGTCGTGTCGTGGTTCGTCGCCCTCGTGCTGCGCAGCCAGGCGCGCACCGAGAGGGGCGGCCCCCCGTCGCCCGCGCGGGGCGCGAGGTCGATCCCGGCTCCGCCCCTGCCGACCGGCCATGCGCCGGCCGAGAAATAGAACGTCCCCCGCAGGGCGCTCCGTCGTCCTCGCCGCGGTGGTGCTGTTCGTTCCCGCCTGCGGCCGGGATCGTCCGGCCGGTCTCGTCATCGACAGCGAGAGGGCGGGCGAGGAGATCTTCCGGCGCGACAACTGCGGTCGCTGTCACACCCTGTTCGATCGCCCGCGCCCTGCGGGAAGGATGGAGCTCCCGCCCGGGCCCGAGGTCGCTCTCCTCGATTCGCGCGTCGGCCCCGACCTCGGTCTCGAGGGTCACCGGCACAGCGACGACTGGCACTATGCCCATCTCTATTCCCCCGGCATCCTGGTTCCCGGATCCCGGATGCCCGCGTCACGCCACCTGTTCCGGCCGGAGGGCGGGCGGCCGGTTCCGACCCCGGAAGGTCGGTACCTGGTGGCTTACCTGCAGGCCGTCGGCCGGGAGCACCGGGACATCTGGGCCGAGTGGAGGAGGCGTGAGCCGGACGTCCCGGTGCCGCCACCGGTCGATGGCGCGCTCGCGCGTCGCGGGGTCGAGCTGTACCGCCGGCACTGCGCCCCCTGCCACGGCGAAGGAGGGGACGGCAGAGGCGAGCTGGCCGCGTTTTTCACCTTCCCCCCGCGCGATCTCGTCGCGGGCCGCTACCGTTTCAAGTCGACGCCCGCCGGCCAGCCACCGGAGGACACCGACCTGTTCCGGACGATCACACTGGGCGCGGGCACAGGCGCCGCCATGCCGGCGTTCTACTGGCTCGCCGGGAGCGACCGCTGGGCCCTCGTCCTCGCGGTGAAGCAATTCTCGCCGGTCCTGCGCGGGACCGGTTTGCGCGCGGAACCGGCGCGGCCCGGCACGCCCGCCGAAGAGGGGAACGATGCTGCGCCGGCCCGGGCCGGGGACTTGAGCCTGCGGGAGGGCCGCCGGGTCTGGGAAAGTCTCGGCTGCGCCTCCTGCCACGGATCCTCGGGAGAGGGGATGACGCGCCGGGAGGCCCACGCCGACTGGAAGGACGGCGCGGGGGTGGAGGGGCCGCGTTCGGGCGATCTCACGCACGCCTGCGCCCTGCGCGGCGGCGCCTCCCCCCGGGCGATCGAGCGCGCGCTGCTCTTCGGCGCCGGCGAGTCCATGCCCTCCTACGCCGAGGCCCTCCCGGACGGGCCGACCCGCCGCGTCCTCGTGTCCTTCGTCCTTTCGCTCGACACGGATCGGTCGGCCGACCGATCCGGACGATAGGATCGAGATGGGGCCTATTTCGCCGCGTACTCCAGGTCGGCCGTCACCGAGCCGGTCGCCGGCACCGTGACCGACTTCGACTGCTTCCCGAGCTTCTCGTGCCAGTACTCGAGGGCGTAGGTGCCCGCCGGGACCCCTTCGATCTTGAAGTTGCCCGAGGCGTCGGTCAGGGCGTAATAGGCGTGACCGGCCACGACGATCCAGCCGGCCATCCAGGAGTGCACGTCGCACTTGATCTGGATGATGTCCGGCTTCTCGAACGTCACCGGCATCTCCTTCTTGAATTTCGGCTGCGCCTTGTTGAACGGCGCGTTGTTCTTGGGGAAGGTGTGGAGGTTGTGCAGGATGCCATCGCTGTTGACGATGGTCATCACCTGCCCGGCGGGAACGATATCCACGTGGGGCACGAACTTGCATCCGTTCTGATCGAGCGTCGGCTTTGCCGCCGGGGTGTACTTCTTGCCGTCCTTCGGGTCGGCGATGTTGACCACCACGTTCTTCACGCCCTTGTCGGCGCCGACGAGAAGGGATTCGTCCTTGTGCTCCGCCTTGCCGCACACGGCCTGATCCTTGGTGACCTGAATCTTGGCGGGCGCGGGGGCGGTGCCGGCGTATTTCACCTTGCCGACGATGTCGCCGGCGAAGGCGGAACCGAGCGTCAGCGCGGTCACAACCAGAGCGGGAACTGCCGTGGTGCGGATCGTCGTCATTGTCCTGGGCTCCTTCCTCAAACAGGCGGTTCGATTCTAACGCGTACGCGGGGCCGGGAACAGCGGCAGGGGGCTCAGGGAGATGCGCCCGTGGACGTGCCGCTGCGCCTGAGGCCGAGCGTGAAGACATACTCGCTCAGCGCCTTGATCTGCCGGTCCGGATCGCCGCCGAGGACGTCCGGGGGCGCCGAACCTTTCGGGTCCTCCGGATCGTAGAAGGTCGGCATCTTGGTTCCCGGCATCAGCTTCTGGGGGTTCGACAGCCAGCGCCCGATCCAGTCGGCGTTCAGCCGGCGGGAGGCGAGCGTCAGGTCCGGGGCCCAGCCCTCCGGCGGGCCGGGCGGATTGCGGGCGCCCTGCTGGTGGCAGTTCCAGCAGTTGAAGTAGTCGGCCCCGAACATCTTGATCGCCGCCTGCAGCTCGGGTCCCTTCGGGGGCTCCCGCGGCAGCGTCTGGAACGGAAAGATCCGCTGCTCCCTGGCGGCGAAATGGTGGACCAGGGTGTCGGCCTCCGTGTCCGTGAACTGGAAGGTCGGCATGCGCACCTCGAGCCAGGGTCTGATCGGTGCCGGACCCTTCAGGAAGGCGAACAGCCAGTCGGGCTGTACCTTGTCCCCCTCGCCCTCCAGGATCGGCGGCGAGAAGCCGGGGGCCGACGAGATCGCCTCCTCCTCCGACATCCCCTTCGCCTGGAGGTTCTTCGCGATGCTCTCGCGGATGGCGCCCCCCTTGCCCTCGAGGATGTGGCAGCCCTGGCAGTTGTAGTCCCGCACCAGGCGCCGGCCGGCCTCCACCGCCTCGTCGCGCGCCGACAGGCGGCGCATGCTCTCGAGAGGCATCTTTTCCTTGGTGAGGCCCTGGAGGAGGAGAGTCACCGCGTCCGCCTGCTCGTCGGTGAAGCCGAACTGCGGCATGCGCAGCCGGTCGTAGAACTCCGCCACGTGGCCCTGGTCGAACGAGCGCGGGTCCTTCAGCTTCTGGAAGAACCAGGCGGGGGAGGTGTGCTCGATCTGCACGAAGCCGAACAGCAGCAGGTCGGCGGGCTTGCTTCCTTCCTCGGACAGGTCGGTGCCGATGGGCGGTGTCTTCTCGAAGCCCGGGATCAGGTGGCAGCCGAAGCAGCCGTAGCGCGAGATGGTGCGCTCGCCGAGCAGGACGTCCCTGTCGTGGTCGGTCATCGCCGCGAGCTTCGCCCGGGCGTCCTGCGGCGGCATGCGCTGCGACAGGTAGGCGAGCAGGGCGCGGTCGCGCTCCTGCGGCCGGGGCTCGACCGCTGCCGTGCGCTGCGCCGCCGGCGTGTCGTCCTTCAGGGTCGCCAGGTAGGCGGTGATGTCGAGCGCCTCCTGCGACGTCAGCCGGAGGCTCGGCATGCGCGTCTCGGGGTTGTACTGCCGCGGGTTCAGGACCCACTGGTAGATCCACTCCGGCTTCGCCTTGCTGCCGATGCGCGACAGGTCGGGTCCGAAACGGCGCTCCCAGGCGATCGGGTCAGCCGCCGTCCCGTCGTTCCGCGCCTGCAGGACCTCGGGCGGGACGTCGTCCCTCTCGATGGCGTGGCACCCCATGCAGCCGATCGACTTCACGAGCTTCCGACCGTGCTCGGCGTCGCCCCGTCCCGGGAGGGGAGGGTAGGTGCGCTTTTCGGCCTTCTCGGTGAGGTAGGCCACGATGCCGGTGATCTCGGCCTCCTCGCGATCCGCGTCACCCGGCGCGTGGTTGTTCTCGAGCCCGAAGAAGCGCGGCATGCGGGTCGACGGGCGCAAGGCCTTCGGATTCTTGATCCAGCGAGCCATCCATTCCGGCGCCAGCTTCGACGACGGATGGGTCAAAGGCGGCGCCACCTTCGGCCGGTTCTCGAAGCCGCGTATCTTGTGGCAGCCATAACAGCCGTAGCGGTTGACGATCTCGAGGGCGCGGTTGAGACGCGGCGCCTCCGGGACGCTGACCATCCCCTGGTGGCATTTCAGGCAGGCGGCCTCCGTGCGCCGCAGCGCCAGCATCGGCTGCTCCCAGTAGTGATCGTGCTTCCAGCCGTACGTTTTCTCCCACGCCTTCGTCTGCTCTTCCGAGTCGGGCTGGTGCACCGCGTACAGGAAGTCGACCGCCCGGTCCCGGCCGCGATGGCAGGCGGTGCAGCCGAACCTGTCCACCGGGTGCGGGGACGCCCCGCCCAGGAAAAAATTCAGCCTCGGGTGGGTGCGGTACGGCTCGGCCGCGTCCTCGAAACCGGACCGATCGGCGGACAGGTGACAGGTCTGGCAGCGATCGGCCCGCGGCACCCGCGCGAAGTTGAGGTCGAGGGGCACCCCGTCGAGGACGACCTGCTGAATCTTGAGGGAAGGAGCGACGAAGTCGAGGAGCGGGGCGTTCAGGATGTCGATTGCCACCTTCATGAGACCGGACGGCTCGACCTTCTCGAGTTTCTTCTTCAGGCGGTCAACCCCGGCCTCCAGGTCGGCGATCTTCTTGTCCGTCTCGGCGATCCGGCCGTTGATCCGATCGATGACGGCCTGCGCGTCGGCCTTCTCATTCTCGTGCAGAAGCAACTTGACCCGCAGCTCCTCGAGCTGCTTCTGCAGATCCTCCATCTCCTTCCTGATCTGCCGGGTCACGGCGGACCCGGAGTGCGCCGCCACCTCGTAGTCGAACTTCTTGGCGTCGAAGGTGGACTTGATGGTCCTGTAGGCCAGGTCGTCCCGGTAGGTGACCGACTCGATGTCCCGGAGCTTCTTCTGCGCCTCCTCGAGGTCCTTGGCGTGCTGCCTGACGGCGGCCTCGGCCTCGGCGCGCTGCTTCAGGAGAGAGTCCAGGGTCTCCTTGTCGAGCGCCTTCTCGGCCGCATCGATCTGGGCGTGGGTCTTCTCCGCCTCCAGACGCTGGAACTCCTTCTGGTACCCCTTCCAGCCGCGGCTGTAATCGTCGTACACCATGAAGCCCATCGTCACCAGCAGGCCGATGCTGCTCGCGGCGAACAGGACGTTCAGCGCGCTCATCTTCCGCAGGGTCTCGTCTGTCAACTTCGGCACGACCACCTCGGCAGGGGAGGGCGCCGCCCTCTTCCGTCAGATGTTGAAGAAGATCTCGGGAACGGTGACCACGTAGTGCATGTTGAGCGTCCAGCGCAGCATCATCTTGATCGGCAGGCTGAGCATGGTCAGCCCCAGGAACACCATGATGTGGTAGCGCGCCGGGCCCAGCTTCTCGTAATACGTCCTGAGGCTGCGCTTCGCGAGAAGCGGCGGCAGCGCCAGGAAGTACGCAGCCACCAGGGTCAGCCCGAAGATCTCGCGGACGATCGGGTTCCTGGGGAGGGCCATGTGCAGCCACTTGACCCAGATGATCTGCGACAGGTCGACGTTGATGAGCGGCACCAGCTTGTGGGCGTCCCAGCGCTCGAAGGGGCCGAAGAAATTCTGGTTGGGACCGCGCAGGAAGGTGCCGATGATGATCAGCCAGACCCACAGGACCACGAACCCGAACAGGAAGAGGGCAATCTCCGGCTTCCGGTCCTTGAAGGTGAAATATCCGTTCCCCTTCGGGTTCTTGTCGATGTACGGGATGGCGCACAGACCGACGATGATCAGCCCCGGCAGGAGGACGCCCGCGATCCAGGGGTCGTAGTACACCAGCATCTCCTGGAGCCCGAGGAAATACCACGGCGCCTTGCTCGGGTTCGGCGTCTTCGCCGGGTTGGCCGGCTCCTCGATCGGCGCCTTGAGGTAGATCGACCAGACGATCAGGAAGATGGTCCACAGGATCATGCAGAGGAACTCGGTGTAGACCAGGTCGGGCCACACCATGACCTTGCCGTCGCCCGCCTCACGTTTCTCGACGATCGGCTGGCCCGCGGACCTGAGGGCGTCGTTCCTGCGCCCCTCCTTGAGTCCGAACCACACGAAGAACGCCACCAGGAAGATCATCCCGGCGATCGGCACGTTGTCCGGCTTCAGGACGATGAGCGCGAAGTTGGGATCCAGGCAGGAGAAGAGGAACAGGACGCCGAGGACCGCGAACAGGATGCCCCCGACCTTCGGCCGGTACACCGACTCGACCGGCCGCGTGAGACGCCGCAGCCAGGCCGGTCCCAGCTCGCCGGGGAAAAGCAGGATCAGGAAGGCCGCGACCGTGAGGGTGAAGAAGCGCGGCGGTGCGGACAGCCAGTTGACTGCGGTTTTCAGCCCTTCGATCATCGCCGGGACGTCCTCAAACGGGGCCCGAAATGCCGCCGTCCTTGCGGACGCGCCAGAAGTGCACGGCCATCAGGATGATCGCGACGACGGGGATCCCGACGCAGTGCAGGACGTAGAAGCGAAGGAGCGCCCCGGCCCCGACGAACCGGCCGCCCAGGAGCGCGAAGCGCGCATCGTTCCCGGCGTTGATCAGGCTGATGTCGCCGATCTTGAGCAGGCTCGCGCCGGGGCCCTCGTGCCCGAGGAGCGGCGTGGCGCGGGCCATGTTCGAACCGACGGTGACCGCCCACATGGCGAGCTGGTCCCACGGCAGCAGGTAGCCCGTGAAGGAAAGAAGGAGCGTCAGGACCAGGAGGAGCACCCCGACGTTCCAGTTGAACTCGCGGGGCGGCTTGTACGAGCCGGTCATGAAGACGCGCAGCATGTGCAGCCACACGGTGATCACCATGGCGTGCGCCGACCACCGATGCATGTTGCGGATGAACGCTCCGAAGGGCACGTCGTTCATCAGGTATTTCATGTCATAGTAAGCGTACTGGTCAGTGGGCCGGTAGTAGAACATCAGGACGACGCCGGTGACGGTCAGGACGAGAAAGATAAAGAACGAAATCCCACCCATCCCCCAGGTGTATCGCAGTTCGACTGCATGGCGCGAAACCTTGGTCGGGTGCAGGTGCAGCCAGATATTGGAGAGGACCTGCAGGTACCGGTTGCGCGGCGTGTCCTTATAGTCGTGCCGAAAGACCGACTTCCAGATCGGCGATTTGGTGACCGTTTTTATCAGATCGGCGATGGGCATGTCGGGTCAGTCCGTATCCAGAACTCTTCCTGCCGGATCACACCTTGAGATACGACTGGGGATTGTCCCAGCCGCCGCTCTCATACAGAAACTTGATCGACTTGTCGACGATGATCTGGCGATCTTCGGCCAGCGCGATTTTCAATCGTTCCAGCGACCGCGGTGCCGGGCCCTCGAAGTTGATCCCACTGCGGTAAAACCCGGAGCCGTGGCAGGGGCACTTGAACTTGTCTTCCTTTTCCAGCCAACGCGGCGTGCAGCCCAGATGGGTGCAGATGCCGGACAAAGCGTAGATACGCCCCTCTTCGCGAATGATCCAGACGCGAAAGTCGCGAATCCATTTGGTCGACACGGTACCCGGGAGATACTCCTCGGGGAAACCGGCTTTGAAGATCGGCGACGGCTCGAACAGAACACGGGGGAACATGAAACGGAGCGTTCCGACCAGCATGACCCCCAAGAACGAAAAGATCGAGAGCCACCCCAGTTTTTCGAGAAAGCCGCGCCGCGAGTACCGCCAAATGTTTTGGTCGCCTTCGGCTTCGGTCGTGCGCCGTAAACCGTCATCCTTCTTTTCCGGCTTGGGCGGGACATCCCTGACCGCCACATTCGAGCCACGCTCCCGTGCCGGGGCGGCTTTGACCGCCGGGCCGACCGGGCCGTCGGCGGCTTTCGGCTTGGGTGCCGGCTTGGGAGCCGTGCCTTCGGGCTCCGGGGAACCGGCGATGTTGTCGGGGGTTTCGTCCGCCATTCTGCCCTAATGCGCTGATCTGATGGAGCCCTTCGACCGCTTCACAATCCTCGAGTGACCATGGACAGGGCTCATCACAAATCCGGACCAAATTGCAGCTTTATCGCCAGCCGCAAAAGTGTACGATCATACCCCGACCGGCCGATGTTGTCAAGCCGATTCCCGGAACGGCGGGACTGGGGAGTACTGACGCCGTAATCTCGGGAAGCTGATGGCATCATGGCGTTTCGGCTGGCCGTTCGGCGCCGGAAATGGTATCATGGGGGTTCTTCCGGTGACGTGACCCTCTCTGCAAGAGATAGGGCGCGTGATCGGCGCCGCGGATCCATGTGGCGATGCGATTAGGAGAGGTGGCCGAGTCGGCTTAAGGCAGCTGCCTGCTAAGCAGTTAGCGGGGAAACCCGCTCCCGGGTTCGAATCCCGGCCTCTCCGTTTTGTCTTTTCTCGCAAATTATCTCATTATTCAACAATGAATTACGGAGAAGTATTTCTCCGCTGCCAACGGTCTTCTGACGAACGTTCGTTGGCCACGCAGATTCCGACTGCCGTGTGGGTCAGCGCCCAATTGTCGGACAGCGGCCTCGACACGCTGGCATCATTGCGACTTTCATGCGGACCTCCCACCGAACTTCATCAGAGTTAGGGAAGGGAGGTCAAGTCGAGCTGTTGGTCAGTGGGATTTGGATTTTGGCTTTTCAGGGACCGGTCGGTTCTGGGACTTCGACGAGAAGCGATTGCCAACCTTCTGGCCCCCGTGACATTGCGGCGTCGCACGGCGGGTCTGGATTCCGCAACGGACGCGGCTCCGGCAATCGTTGCTCAATTCCCGACGTTGATCCCTCACTTGGCGGAATCGAAGAACTCATGGCCGGGGTTCCGAATGCCAGACTTCGTGAATTGATCGCGCGTGAGCTTGCTACTCTGAAGAGGCGGAAGAGACTCGGTCTTGTACTTGAGGAGAATATTCCTGAGCCGGTGCATGTGCTTCTCAAGCAAGTTCAAGGTTTTCCCCCGACACGGTGCAGGCAGGCGGTTCGAGTTTGACCGCGACACAGGCGAGTGCCTTCGCTATAACAGGCCATCATGACTACTCCTTCACATCTTGC
>JBGPED010000097.1:0-10617 GCA_041482595.1 Acidobacteriota bacterium
ACCCTGGTCACGACGATCATCAACACCATCAACGACCAGCAGGTGGGGCCGATCATCCAGTTCGCCATCGAGAACGTCGACAAGATCAACGCCGTGTCGTTCCAGCCGGTGTCCTTCACCGGACGCGACGAGGACATCGACGACGAGTCCCGCCGGAAGCAGCGCTACACCCTGTCGCACCTGGCGCACGACGTCCAGAAGCAGCTCGGCATCACGGAGCCGTTGCGCGACTGGTACCCGCTGTCGGCCTCCGGTCCCTTCTCGGACCTGCGCGACCAGCTCGAGGGGGCCGACGCGGAATGGGGCGCCCTGAAGTGCGGCTGCCACCCCAACTGCGGCGTCGGCACGATGCTCCTGGTCAACCAGACGAACAAGAGCGCCGTTCCCTTCCCGCAGATCTTGGACACCGACCGGCTGCTCACCGATCTCAAGACCATCAACGACACGTGCCGCGCGAAGCCGGTGACGGTCTTCCAGTTCGTGCTGTCGGTGCTGCGCAACGCGCGCTTCGCCGAGATGCCGGAAGGCATGAATCTCTGGGAGATGATGAAGATCATCGACGGCCACAACGGCGGCAAGCTCGGCCTGGCCGAGAAGTCCCGCTACAACTGGCGCGTGATGATGGTCGCGGGGATGTGGTTCCAGGACCTGTTCAACTACGACTTCCGCCGCACCGAGATGTGCATCATCCCGTACGCCACGCAGGTGGGAGAGGTCTCGTTCTGCGCCTACAACACCGGCGTGGGCTGGCGGCAGATCGTGGAGAAGATGTTCTCCACTCACAGCACCGCTCAGTGGTTCAAGGAGAAGGGCCGGCACCCGATCTTCGCGGCGGGCAAGCACGTTCCGCTCGGGCCGTCCACCGAGACCCCGCAGCCGCTGCCGGTCGTCTCCGAGATCCACGTCCAGGGGCGGGAAACGCCGGTCGCTCTCGGCGCCTCCCCGGCGGCCCTGCGGTCCTCTGCCGAAGGGACCACCGCCTGCGGCACGGGGTGCGGCTGCCACTGAGAGCCGCTCCACCCCGGGCAGGCACCCGGATGAGACGCACCAAGATCATCGCGACCCTCGGTCCGGCCACGGCGACACCCGCCGCGCTGGCAGGCCTGCTGCGTGCCGGGGTCGACGTGGCGCGCCTCAACATGTCCCACGGGGACCACGCCGGACACGCCCGGGTGATCGCGGAGACCCGCCGCGCCGCGGCGGCCCTGGGCCGGCCGGTCGCCATCCTGGCCGACCTGCAGGGATCCAAGGCGCGCGTCGGCCGGCTCGCCGGCGGCGGGCCGCTCGTCCTGCGGCGCGGCGAAGTCGTCACACTCACGCCCCGGAAGGTGCCCGGCCGGCCCGGACTCATCCCGACCTCCCACCGCCGCCTCGGCCGCGACGTGCGGCGGGGCGACCCGATCCTCCTCGATGACGGCCGCATCGAGCTCGTGGTCCTGCGCAGCCGCGGGGAGGACGTGATCGGCCGCGTCGTGGCCGGCGGTCTCCTCTACGAGCACAAGGGGATGAACCTGCCCGGCACCGACCTCGGCGACACCGCCCTGACGCCCAAGGACCGCGCCGATCTGGAGTTCGCGCTGCGGCACGGGGTCGACTACGTGGCGCTGTCGTTCGTGCGCTCGGCCGGCGATGTGGAGCGCGTTCGGCGCGTCATGGGGCGGCGGGGGAGACGCGTGCCGCTCATCGCCAAGCTCGAGGTCCGCCGCGCCGTGGAGCGCCTCCCCGAGATCCTGCAGGCGGCCGACGGGGTGATGGTGGCGCGCGGGGACCTCGGGGTCGAGGTGCCGCTCGAGCGGGTCCCGGTGCTGCAGAAATGGATCCTGCAGGAGGCCAACCGCGCTGGTGTGATCGCCATCACGGCGACCCAGATGCTCGAGTCGATGGTCGAGCAGCCGCGCCCGACCCGTGCCGAGGCGTCCGACGTCGCGAACGCCATCTTCGACGGGACCGACGTGGTCATGCTGTCCGCCGAGACCGCGTCGGGGAAATTCCCGCTGCGGGCGGTGGCGGTGATGGATCGCATCATCTGCGAGGCCGAGAAGAGCGGGCTGCACTGGCCGGTACGGAGAGCTGTGCCGCCCCCGGGGCCCGGCCGCGAGGTGCGCGCCGTCGCGCACGCGGCGGTCGACGCCGCCCGCGAGTGGGGGGCGCGCGCCATCGTGGTCTACACCCAGACCGGCGAGACCGCCCGCGTCCTGTCCAAGCTGAGACCGCCCTGCCCGATCCTCGCGCTCGCCCCCACGGAGCAGGCGCGCCGGCGCATGGCCATGTGCTGGGGTGTCCTGCCTCTGGCGATGCGCTTCTCGCGGAGCACCGACCGGATGCTGCGGGACGGCGAGCGCGCGCTCCTCGCCGCCGGTCTCCTGAAGAAGGGCGCCCGGGTCGTCGTCGTGTCGGGCACGTCGCCCCAGGCCGGCGCGACGAACCTCATGAAGCTGCACCGTCTCGGAGAGGGGCGCTGACCCGGACAGGCTCCTAGGCGCGCGGCGTGCGCGCCCGCGGGTAGGAGCCGAGGACGCGCACGAAGTCGCACACCTCTTCGAGGTGCCGCAGCGCGTTGCGGATCTTCTCCTCGCGCGGTGACCCGTCGAAATCCACGTGGAAGACGTACTCCCAGGGTCGCCCGCGCATCGGGCGGGACTCGATCTTCAGGAGATTGATGTCGCGCAGGGCGAAGACTCCCATGCAGCGGAACAGCGCCCCGGGGACGTGCCGGGTGGCGAACAGGACCGAGGTCTTGTCCGGGGGGCCCACGGGCCGTCCGTCACGCGACAGCAGGAAGAAGCGGGTGAAGTTGGCCCGGTGGTCCTCGAGACCCCTCTTCAAGATGCGCGCTCCATACAGGCGGGCCGCCAACTCCGGTGCTATCGCCGCCGCGTCGCGCGCCCGCTCTTCGCGCAGAAGCCGCACGCTTCCCGCGGTGTCATACGTGGCCACGCGGACCAGGCGCGGGTTCCGGCGGAAGAAGCGCTCGCACTGGGCGAGAGCCACCGGATGCGAGTAGACGCGCCGCACGTCCCGGAACCTGACGCCCGGGAGGGCCGCGAGCGTGTGCGAGACGCGGATGATCGCCTCCCCGGCGACCTTGAGCGGGGAGTCGAGGAGCAGGTCGTGCACCCTGTGGATCGAGCCGGCGATCGTGTTCTCGACCGGCGCCAGGGCGAAGCGGCAGCGTCCCTTCTCCGCGGCCCGGAACAGCCCGTCGAACTCGGTGCAGGGCAGGATCCGCGCGCGCTGGCCGAAGAGCGAGCGCACCGCCAGCTCGGAGAACGCCCCCCTTTCGCCCTGGATGCCGACCAGGGGCGACCCGTTCCGTTTCATCGCCCGGCCCCGCCGTCCCGCGCCTCGGTCTCCTCGAGCCGCCGCTCCAGGACCCTGGACGGATCGAACTCTTCCAGCATGAGGGAATGCCGCGCCGCCTGGTACAACGCCTCCGCCGGGACGAGACCGACGATCTCGCTGCCGGCGATCCCGATGCCGTGGCGGGCGGCCTCCTCGCGGACCCTGTCGAAGACCACGTGCAGGGGCGTGGTGCGGAAGTCCGTCATGTTGATCGACACCTGGGCGAGGTTGCGGTCCTTCAGCAGGACGCCCATCGCCTTGACGCACGGGAAGCCGCCGTCCTTCTCGCGGATGAGCCGGGCGATCGATTTCGCCAGGTCGAGATCGGCGGACGCGAGGTTGATGTTGTAGGCGATGAGGAACTCGCGCGCCCCGACGGCGACGCAGCCGGCGGTCGGGTGCACGCGGTCCGGGCCGAAGTCCGGTTTCCAGAGCGGGTCCTTGATCTTCGCGGGAAACCCCTCGAACTCGCCCTTGCGTATCTCGGCCAGGTTGCGCCTCGAGGGGGCGGTCGCCGCCTTCTCGTAGAGGTAGACCGGCAGGTCGTGGCGTTGCGCGATCGCGGCGCCGAGATCGCGCGCCAGGGCGACGCACTCCTGCATCGTGAGGCCCCGGATCGGCACGAGCGGGATGACGTCCACCGCCCCCATGCGCGGGTGCGCCCCTTTGTGGGTCCTCAAGTCGATGTGCTCGACGCAGGCCGCGACGAGGGCAAGGATGGCCGCGCGAATCGCCTCCGGCGCGCCCGCGAGGGTCAGGACGGAGCGGTTGTGATCGGGGTCGGACGAGAAGTCGAGGACCGACACCGGTCCGCTGCGACGGACGGCGTCGAGGACGGCGTCGATGACCTCTCGCCGCCGCCCCTCGCTGAAATTGGGAACGCTCTCGACGATGGGGGTGAGCGGGGCGCGCGGCCCCCGGCCATCGCCCGCGGCCATGCTCAGGAGACCTCGACCTGGGTCTGCGACAGCGCCTCGACGAGCTTCAGGGGGTTCTTGCCCAGAGTACCTTCCCAGTCCGCGGCCAGCCGCGCCGCGGGGCAGCCGCCCTCCCCGCCGAGGCGACGGTCGAGGAGGGCGAGGTGCTCCGACTCCTCCGGGCACCCCTGGTTGTTGAGACCCTGGCGGGCCAGGCGGACCAGCTCGATGAGCAGGTCGCGGGCCGGCACGCTCCCGGCCCCCTCGCCGCGCCCCTGCGCGGGGGCCGGCACGCGCGCCGCCGGGCCGGCACGGCAGACGTCCTCCAGGAGACGCTCGCGCTCCTTGAAGGACATGTCGCGCACCAGCCCCCAGGCCGCGCGGCGCGACGCGCCGTCGTAGAGGATCCCCTTGAGAAGCGCCGCCAGGGCCAGGCAGGAGGCGGGCTCCCCCGAGTCGGTGCCGCGCACCTCGATGTACTTCTTCAGCCGGACCTCCGGGAACAGCGTGGACAGATGCAGCTCCCAGTCGTCCAGCGTCGGCTTCTCGCCGTCGAACCCCTTCCTGATGAACTTGCGGAACGTCATGCCGTTCGCCGGGCGGTACTCCTCGCCGCGCACCACGAAGAACATCGGCACGTCGAGGGCGTACTCCAGGTAGTCCTGGAAGCCGGCCCCGTCCTTGAAGACGAAGGGCAGAAGCCCGCAGCGATCCGGATCGGTGTCGAGCCAGGCCCAGGCACGGTACGTCATGAAGCCGTTCAGGCGGCCGTCCAGAATCGGAGAATTGGCGAACAGCGCGGTCAGGAGAGGCGACAGGCCCATGGCGGTGCGGAGCTTGTCCGCGGCGTCCGTCTCGCTGCCGTAGTCCAGGTTGATCTGGATGCCGCAGGTCTGCTTCATCATGACGTGGGCGCGCGAGCCGCGCTTCGGAAGATAGTAGCGCATGATCGTGTAGCGCTTCTTGGGGATGAAACCGATCTCGTCCAGCGGCGTGAACGGCTGCAGGCCGATGCCGAGCCAGGCGATGCCGTGCGGACGGGAGACCTCTTCCACGGCGGCGATGTAGGCCGCGAGCTCGTCGCGCAGGGTCGCCAGGCCGCGATGCACGGCGCCCGACAGCTCCATCTGGGCGCCGGGCTCCAGGGTGATCCGCGTGGCCCCCTTGGAGAGGCCGAGGATCCGCCCGCCCTCCAGGATCGGCGTCCAGCCGGCGCCCTTGGCCAGCGTGTTGAGGATGGTCTCGACCGAGGCCGGACCTTCGTAGGGCACGGCTCGCCCGCTGTCGCGGAACACGCCCGCGCGCTCGTACTCCAGGCCCACCCCCCAGCGCTCCCGGGGCTTCGAGCCGCTCTCGAAGTACCCCTGCAGGTCCTCTTCCCGCGTGATGGTTGCGTCCATGGGTCTCCCGGGAAAACGCGGATTCTATCAGATGCGCGCCGGCCCCGGAGCGATTCGCCCGGGGAGGACGCCGGTCGTCCGCTCCCGCCGGCGCGCGGCGCGTCCGGGATCAGTTGTGGGAGAAAGGCGAGGCGGGCCCGGAGGGCTGGCTCTTCGATTCCTGCCAGTCCCTGTAGCGTTTCATGTAGTTGCGGGCCACATCCTCGCCCGGAAGACCCAGGCAGCGGGCGTATTCGCGCAGGAACCCGCGCACGAAGACGGCGGCGGGCAGCTCGCCGAAACGCTCCTCCTCGATCGCCTGCAGGTAGGCGCGCCGGATTTTCGTCTTCTCGGCGATGGTCTCGAGCGCCAGGCGGAGACGCTGCCGTTCTTCGCGCAGATCGGCCCCGCTCTCGGGCGCCGGACGATCCGCGCGGGGAGCGGCTGGCCCAGGCTGCGGCGTATCCAATGGTTCGGCAGCGGCCGCCCCGAGGGCTGTGCCGGCGTCACCGGCCGGGCTGTCCGGGGCGGGAGCGGCCACCGGAAGGATCGCCCCTCCGCCCGGCCCGGCCTCCGCCGGGGGATCGGGGACCGGCGGGGACGGCACGGCCTGGCCGCCCGCCAGCTCCAGCCCGGTCCCGGCCTGGTCGTCGGGGGCGGCGCTCCCGCCCTTCGGGGGCTCGCCGGACGGCGAGGGGACGTCCTTCGCCGCGGCCCCGGCGTGCAGGCCGCGCACCTGGTCTTCCTTGAGCGCGCCGCTCCCGAGCAACTGGCGATCGTAGTTGGAACGGCTCTCCAGGAAAATCAGCGTGCGGTAAGCCGCCTCGATGCGCCCCTGGAGCTCGCGCAGACCCGGTGCATCCATGAGGGTCGACAGACAGGTGGTTTCGGGGTCGTAGGTCTTCTTGAGGAGCTGGTAGGCCGATTGGACCTCTTTCACGGAGGCCTTGGGGACCACCTCCAGGACCCGGTAATGATCGAGCGATTCGAAGTCCTCCCATTCTTCGTCGGCGGCGCGCAGCGGCCCGACGCCGACCGACAGGAGACGCGCGGCGGCCCGGGAGATCTCCTTGGTGGAGGCGGCGTTGGGGTATTGCTGCGACAGCGGTCGCCTCTTCTGGACCGCCTGCAGGATCGACAGGTCGTGCTCGATGATTCCCGCGGTGGCCAGCGGCACGCCGAACAGCTTGCGGAAGCCGCTGGCGAGGCAGGCGGCGGCTTCCTCCTCCGCCTCGCCCCGCACCTGGTTCAGGAGCAGCTCGAGACGGGTGCGCCGCACCAGCGCCGCGATGGCGTCACGGGCGCCCGGGTCGATGGTCCGCAGGCGCGTCATGAAATCCCGGAAGGACAGGCGCTGCGGGTCGATCCCCGCCTCCTGCAGGCGCCCCTGGATCGTCCCCATCGCCTCCCCGGTGACGGCGCGCAGCAGGATCCAGCGCAGGTAGGTCTCGGTGAACAGGTAGAGAGACTCGAGGGCGGCCGGCTCCGGTGTCGTCACCAGGATCCCGACGGTGGCTTCGGCGAACGTGGCGACGGTCGCGGGCCAGCGGCCGGACCCGCAGTCGACGATGACGTGGTCCGCGGAGAGTGTTGCGAACTGCTCGGCCACCTGGCGCACGAACGCGACAGGGTCGTCGCGCAGGTCGCCGCGCTGGAGACCGCCGATGATGCGCAGGTGCGTGGTCGGCGTCTCGCAGGCGATCTCGGACAGGAGCGCCGCCTTCCCCGAGGCGATGTCGGCGAGGGTGCGCGGCAGGCGCTGGTATCCGAGGTAGGCCTGCAGATTGCTGCCCTGCAGGTCGAGGTCGATCAGCACGACGCGCCGGCCGGCGCGCGCGAGCTGGATTCCCAGGTTGGCCGCCAGGAGCGAGCGCCCGACGCCTCCCTTGCCGCCCGCGAGGGCCCAGATCGACTGGCGCGCCTCGCGCGCCTCGACGGGCCGGGGAGAGGCGGAGGCGCGGGCCGCGGTTCCGGAGCTGTTCGTGGACGTCTGTTCCATCAGGCCACCTTGTCGGAGACTTCCTTCTCCTCGAACTCCTCGCCGTCGAAACTGATGCGGCGGGCCTTCTCGTCCACCACGGTGTCGAGGTTCACCGGGCGGCCCCAGATGCGCTGGATGTTCCGGAGCGTCTCGCGGGCAAAGTCGTGCTTCAGCTCGACGCCCTCGTACTTGTGCTGCAGCAGGAGCTCTCCCTTGTTGCGGAAATTGCCGTCCACCACGTAGATGAACGGCTGACCGAAGTTGGTGAGCTGGAAGAGCAGCCTCTGCTTCACCTTCTTGAAGTCGCGGTCGGTGATCTGGTACATGCCGGTCTTCGGATTGAAGTCGTAGATGAACAGCTTGTGCTCGCGGCAGAAGTCCTCGGTGAGATAGTTGTCGATGAAGGTCACGTCGGTGCAGTGCCTGCGCACTTCGAAGATCTTCTCGCGGCCCAGGCCCGTCTTCCTGTCCCAGCGCGCCCGCTCCACGAGGTCCTCGCACTCGTCGAACTCTTTGCCGAAGCGCCCCTTGTTCCAGCGCTCCTCCATGTTGCGGTACAGCTCGACCCCCAGCTTGTAGGGGTTCAGGCGGCCGCTCCGGCCGCCGAGCGTGCCGGAGTGGTGGTCGGCGTAGTCGATGACCTCGGCGTCGGTGAGCAGTTTCTCGGTCATCAGCTTGGAATGCCAGTAGGTGGCCCATCCCTCGTTCATGATCTTGGTCTGGGCCTGCGGCGCGTAGTAGTAGGCCTCCTCGCGGACCATGGACAGGACGTCGCGCTGCCAGTTGTCCAGGGGCGAGTTGTCGATGAGGAACTTCAGCACGTCGCGCTGCGGCGATTCGGGGAAGCGCTTCTTGCGCTTCGCCTCCTCCTCGAGCTTCTTCTGGCGCGCCTCGACGAACTCGGGCGGGTTGACGAAGTCGTTCATGTACGACTTGCTCTTCATCCGCCGCACCACCGGCCGGGTCTCTTCGCTCCCGGGCAGATCCTTGGGGCGCTCCCTCACGATGAAGGGGGAGTGGGGGTCGATCAGGTTCTCAAGCGACAGGCAGCTGTCGATGAAGTTCTCGACCGGCTCGACACCGTGCGCGTCCATGTAGCGCCTGATGCGCGTGCCGTGATTGGCCATCACGTCCATCATCTTGCGGTTGGTCTTCGAGAACGCCAGGTTGTTCTTGAAGAAGTCGCAGTGCGCGTAGACGTGCGCGATGACCAGCTTCTGATCGACGACGGCGTTGCACTCCAGCAGATAGGCGTAGCACGGGTCGTTGTTGATGACCATCTCGTAGATCTTGGAGAGCCCGTAGGAGTAAGACTTGGAGAGGTACTCGTACTCCATCCCGAAGCGCCAGTGGGGATAGCGCGTGGGGAAGCCGCCGTACGAGGCCACCTGGTTCAGGCCGCGGTAATCGAGGTTCTCGAAGATGACCGGGAAGAAGTCGAGGCCGTAGGAGCGCGCGTGCCCCTCGATCTCTTCTTGAAGGTCGGCCAGGTTCTTCGGCAGGTTGGCCATGCTCAGCGGCCCCGTCCGAGGAAATCCTTGATCGACTGGTAGATGCCGTCCTTGTTCTCGATCTTCGACACCGCCACGCGCTCGTCGTCCCCGTACGCCTCCTTGAGGTCCACCAGGAACTGGCCGGTGCCGTAGGGACTCTCGACCTGCCCGTAGCAGAACAGATTGACGCGCGGCAGGAGCTGCGCCTTGAGGATGTTGACGCACTCCTCGGTGTCACCCTGGGACCAGTTGTCGCCGTCCGAGAAATGCAGGCAGTAGATGTTCCACTCCTCGGCGGGGTACTCCAGGTCGACGATCTTGCTGCACAGCTTGTAGGCGGCCGAGATCACCGTGCCGCCCGACTCGCGCGTGTGGTAGAAGGTCTCGCGGTCGACCTCGCGCGCCTCCGCGTCGTGGATGATGTAGCGGATCTCGACCCCCTTGTAGTGGTGCCGCAGCCAGGTATCGATCCAGAACGACTCGATCCGGACGATCTCCTTCTGCTCCTCGCCCATCGATCCCGAGACGTCCATCATGTAGATGATGACGGCGTTGGCCTGCGGCATCGCGGCGCTCTTCCAGGAGCGGAAGCGCTTGTCGGCGCGGATCGGGATCAGGATCGGGTGGTCGGGGCGGTAGGTGCCGGTCGAGATACTGCGCTTCAGGGTCTCCTTGTAGGTGCGCTTGAAGTGTCGCAGCGTCTCGGGTCCGTAGCGCGAGATGCCGGTGTAGCGGTCCCTGTTCGAGAGGATGTTCTTGCGGCCCTTCGGCCGGATCGCGGGGAGCTCCAGCTCCTCGCCCAGCATCTCCGCCAGCTCGTCCAGCGAGATGTCGACCTCGAGCAGGTGCTCGCCCGGCTGGTTGCCGGCCTCCTGCTTGCCCCCCTCCACCTCGCCGGCGCCGAGGACCGTGCCCACGGCCCCCTCTCCCTGGCCGACACCGCCGGTCTGTTTGGGGCCGTAGACGAACTGCGGGATGCGGATCTGCGGCAGGGGGATCGAGATGTAGTCCTTGCCGCGGCGGCCGATGAGCTCGCCGCTGCTGATGTACTTCTTCAGGTCCTTCTTGATCCGCCCGCGGATGATCTGCTTGAAGCGGTTGTGATCCTGCTCGATCCTGAGGATCATCGAGAACACCCCTTCGACGACAACGCCCCTGCGGGGCGCGCGGCATCCCTCGGCCCGCGGCCCGGCAGGGGCATCATGGAGACCACCCGGCCCTCAGTCGCGCGCGTCGCCCCGGGCGAAGATGCTGGCCACGTAATGCAGGATGTCCGTGGCGCAGATGTCGCAGTAGCCGTAGTCCTTCTTCAGGCGGCTCTTCACCACGTCGATCTTCTCCTGCGTGTCCTTGTCCACGACCGAGGAGACCAGCGAGGTCAGCTTGATCGAGTCCTTCTGGTCCTCGAACAGCTTCAGCTCCAACGCCTTGTGCAGACGCTCGTTGGTCTTGTAGTTGAAGCTCTTGCCCTCCACGGCCAGGGCCCCGATGTAGTTCATGATCTC
>JBGPED010000098.1:0-10492 GCA_041482595.1 Acidobacteriota bacterium
ACGACAAGATCCACGTCCAGCGTCGAGCGGGGCTCGCCGCTGACCGCGCTGGCCAGCGAGCCGCCAACGAGATAGCGCACGTGGCACGCTTCCAGAGCCTTCGCATCGATCAGCGCGACGCGAACAGGATTGGAAACCAATTTCAGCGACCTGACAGACGTGCGGCTTCGGGATAGACGCGGCAGGCCAGCTGGCGGCCCAGCTTCAGAACCGCAAGACGCAGCATGCACTCCTGGTCCGACGCATCAGGATGCCGCAACCGGATGCCAGCGAGCGACAATTGCTGGACAGCCCGACCGATCTCGGTCACGGCGCGGACCTTCTCGAGCGGCGACATGCGCCGCCACAGTTCCACTTGCTCGCGCTCGGCCTCGAGCGACGTGTCGGAAGCCAGAAGGGCCGTCCTTCGCATCGGCGCCATTATAGCCCCGCGGCCGCGTGACCAGCCTGGCAGTTCTTCGTGCCGAGGCTGGGAGTCCAACCCAGAAGGGCCAGAGGCCCGAGGGATTCTAAGGCTCCGGGAAGAAGTCCGCGGAGTGCGCTACAGTCCGAGCGTTATGGACACCCGGATGGACACCTATTTCGCATTCGTGCCTCGGCCGACCTCTCCTTCGGGTCATCACCGGCCCGGGGACGAGTCCGAACCTCCTGGTGGTGGGGGGCGCGGGGAGGGAGCGAACGATGGCCGGTCTCGGGAATCTTCCCCAGCAGGCGGAGCAGGGCGTCGAGTGTCGTCAGGGGGTGCGGAGGGCAGCCGGGGACGTAGAGGTCCACCGGGACAACGGCGTCGGCCCCGTTCGCGACCTGGGGGTGATCGATGTAGGGCCCGCCCGAGATGGCGCAGGCGCCGACGGCAATCACCAGGCGCGGGGATGGGACCGCCTCGTAGGTCTTGCTCAGGGCCTCCCGCATGTTGGCGGTGACGGGACCGGTGATGAGCAGTCCGTCGGCGTGGCGCGGCGAGGCCACGAACTGTATGCCGAAGCGGGAGAGGTCGAAGACGACCGTGTTCAGGACGTTCACCTCGACCTCGCACCCGTTGCACCCTCCGGCGCTGACCTGGCGGAGCTTCAGCGAGCGGCCGAACAGGCGCAGCGCCTGCCGGTCGAGGGCCCGCGCCAGTCGCACGGTTTCGCCGCCGATCACGAGGTCCTCTTTGGTCCTGGCCGCCATCCGGTGGTCGGGCGAGTAGCGGACGGCCCCCGCAGGACAGGCCTTCTCGCACTCTCCGCAGAAGAGACACCGCCCGAGGTCGAGCGCCAGCCGCCCGCCGTCGAGATAAAGAGCGCCCGTCGGGCAGGCCCCGACGCAGGAACGGCACCCGTCATCGCACTTCGCCGGGTCGAGGACGGGAAGGCCGCGGAACCTCTCCGGCATCGGCGGCACGGTCTCCGGGTAGGGTAGCGTCCGATGCCCCTGCCGCAGCCGCTCGAGAAACGCCTTCAGCATCGCATCCGCCTCACAGGTCGTGCCCGCAGTAGGAGAGATTGAAGCTCTTGTTGCAGAGGGGGAAGTCGGAGATGGACTGCTGCCGCATCGCGAACGCGAGCCCCGGCCAGTTGTGGAACGACGGATCGACGATCTTGTAGCGGGCGAAGCGCCCGTGCTCGTCGGTCGTCGCGACGTGGCAGATCTCGCCGCGCCATCCCTCGACGAGAGAGACGGTCATGGACGCCGGCTGAAGCGCGCCGTGGTCCTGGCGAACGGGCCCTCCGGCGAGGTCGGCGAGCTGCCTGTCGACGAGCCGCGCCGACTCCTGCGCTTCGAGCCACCTCACCTGCGCGCGGGCGAAGACGTCCCCCGTCGGCCAGGTCGCGACCTGCACGGGCGCGCGACGATAGACACCGCAGGGGAAATCGCGCCGCACGTCCTCCGCGATCCCGCAGGCGCGCGCCGCCGGCCCCACGAGTCCCAGCGTCCGGCAGACCTCGGGCGTGAGCGTTCCCGTCTCCTCGAAGCGGGCACGGACCGTGGAGGTGTTCCAAAGAAGACCGGCGGAGCGCCGGAGATCCTCCATGGCCGCCGCAAGACGGGACCGCATCTCAGCCGCGCGGGAGCCCACGTCGAAGGCAACTCCACCGGGCCGGATCCAGCCGCGCCCGAGGCGGCTGCCGCAGGCCAGGGCGGTGAGGTTCAGGAACTCGCCGCGGAGACGGCCGCAGAACGAGGCCGTGGGAAGATACCCGACGTCCCCCGCCAGCGCCCCGAGGTCGCCCGCGTGGTTGGCCAGCCGCTCGAGCTCGAGCGCGACACAGCGCAGGGCCTCCGCCCCCGCGGGGGGCTCGCATCCCGCGAGGGCCTCCACGGCCAGGGCGTACGCCAGCGCGTGCCCCGCGGTCGTGTCTCCAGCCACCGTCTCCATGTAGTGGATCGTCCTCTTGTCGGGACCCCCGACAAGCGCCATCTCCACGCCGCGATGCTGGTAGCCGAGGGAGATCTCGAGGTGCAGCACCGTCTCGCCGTGACACTGGAACCGAAAGTGGCCCGGCTCGATGATTCCCGCGTGGACGGGGCCCACGGCGACCTCGTGGACTTCCTCCCCCTCGACGGCGAAGAACGGAAGTGCCGACGGCGGCCACGGCGCGGTGGTGCCATTGCGGAAGCACTCGTGGCGCCGAAGAGGCTTCAGCCACGGATGCCCCTCGGGCCGGACCCCCCACTGCTCGGCGATCTCGCGCTCGAAGTTCGCCAGCTGGGGGCAGTCTGGAGCGAGCGATGGGTAGCGGTCCGCGACGACGGTTTTCAGGAGGCCGAGCCGCTGCTGCGCCGGCTGCGCGATCACCGCGACGATCTCCAGCCGGCCGGCGTCGCGCGGCGTCCCGAAGAGCGCGGAGACTCTCCCGCCCCGCGCGATCTCGTCGAGCAGGCTCGTGCGGAACCCTTCGACGCCCACCTCCGGCACGTCCCGGAGGGGGACGGCGGCGGCGTTGCCGACAGCGACGGGAGAGGCGCCCGCCATCACGGCCCTCCCAACGCGGAAGCGGCCTGCCGCAGAAGCGACAGCAGCGGGCCGGGAACGAAAACGCCGAGCGCCAGAACTGCGACCGCGAGCGCCGCCGGCGGGGCCACGGCGAGGAAGGGCTCGGCGGAAGCGGCCGTGCCGCGCGCGGGTGGCGTGCCCTGGGCCATGCGCAGCATGCTCCGGGACATGGCGGCGAAGATCCACGCCAGGAGTGCGAGGAACGCGGCGGCGAGCGCCAGGCGGCCGGCATCGATCGCCGCACGGACGATCAGGAACTCGCTCAGGAAGAGCGAGAAGGGCGGCGTTCCGGTGATGGCGAGAAGCCCCGTCACCCAGAGGCAACCGGACGCCGGCAACCGGCGGAAGACCCCCTGCACCTCGTCCACCGACTTCGTGCCGTAGGCGTTCAGGATGTTCCCGGCCAGGAGAAACAGCATCGCCTTCGTGATGGAGTGGTTGACCATGTGGAACATGGCCCCGAAGGTCCCCCCGCCGCCGATGCCGATCCCGAACGCCAGGATCCCCATGTGCTCGACGCTCGAGTAGGCCAGCATCCTCTTGTAGTCGGTCTGCGCGGTCAGGAACACGGCCGCAACGCCCATCGAGAGAAGCCCGAAGACGACAAGAAGCGACCGCGCGAATTCACCCAGCCCGGCCGCCTGGCAGACTTGCAGGCCACGCAGGATCCCGAGAAACGCGCAGTTGAGGAGCGTGCCGGACAGGAGCGCCGACACGGCGGAGGGCGACTCGCTGTGGGCGTCGGGAAGCCAGGTGTGCAGCGGCGCCAGGCCCATCTTCGTCCCGTACCCGACGAGCAGCAGGATGAAGGCCGGCCGCAGCCAGTCGGTCTGCAAGGCGCCCGCGTCCGCGACGAGTGTCTGCAAGAGGAGGGGTGTCGTGCCCCCGAGGGGCCGGGTCGCCGCGATGGCGAGGAAGAAATTCCCGAGGAGCGCCAGCCCGATGCCGACCGAGCAGATCATCAGGTACTTCCACGTCGCTTCGAGCGATCGGTGGTGGCGATGAAAGTAGATCAGAGGCGCGCTCACGAGGGTCGTGGCCTCGATCCCGACCCAGATCATCCCGAAGTGCTGGCTCACCGAGACGAGGGTCATCGAGGCCAGGAAGAGCAGCAGGCACGCCACGAAGACCGCCTCCGGCGCGTTCGTGAACAGGAACCCTTCCTCGAAATCCCGCCGCTCGTCTTTGACCTCGCGGCCAAGGTACCCGACGACGTAGAGGGCGACGAAGAAGAAGAGCGCGCTCGTGACGGTGAGGACCAGGCGCCCCGCCGCGTCAAGCGCCAGCATGCCGTGCCACTCCGGCGAGGCGGGAGTCACCCAGGTCGCGAGGGAGAGGCCCGCATGAAGCGCCGCGGCCAGAACCAAGAGCCCGCGGCGCAGGGGCGCGGCGCTCGGCAGGAAAGCGACAACGGCCGCGACGACCGGGACCAGGAGGAGAGAAAGGATCATGCGCCCTCAGTACCGCAGCGTCTCGAGCCGCGTCGTGTCGATCGAGTCGAACTCGCGGCGGATGTGGAAGATCGCGATCCCCATGACGAACACGGCCACGAAGACATCGAGGAGCACGCCCAGCTCGACGAGGAGCGGCGCTTCGTACGCCACCCCGACGCCGAAGGCGTAGATGCCGTTCTCGAAGACGAGGTAACCGAGAACCTGGCTGAGCGCCTTCTTCCGGCTGATGATGAGGAAGAGCCCGACGAGCATCGTGGACAGCGCCACGGGGACGAGCAGCGGGGAGATCGGCCGGCCCGGCACGCGCAGGTGCCGCGCCGCCCAGAGGGCGGCGATGAGCGCCAGCACCCCGATCAGAAGCGAGCTGGTGTAGCCGACGAACGGCTCCACTTCCCGCCGCACCCGGGCCCCCCGCAGGGCGCGGAACAAAAGCCACGGGAAGACGATCCCCTTCAATCCGATCGCCGCCGCGCTCATGCAGAGCAGACGGGGCGCGAGACTCCCGGGGTGGGCGACGATCGGCAGGAGCCCAAGGAGGACGCCCTGGAAGGCGGCCGTGCGGATGCACGACCCCAGGCGGCTCGAGCCGAGAAGCTTCAGACTCGTGAAGACCACGAGCACCATCAGCGTGTCGAGCCACGGCGTCACCGCGTCACCTCAGCACGAGGACGAGAGCGAGGACGGAAAAGGCGATCGCCCCGACGAGGAACTGCGGGACGCGTAGAAGCCGCAGCCGCGCGATGGCCGACTCGAGCACCCCGACGAACCCCACGAGCGCGAGCATCCCGGCGAGGAAGATTCCCGCGTCGGCCAGCGGGACCCCGGTGCGCAACGGCGTCGCCAGGCCGACGATCAAGGCGCCGAACACCCAGAGCCTGAGCGCCGCCCCGAACTCGATGAGCGCCAGGTCCGGCCCGGAATGATCGAGGACCATCACCTCGTGGATCATCGTCAGCTCCAGGTGCGTATTCGGGTCGTCCACGGGGATACGGGCGTTCTCCGTCAAAAAGACCGCGAGGAGTGACCCCAGCACGAGGAGGAGCGCCGGGGCCGCTGTCGTCCACGCCCCGGCGCTCGCGGCGGCCATGATCCCCGACAGGGACAACTCGCCGGACACCCGCACCGCAGCGGCCAGGCCGAGGAGGAGCGCCGGCTCGGACAGGACTGCAAAGGCGGCCTCACGGCTCGCACCCATCCCCTCGAAGGAGGACCCCGTATCGAGCGCCGCCAGGATCAAGATGAAGCGGGCGAGGGCGAGGAGGCCAACGAGGAGCAGGAAGTCTCCCGGGAATGGCAAGAGGGCGGGAAACCCGCCGGCCGGCAGGAGGGCCATGGCCACGAGCGTGATCGCCAGCCCCGCGGCGGGCGCGAGTTGGAAGAGGCCCGTGGTCGTGGGGCTGAAGACGGCCCCCTTGCGAAGAAGCCGCGCGAGATCCCGGTAGGGCTGAAGAAGCGAGGGGCCGGTGCGACCGGCGAAAAACGCCTTGACGCGGTTGATCACTCCGGGAAGCAGGGGCGCGAGCGCAGCCGCCAGGACGGGATGGAGAAACGCCGCGATCGTCACCGATTCCACGCGAACTCCCACAGGAGGAGCACGACGAGCGTCGCGGCGACGTACAGCACGTAGAGCTGCAGCCGGCCCCGCTGCAGGCCGCGCCATCGCGCCGCCGCGCCCTGGACGGCCAGGAAGAGCGGCGCGTAGAGGTGCTCGCGAGCGCTGTCGGGCGTCTCGGTCGAGAAGGAGGCGTGCCGGGGGAAGAGACCCGCAGGGAGCGCGGCCCGCCGGCGCGTCCCCAGGAGGGGCCTGAAGAGACTCGTGAGGGGCTCGGCGAAGGACGAGGCGGTGTACTGCATCCGTGGCGTCGGGGCGAGGTAGCCGCAGCCCCAGGTTTCCGCCCCGCGCACCTCGTGACGCGCCAGCACGAGCCTCCGGAGCAGCAGGAGCAAGCCTGTGAGGACGATCAGGGCGGCCGCGCAGGCAACGAACCGGGCGAGCCACGACCCCGCTTCTCCCAGGGGATCGACCAGGGCCGCGCCGGCTCCCCCGGCGATCCCCGCGACCGCCGCGCCGAGCCCCGGGACGATCCAGGGCGAGAGAAGGCCGATGGCGGGGCATGCCGCCGCGAGGATCACCATCGGGATCATCATCAGAGCGCCCGGGTCCGCCACGGATCGGCCGAGAGGCGCACGCGGCGTCCCCAGGAACACGATCCCGAAAGCCTTCGCGAAGCAGGCGGAGGCGAGCCCGCCGATGAGGACCAGCGTCCCGGCGACGACGAGGAGGGGCACGACGGTCTCCGCCGGAAGCACGGCGACGCCTTTCACCGCCCCGACCAGGATCAGGAACTCGCTCACGAATCCGTTGAGAGGAGGAAGTCCGGAGATCGCGGCGGCGCCGACGAGGAAGGTCGCTCCGGTCCAGCGGGCCAGACGCAGCAGTCCGCCGAGCCGCTCCATGTCCCGCGTCCCGGTGGCGGCGAGCACGGCGCCGGCCCCGAGGAACAGGAGCCCTTTGAAGATTGCGTGGTTCACCACGTGGAGCAGCGCGCCCGCGAACCCCAGCGCCGCCAGCCAGGGAGTCCCGGAGGACAGCCCCAGGACACCGACTCCCAGGCCCATCGTGATGATGCCGATGTTCTCGACGCTGTGGTACGCGAGCAGGCGCTTGAGGTCGTGCTGCGCCAGGGCGAAGAGCACGCCCATGATTCCCGAGACGGCCCCCGCGCCGACCAGCACCCATCCCCACCAGGCGGCCGGAGGGCCGAGGAAGCCGAGCATCCGGACGATGCCGTAGATGCCCGTCTTGATCATCACACCCGACATCAGCGCCGACACGTGGCTCGGCGCCGCCGGGTGGGCCTCGGGAAGCCAGACATGAAGAGGCATGAGCCCCGCCTTCACTCCGAAGCCGACGAGCGCAAGGATGAACAGCAGCCCTGCCCGGGAGCCCTCCCCGCCCGTGACGGCCGCGAAGTCCCGGAAATCGAGCGAACCGGCGCGACTGCCGAGGAGCGCGAACAAAGTGATGATGACGGCCGTCCCCAGGTGGCTCGCCACGAGGTAGGTCCAGCCTGCCTCCCGCACCTGCTCTTTCTCGTCCTCGAGCGTCACGAGGAAGAACGAGGAGACGGCCATGACCTCCCAGGCCACGAGGAACAGGACGGCATTGCGCGCCAAGAGCACGACGACGATGCTGCCGACCAGGATATTGAAGAAGAACCACGCCCGCCCCGGCCGATCCCCCAGATGCGTCGCGACCAGGTACTCGTGCCCGTAGAGGGCGCACAGACCGCTCAGGAGAAAAGTCGGCAGGAGGAAGAGAGCGCTGACTCCATCAAGCCGCAGCGCGAGCGACCCGCCCGGCACCGCCCAGGCTGCCGTGAACTCGACCGCGCCCTCCCCGCCGGCCAGGAACCGGACGAGCGCGAAGAGACCCACAAGCGAACCGGCGACCGCCCCGGTCACGCCGTTGATGCTAGCCAGTTTCGGTGAAGACGCAGCAAGGAGGGCGGCGAGCCCGCCCAGGAGGAAAACACCGACAGCCGCAAGGAGCAGGACCACGGGACCTCCTCCGGGACCCGCCCGGGAGCGCGACAGGATAAACCGATCACCCTCGCCCGGTCCATCTGCCGTATCGCGCCCTCTAAGATGTAACCCCCCTCCCGGGTTACATCCTAAATGGCGCGACGATACCCTTCAGGGTTACATCTTGAATGGCGCGATACGCCCTGTTGACTTGCTGCGGGCCCGGCAGTTAGCCTTCCGACAGGAGCCTACCAGGGATCTTTCGGATTCAGCGTCCTGACGGCGGACATTGATCGACAAGCCGCGTCCGTGCTTGGAGATTTGATGGGTCTCGCGCCGGGCCACCTCCTGGGCAGGTACCACCTCCTCGAGCCGATCGGGTCCGGTGGAATGGGGGATGTGTACCGCGCCCGGGACATGCGCTTCGATCGGGACGTCGCAATCAAGTCGATGTCGCGCCGGGCGGCATCGAACCCCGACCTGCTCAAGCGCTTCATCCAGGAAGCGGCCGACGCTCCCCGCGTAGTTCACCCATTCGTCGCCATGGTCTTCGACGTCATCGAGCACGACGGTGCGCCGCTCCTGGTCATGGAATACGTCAAGGGCCGCCGTCTCGATGCCGTAGTTCGCGGCGACCAGCCGGCTCCTTCACAGATTGCCCGCTATGGAGAGGAGATTGCCGAGGCATTGACGGCCATCCACACCGCAGGTCTCGTGCACCGCGATCTGAAGCCAGCCAACGTCATGGTGACGGATGCGGGTCACGTCAAGGTGATGGACTTCGGTGTCGCGCGGAGAGTGCCTGCCTCCGTCGGAGAGGACGACACGACCCACTCGATTGATGACCGGCTGACGCGGCCCGGCGCCATCGTCGGCACCGTCGCCTACATGTCGCCCGAGCAGCTTCGCGGCAGAGAGGTCGACATCCGTAGCGATCTCTTCTCCCTGGGGATCATGCTCTTCGAGGCTGTCACCGGACACCATCCTTTCCACGGGCCGACCGACGCGGACACCTCCGCGGCGATCCTTCACAACCCACCGGGCACGGCGGCTGACCGACAGTTGGTCAAACATCTCGGTCCCCTTGGCGACACGATCGCAGCCCTGCTGGAGAAGCAGCCGTCGGCGCGGCCGGCCGATGCCGCGGAGGTCGCCAGGCGCCTGCATGCGGCGGCGCGCGAGCTGACGGCCTACGAACCCCGCCCGCCGCAGCCCGGACGTCGAAACCGGGTCGTCGAGATTCTCGTGAAGGTCCGCGCCTACGCCGTGCTCGTCGCGGTCGCAACCCTGGCCGGCTACCTGGCCTGGAAGGGACCCCGGATCGCTTTGGCTCCCGTTCCCCCGACGACGGCCACGCGGCCCGCCCTCGCGGTCCTGCCCTTTGAGTCCCGGTCGAACCCATCGGATCCCGGCCGTGGCGCCATGATCGCGGACCTTCTTGCGACGACGGCCGGCGAATCGGGTCGGCTGCGATCGGTGTCTCCCGATCGTGTCGCAGAGGTCCTCGCGGCCTACACCGGGCCCCCGAATCGGCCGGCGGCGATCGATCTGGTCCGGGCGGCACTGTCACCCCAGTGGCTCGTGACCGGGACCCTTTACGACGAGGACAACGAGATTCTCGCGACGATCCGCGTCTACAGAGGATCGAGCGCGGACGAGGCCGGTTCGTTCCAGGTCAGGGCGCGACGGTCCTCCGAGCTGGCCCAGAAGGCGACGGTGCGCTTGATGGAGACGACGGGACTCCCGGTCATCGCCGGCTTCATACCCTCCCGCCCGGCGCCGCGCTTCGCCACGGGGGACGAGGCGCAGCTCCTGGAACACGACGCCAGGCGCCTGGCCGGTCAGAGCAGCTATGGGCAGGCACTCGACAAGCTGGACAAGGCGATCGCCCTCGACCCCGGATTCATCGACGCCCATGTCCTCCAGGCGGACCTGCTCGACCGGGTCGGCTCCGAGGGCCGCTCCCGGGAGGCCATCCAGAAGGCTTCGCGCCTGATCGGAGAGCAGGGGTTGTCCCCCGACAGCCGGCAGGCCCTTCAGGCCTCCGCGATCCAAGGTCGCCTGCTGGGACTGCCCACTGGCCTGGAAAGCCTCAGGCGCATGGCGCAGCTCTATCCCGACGAGCCCGACACTTTGATCGCCCTCGCGCGCGCGCTCGAGCGAGCGGGGAAGCCGGATGAAGCCCTGCTCACGATCGACAAGGCGGCCGCCCTCGATCACGGCAACCCGAGGCCGCTGCTGATCCGGGGCCAGATCCTCGTCGGGCAGGAAAAAACCGCCGAGGCCCGCGTGGCCCTGGATGAGGCCGAGAAGCTCTACCGCCAGCGAGGGTTCGGCGTCGGGCTCGCCGAGGCCCTCGAGTCCAAGGCCCACCTGCTGTTCCAGGAAAGGCGCTACCAGGAAGCGGAAGACGAGTACCGGCGTGCCGGCGACCAGTTCCGCAAGATGGGGCTTCCGCTCCGGGCGCTCGGCGAGGAGCAGTCGATCGCCGACATGCACCTGATGCTGTGGCGGCTCGACGAGGCCGAGGCGG
>JBGPED010000099.1:0-10422 GCA_041482595.1 Acidobacteriota bacterium
AGGGGTTGACCTTCAAGACGCCGGAGCAGGCCACGGGACAGAGCCTCAGGCAGCAGATCGTCCTGCAGCAGGGAATCCCGCAGGAGCAGGCGAAGGAGATCGTCAAGATCCTCAAGTCGAGCGGTCTGAAGGTGCAGGCGTCGATCCAGGCCGACCAGGTGCGCGTCAAGGGGAAGAGCAAGGACGAGCTGCAGGGGGCGATGAAGGTCCTGCGCGATTCGTCCCTGAAGCTCGACATGCAGTTCACCAACTATCGCTGAGGGATCGTCGTTGACCGCACGGGCAGGCGATCGGGAGGGGTGGCGCGCGCGACGGATCGCGGGCGCCGCGGCTCTTCTCTGCGTCCTTCTCCTGCCCGCGGCCGCGCTCGCGGACGAGGAGGAGGGCCGGGTCTCGATCCGCGGACGGGTCATCGACGAGACGGGCGCGGGAGTGGCGGGCCAGGTCGTGCGCCTCCTGAAATCGCGCACCTATCTTAAAGCCGTGGGCCTGCGATCGCTCGACCAGAGCGTCGAGGACGCGCGGGCGACGACGGACGCGCTCGGTTTCTTCGAGATCGGGTCCCGCAGGGACCCCGCGTTCCCTTACTCCTATCTTCGTTTCTACGATCCGAAGACCTTCGACGCGGTGCAGTACCGCCTGCCGGAGGACCGGGAGATCTCGAAGAAGGTGCGCTCGGGCCGGCCGGTCCAGGTCTCAGTCTCCCTGCAGTTTCAGCCCGACTGGCCGAAGGTCAAGAGCCTCCTCGACACCTATTCGCCCGGCAGCCAGGTGGGGCAGGTCCTGCGATCGCTCGGCCTGCCGTCGAGCCGGGCGCCGGAAGGTCCGGGACGCGAGCTCTGGACCTACGAGAAGGCGGGCGTGGCCTACCTCGTCGAGGGGCCGAAGGTGATCGAGACGCGCACCCTGCCCGGCGGCGCGAAGAGCGCCGCGGCCCCGCCCGGCAAGGACGAGCCGGCGCCCGCCGTGCGGGTGGACACGCCATGACCGACGCGGCTTCGGGACTGAAGACGGCGCGGGTGCGGCCCGCGAGGCGCGGTGCTGCGACCCCGCCCGCATCCGCGGTGCGCGCCGTGCGCTCCCTCCCTCCCGGTCTGCCCGAGATCATGCTCCTGGTGGGCGACAAGCTCGCACAGGTGGAAGAGGAGTGCCGGCGCCACCTGCGATCGGAGGTCGGCGTCATCGACGAGCTCGGCCGCTACATCGCCGAGGGCGGCGGCAAACGGGTGCGCCCGATCCTTCTGCTCCTGTCGGCGCAGCTCTGCGGCTACGAGGGCGACCGTGACGTGATGTTCGCCTCGGTGTTCGAGTTCATCCACACCGCGACCCTGGTGCACGACGACGTCATCGACGAGGCGGCGCTGCGGCGCGGTCGAGGCTCGCTGAACGCCCGCTGGGGCAACGGGCTCACCGTGCTGCTCGGCGACTATCTCTACATCAAGTCGATGAACATGGCCCTGGCCGCCGATGACCTGGTGATCATCAAGATCCTGGCGGAGATCACCCTGAAGATGATCGAGGGGGAGTTGATCGCCGACAGGCGTCGTTCGGACATCGACATCAGCGAGACGGAGCACCTCGATATCGTCCGACGCAAGACGGCCTGCCTGTTCTCCGGGTGCGGCCGGGTGGCGGCGGTCCTCTCGAAGGCGTCGCCCGAAAAGGTGTCGGCGCTGTCCGACTACGGATTGAACCTCGGGATGGCATTCCAGATCATCGACGATCTTCTTGATTTCACCGCGAGCGAGAGCGTCCTCGGCAAGCCGGTCGCCTCGGACCTGCGGGAGGGGAAGCTCACGCTGCCGCTCATCTACCTGCTCGAGAAGAGCGACCCGCAGGCCCGCGCCATGATCCAGACGGTCCTCGAAGAGCGCGATTTCAGGACCGTGTCGCGCGAGGAGATCATCGATCTCCTGCGGCGCGGCCAGACGCTCGAGCGCACGCGGGACGTGGCGGTCGCCTACGCCCGGAAGGCGCAGGCCGCGCTGCAGGTCTTCAGTCCCTCGCCGGCCCGCAGCGCCCTCCTGTCCCTGCCCGACTTCGTGCTGTTCCGGGAGTACTGACCGGAGGAGCCGCCCTCGCCGTCGATCCGGGCGTTCCTCAACATCCTGCGGTTCGAGCCCGGGAGACCCCAACATCTTGTCTCATTTCGTCCTCGGAACCGCGACCGCTGTGCTAAAATCCGGGGCTCGATGGCCACCCAAGTCCCCGACCCCTCAGGCGACTGATGCCCCGCATCCTCAAGCTTGACCGGATGGAGATCCAGGGCTTCAAGTCGTTCTACGGCCGGACCCGCTTCGACTTTCCGAACGGTATTACGGCCGTGGTCGGCCCGAACGGCTGCGGCAAGAGCAACATCGGGGACGCGATCTCGTGGGTGCTCGGGGAGCAGAAGGCCAGCTCCCTGCGGAGCGACCGGATGGAGGACGTCATCTTCAACGGCAGCGAGGGTCGCAGGCCGCTGGGCATGGCGGAGGTGTCGCTCCACTTCAGTAACCTGTTGTCCGACGGTCACGCGGACGGGGCCGGGAACGGCCACGCGCGGGGCAAGGCCCAGGCGGCGAACGGGAACGGCCACGCCGCGGCGGCGGTGGAGCAGGCCACGGCACCGCCGATCCCCGACGATCACGAAGTGCCGATCGCGGAGGCGTCCGAGATCGCCGCTCCCCCCGCCGACGGGCCGCCGGAGACCGGAACGGAGCCCGAAGTCCTGCGGATCATCGGGATCGAAGAGATCCCCGAGCAGGTCGTCGTCACGCGCCGGATCTACCGCTCTGGGGAGAGCGAGTACATCCTCAACGGCGAGCGCTGCCGCCTCAAGGACATCCAGGATCTCCTGGCGAAGATTGACATCGGCTCGCGCCTGTACTCCACCATCGAGCAGGGGAAGGTTGACCAGGTGCTGGCCGCCAAGCCGAAGGATCGGCGCGCCATGTTCGAGGAGGCGGCCGGGATCCTCGGGTACCGCTCGAAACGGCGGCAGGCCGAGCTGAAGCTCGAGGCGGCCCAGGCGAACCTGCTGCGCATCAACGACATCGTCGTCGAGGTGGAGAAGCAGATCAACGCCTTGCGCCGGCAGGCGGCCAAGGCCCGCCGCTACCAGCGGCTGGTGGACGATCTGCGGGAGAGGAGGCTCGCTCTCCTGCGGCACCGGCTGGCGGTGGCGGACGGCGAGCGGCAGGAGACCGGGAGTGCTATCGAGGCGCTGCGCGCAGACGAGGTCGCCGGCGCCGCGTCGCTCGCGACCGACGAGGCCGAGCTCGAGCGCCTGCGGCTTCTGCTCGAGGAGGGGGAGGCGGCAGCGCGCCGCCGGCGCGAGGAGATCCACGCGTTCGATCTCGAGATCGATCGGATCCAGGAGCGCCTGCGCGCGGGACAGGAGCAGGTCCGCGACCTGGAATCGCGCCTCGCCGAGGGCGGGCAGGAGATGGTGGCCCTGCGAACGCGCCTGTCGGAGCAGGAGGAGCGCCTGGCCGCGACGGGCGCGGACATCGAGGCGATCGAGGAGCGGCTGAGGGCGAGCCGGTCGTCCACGGCCGCCGTCGCGGTCGACGACGGTGCGCGCGCCACGGAGATCGAGGCCCGCGAGGCGGCGCTGGAGGCGGCGCGCGCGGGGCTCCTGGAGCGGATCGAGACGATCGCCGCGATGACGCGGCGCAGCGGCTCGCTCGATGAGCAGGCGCGCGGGGCGCGCGCGGCACTCGACAGGATCGGGCGCGAGGTGGAGGAGCTCGGTGTCTCCCGGGAGCGCGCGGTGTCGGAGGTGGAGGCGCTGGGGCTTGAGGCGGAGGCCGGGCAGGAGCGGGCGCGGGCCTGCGCCGTCGCGCACGAAGCGGCGGCCGAGGCCGCGCGCGCGGCGACGGAGCGCATCGGCGCCGCCGAGAAGCGCGCCGAAGAATTGAAGGGTCGCGCGGCGGTGCTGGCGGAGCGGCTCGCCGCATTGGCCGAGATGGAGCGGCAGCACGCCGGGTTCTCCGAGGGCGTCGGAGACATCCTGAAGGGGGCATCAGGGTTAAAGCCGCGGGGTGTCGTGGGTGACCGGCTCGATGTGCCGCGCGGCCTGGAAAAGGCCGTGGAGGCGACGCTCGGAGATCTCCTGGAGGCCGTGCTGGTCGGCGGGAGGGAGGACGCGGTCCGCGGCGTGGCGTACCTGCGCGGCAGCGCCCGCGGACGGGTGTCGTTCGTCGCGGAGGAGAGCGGGTCGGCGCCGGCCGATCCTCCCGCGGGCGGGCCGGCGGGGGCGGACCGGCTGTCCGGGAAGATCGGCGGCGCGCCGGACGGCCCGATCGCCCGGATCCTCGAGCGCACCCTCCTGGTCGAGGATCTCGATCAGGCCTTCCGCCTGCACACCACGAACCCCGCCTTCGCGTACGTCACGCCGCAGGGGGACATCGTCCGTCTCGACGGCTCCGCCACGGGCGGCGACGGCCGGGCCCTGCAGCACTGGCTCCTGCAGCGCCGGGCGGAGAAGGAGGAGATCACCCGGCGCATGTCCGAGACCGCGACGGCGCTCGACGAGACCGAGGCGACGTTCGTCCGGCTGCGCGAGGATCAGGCCGAAGCGCAGGAGCGCTTGAGGACCGCGGCCCTGGCCGTGCAGGACGAGGCGCGGCTGGCGTTCGAGCGCGATCTGAGGCTGCAGCAGACCCGCGCGGGGACGGATCGGATCGATCGCGCCCTGCCCCTCTTGAAGACCGAGCGGGCGAGGCTGCAGCGCGACATCGCCGCGTGGTGCGGCGAGATGTCGGCGCTCGCGGGGGATCTCACGACACTCCAGGCCGGGCGCCGCGCTGTCGAGGAGGCGATCCAGTCGAAGGGTGCTGCGCTCCTGGCGCTGCGCACCGAGCTGGACCGCGTGCGCCGCGAGTCGGCCGAGGCGCGTGCCGTCCTGGCGGCGGCCGAGGAGCGCCGGCAGTCCCTGGGGCGCGAGCGGGACGGCCTGGGCGAGGTGGCCATTGACCTGAGGTCTTCGATCGCCCGGAGGGGCCGCGAGATCGACGAGTGGACGGAGCGCGTCGCCCAGATCCGCGGGCAGGAATCGAGTCTCGAGCAGCAGCGCCAGGCGGCGCTCCAGGCGCGCGCCGAGGCCGCGGCGCGCGACGAGGCGGCGCACGCCGGGCTGGCCTACGAGCGCGGCCTCCTTCTGGCCCGCGAGCAGGCGGTCAAGGAGGTACGCGCGGCGCAGGTGACGCTGCGCGAGCGGCAGCAGCAGCACGAGCTGCGCCGGGCGCGCGCCGAGGCCGACCTCGAGCACCTGGAGCGAACCTGCCGCGACGAGCTGGCCACGACGATCGACGCCCTGCGCGACTCGCCGGCGCCGCCCCTCGACGGCCCTGGCCTCGAGGAGCGCGAGGCCGAGGCGCAGCGGATCCGCGCCGACATCGAGTCGATCGGCCCCGTGAACCTCATGGCGGTCGAGCAGCAGAAGGACCTGGAGGAGCGCTTCTCCTTCCTGAGCGCGCAGAAGCAGGACCTCGAGGACGCCATCGCCTCGCTGCGCGACACCATCCGGACGATCAACCGCGAGGCGCGCGAGCGCTTCAAGAGCGCCTTCGTGGCGATCCAGGAGAATTTCCAGGAATGCTACAAGACGCTGTTCGGCGGCGGCACCGCGGAGCTGCGCTTCTCGGAAGGCGAGGAGGACGTCCTGGAGGCGGGGATCGAGATCGTGGCACAGCCGCCCGGCAAGAGGCTGCAGAAGATCGGCCTCCTGTCGGGGGGCGAGAAGGCGCTGACCGCGGTGGCGCTCCTCGTGTCCCTGTTCCGCTACCGGCCGTCGCCTTTCTGCATCCTCGATGAGGTCGACGCCCCTCTCGACGAGGCGAACGTCGAGCGCTTCACAAGGCTTCTGCAGCAGCTCCGGAGCGACACGCAGTTCATCCTGATCACCCACAACCGCAAGAGCATGGAGGCGGCCGACCTCCTCTACGGAGTCACCATGGAGGAACCCGGTGTGTCCAAGATCCTGCCGCTGAGGTTCGAGTGAGCGCCCAGGAGCAGTACTTCGTCGTCGCCGCCGATGGGAAGGAGTACGGTCCCGCCGACCTGGAGACGCTGCGCCAGTGGGTGCGCGAAGGACGCGTCGTCAAGGCGACCCACATCAAGAAGGGGAGCGGCGGCACCACGTTCGCCGGCAAGCTGCCGGAGCTTCTCGACCTGTTCCCGCCGCGCGAGCCGGCCGCCGAGGCCTCGGCTCCGCCAGGGCTTCCCGCCGTCCCGACCGTGGCGCTGCCGGTTGAATTCCGCGTCTGGGAGTTCATCGGGGCGGGATGGAACCTGGTGAAGCCGCATTGGCTGGTCCTGGGCGTGATGTTTCTCATCCAGGGATTGATCGGCGGCGTGCCAAATTATTTCGTTCATTTTTCCGGCACCACGCTCCAGTTCATCATCGGCGGCCCGATCATGGTCGGGGTCTGGCGGGCCCTCCTGGGATTGGTGGCGGGACGGAAACCCGACATCGGCATGATGTTCCAGGGATTCGACCGCTTCCTCGACGCTTTTCTCGCCTACCTAGTGATCGCTGTCCTGACCGTGCTCGGGCTCGTCTGCCTGATCGTGCCCGGGATCATCCTCGCGATCATGTGGATGTTCACTTTCCCGGTGATCGCCGAGACCGGTCTCGGGTTCTGGGAAGCGATGCGCGAGAGCGCCCGACTGACCGAGGGTTACCGCTTGCGTCTGTTCCTTCTGCTGCTCGCCTGCATCCCCGTCGCCCTCCTGGGCGCATTGGTCTGCTGCGTGGGGGTGTTCATCGCGACGGCGGTCAATTTCACGGCGCTCGCCCTGGCCTATCGCTTCCTCCAGGCGCGCAAGCGCGAGTCCGCGCCGGCTCCCGCCGCGTGAATCGGGAGCGCGCCTCGCGGTTCACCTTCGGCTTCGCCGCCTCCGGTCTGCTCGCCGCCACCTTCCTCCTGCCCCCGCGGAAGCCGCTGCCGTTCGATCTGTGCCTGCTGCACCGGCTCACCGGGCTGCCGTGCCTGACCTGCGGTATCACCCGGTCGGTTTGCCTGTTCGCGCGCGGGGAGTGGAGGGCCAGCCTGTCGATGCACCCGGCCGGCTGGCTGGCGTTCGGTGTGCTGGCCGTCACCTGCGCCTGGCTCCTGGCCGAGGCTGCGGCGGGGCGCGATTTGAGGGCCGGCCTCCGGACGCGCCTGCTCGCCCTGGCGCTGGGGGCGGGGGGAGCGCTCTCCGTCCTGGCCTGGGGGGCGCGGCTGGCCGGGATCCTGCCTGCCGTCTGACGGCCGAGATTTCAGGCGGCGGTGATGGCGGAGCGCGGCGGGTCCGCCGCCGGGAGACAGCGGCAACTCCCCGGGAAGGTTCCCGGAGGATCCGCTCCTAGAGCGGTTTCGGCGGCTTCGGGAACAGTGAGGCGCATTCCTTGAGGGCGCCGCGCGTCCCGTCGTGCACGGCGTACATCGCCCCGCCCCAGATCGACACGCCGGCGGCGGCGCCGCGTGTGTCCATGCAGTAGAACTTGACGTCGAAGCGCGGCCGGCCGTTCGCGTCCAGGTGGCGCGGGTCCTTCTCGCTCTCGACGATCCTGCGGAGCGCCCTGAGGCCGCTCTCCTCGGGGGAGAGCCCCTGGCGCACGAACTCCACCACCGTGTGGGACCCGCACGTGGCGATCGTCGCCTCGCCGCGCCCGGTGGCGCCGCATGAACCGGCGCGGTCGTCGGTGTAGAGGCCGGCGCCGATGACCGGCGAATCGCCCAGCCTCCCGGCGATCTTGAAGAACAGACCGGACGTGCTGGTGCAGCCGTGCAGGTGTCCGTCCGGCGACAGGGCGCTGATGTGCACGGTTCCCTGCGGCCGGAAGTCCGCGTCGCCGAATTTTTCGATGAACCAGCGGATGTCGGGGTCCTCCTCCTCGCCGGCCGCCTCGACCCAGTCGTCGTGGCCGCTCAGCTTTTCCTTCCAGTAGAGCCAGATCTTGCGCGACCGCTCGGTCAGGAGGTTCTCCTCCGGCAGCCCCTGGGCCCGGGCGAAGCGCAGCGCCCCCTCGCCGACCAGGAACACCCGGTCGCTCCGCTCCATCACCAGGCGGGCCGCGGTCGAGGGGTGGCGGATCGAGCGCAGGGCGCCCACCGCCCCGGAGCGCAGCGTCGCCCCCTCCATGACCGAGGCATCGAGCTCGACGACGCCGTCCTCGTTCGGGATGCCTCCGTAGCCGACCGTCACGTCGTTCGCGTCGTCTTCGATCACGTGGATCGCCTCGAGGACAGCGCCGAGGGGATCGGCGCCGGCCTTCAGGAGGTGCATGGCGGCGTCCATCCCGGGAAGGGCGTTGGCGCTCCCGACCATCATCGTCCGGCCGGTGACCGGCCGGGCGGCGGTGTCGGCGGGTCGGGCCGTCGGGGCGGCGGCACCCGCCGAGGCCAGGGCCGCGCCGCCGAGCAGACCGGCCTTCCGGAAGAATCCCCGTCGCGACAGGCGAAGGCTCACGCTGCGCTCTCCTTCTGGCCGATCGCGGCGTCCAGGGGGGCGGAGGCAGAGGCCTCGGTCGGCGGCGCCGCCGGAGGCACCGCGAGACTCGCCGGCGGCTCCCACGGGTTGTCCTCCTGCAATCCTTCGAGCGAGACATCGATCCCGTAGGCGGCGAACGCCTGCCGGTAGGAGTCGAAGTGGGCCCGCAGGTGTCGCGCCGTGGAACGGTAGCCGTAGTTGAGCATGGCCACGCGCGAGCCGTAATTCAGGATGTTCTCCATGAACATGAACGAGTCGGTCCAGGGCGGCTCGATCAGGAAGATGCGCGACTCCGGGTGCTGGGCCCGGAATCGCTCCAGACCCAGCGTCAGCTTCTCGCGCGCGGAGATCCTCTGGGTCTGGTCGACCACGAAGGTGATCCCCTTTTCCCGGATGCGCGCGCAGTGGCCGGAGAAGGTGGGGATGCAGACGGCGTCGGGGTTGTTGCGCAGGGGGATGATCGGGTTGAGCAGCACGAGGAAGCGCGAGCCGCGCTCGATGGCGATGTCGACGTGCGCGACCCCGGCGACACCCCCGTCCACGAAGTCCAGCCCCTTGATGGTCACCGGCTGGAAATACAGGGGCAGGGCCGAGGACGCCGCGATGGCGTCGGAGATGGCCACGTCACGCCAGCCGGGCGTCCCGAACAGCACGCGCTCCCCCCGGTCCAGGTGGATCGCGGGGATGTACAGCTCCTTCTTGAGGTCTTCGAAGGCGTTCACGCAGCCGGGCCGCGTCAGGAGCTTGCGCAGGTACGCCTGGTACTTTTTGAGGCTGTAAATCCCGGGCGGCATGTTCTCCTCGAGGGCGTAGATGGCCCGCGCGACCGAGAACAGCTTCGGGTTGCGTCTGTAGAAGCGGACGAGCGCCGGGACGACCCTGAGCGCCCGGAGCAGCGACGCCTTGATCTCCTGCCAGTCGATCTCCAGGATGTCGTCCTGCTTGAAATTCAGCGGGCTGTCGGTGTTGTGGATGATGGCGCGGCCGACCTCCCCGGGCGGAACGTGGTTCGCCATCAGCGCGGCGACCACGGCGCCTCCGCTGGTGCCGACGAAGACGTCGAAGTCGTTGACCCGGAACGACCCGGCGAAAAAATGATCGAGGGCCTGCAGGGCGCCGAACTCGTACATCGCGCCGGTGATGCCTCCTCCCGCGAGGACCAGGCTCAGCGTGCCCCGGCCTGCGGTGGCGGTCACGGGCGGGCCTCTCCGTCCGGGGTGGCGGTCCCGGCCGCGTCGCCCGGGACGCCCTCCAGGACTTCGACCGCGACGATCTTCCACGCGCTGTCGACGTTGAAGCCGGTCATGGCGCTTCCCTTGATCCCGCTCCGTGCCTCGACCGCCACGCGCGTGGTGCGTCCCGGAACGATCGTGAGCCGGGCGCCGTCCGATTCGATCAGGCGCCAGGTCCCGGACCCCGCCTGCTTACCCGCCGCACCGACGACGATGTTGTGGGTCCCGCCGGGCAGGGCGATCTCGTACGACGGCTGGTGGTCGAGATAGAGGACCTCGTGCCCCTTGATCTTCTCGGTGGCGCTCCCGGGCCGGAACAGGAGGAGCTCGTGGCGCGGCGCCCCCTGGAGTAGCGAGCGCGCATCCCAGTGATCGGGGACGTGGTCGGCCGAGATGCACAGGACCGCCAGCGCCATGTCGGTCATCAAGCCGACCTCCACGCCGCCCCGCCGCCGCATCCCCTTGGGAAGCGACTTCAGCGCGATGGCGGAGAACTCGGCCGGCGCCTTGTCGTCGCCCGCGGCGGCGGGGAACTCGACGCGCAGCGTGCCGGTCCGGCCCGGCGCCGGTGTCGGGGTGGGTGAGACCTCGATCTTCGGCATGGCCGCCTGGCGCCGCCGCATCGCCTCGATAACGGTCTCACTGACGCCCGCCTGGCGCAGCTCCGCGATCGTGTCGGTGGACAGATCGAAATCGACCGGGTGCTTTTCGATGGCGGTGAGGACCT
>JBGPED010000100.1:0-10283 GCA_041482595.1 Acidobacteriota bacterium
CTCGACCTCGATCTCGAACGTCCGGTTCTGCGCCTCGAGGTCGATCACGTAGGGCGCCACGCGTCGCACGGTGCCGGGAAAGGAGCGTCCGGAGAAAGCATCGAGGGTCACCCGCACGGGCTGGCCGGGGTGGACCTTGGCCACGTCGACCTCGTCCAGGGGAGCGCTGACGTAGATCGAGGACGGATCGATGATGTCGAACACCGGTGGGATCGGCAGGGCCGGCGGAGAAGGCGAGGCCCACTCCCCCACCTCCGCCTTGAGATCGGCGACGACACCGTCGAACGGGGCCCGCAGCACCGTCTTGTTCAGGTTGGCGCGGGCCAGGTCCACCGCGGCCTGCGCCCTCTCGGCGTTGGCGCGCGCCGCCTGGCAGCGGGCCGAGGCCACGTCGCTCTGGCTCTGCAGCCGGTCGAGCATCTCCGCCGACACGATGCGATCGTCCTTGAGATCGAGGGTGCGCTTCAGGTCGCGCGCCGCCAGGTCGGCCGCCAGGCAGGCCTCGCGGGCGGACGCCCGCGACGTCGCCAGGTCCTGCTCGGCCAGGGACAGCGACGCCTTCCAATCGCTGTCGTTGATGCGCAGGAGGACGTCCCCTTTGTGAACGTGGGCGCCAGGACGGAAACCGATGAACGCGACCCGGCCGCCGATCTCCGGGCTGATCTTGGCGCGGCGGCGGGCCTTCACCGTGCCCGCCTTGCTGTTGGTCACGGTTTCTTCGACCGTGCCGCGGGTCAGGCGGTAGACGGTCACCGGCACGGGGTCGGGATGGACGACTTTGTAGATCCCCCGCGCCAGGTTGACGACGATGAACAGACCTGCGGCCAGGGCCAGGAGCCCCAGCGCCCACTTCAGGATACGCCGCATGGGGGCGAACGATATCACGTCACAGCAAAGGCGCGATGGGCGCGCCGGCCCCGGATTCCGGCACACGGGCGCGCTCCTCGGGTAGAATTCCGGCCGGGGACCACCGATCCTCATGGACGCACCTTCCTCCGCGCAGTCTTTCACCCGCCGCGCCTTCGTCAGGACGGCGACGCTCGCCGGTATCGGCGGCGCCTATTTCGGCGGAGCGCACCTCCTCCTCAAGGACGAACGCTGGACACCGAACCGGTCCTTCTGGGTGTCGCGCGGGCGCGAGCCCGTCGGGTCGCCGCTCTTGGGCGAACGCGAGGCCGACCTGGCGATCATCGGGGGCGGCGTGACCGGTCTGTCGACGGCCCTGCACGCCCTTCTGCGCTCGCCCGGATCACGGGTCGTCCTGCTCGACGCGCACTACGTCGGATTCGGCGCCACGGGGCGAAGCGGGGGTGTCCTCGGCAACGGCACCGAGACGGGAACTCCTCCGGGGACCGAGGACAACGTGGCGCATGTGATCGAGATCGTGGATCGCTTCGGGATCGGCTGCGACCTGGAGCGCGCGCCTGCCACACAGCTCGACCCTTACCGGTACGCCGTGGGTCTCAAGCGCGCCGTTCTCGGCCTGGGCGCCGCGGTCCACGAGGGCAGCCGCGTGCGCTCCCTCGAGGACGGCGACACCGTCACCGTGCGCGGCGACGGCTTCGTCCTGCGCGCGCCCAAGGTGATCGTGGCGACCAACGGCTACACGCCGAAGCTCGGCATCGCCGCTTCGCGGCTGTTTCCCGCGCACACCGCGGCGGCGGTCACGGGGCCCCTGCCGCGTGAGATCCTGCGCGACATTCCCGACAGCATCCTGGTGATGACTTCGGGCGAGATGTACATGTGGGGGCGCAAGGCGCCGGGCGGGCGGGTGCTGGTGGGAGCAGGCGCGCGGTACTTCTACGACAACGGTCTGTATCACAAGGGGGATGGGTTCCTGTTCCCGGCCCTGCACCGCACCATGGCGAAGGCGTTCCCGGCCCTGGCCACCCGCCCCTTCGAGCACACCTGGACCGGACCGATGGGCTGCACCACGGACCAGGAGCCGATCATCGGTAGGACGGGACGATCGGGCAACATTATTTATTGCGGCGGGTACTCCGGTCACGGCATCGCCATGGGCACCAAGGCCGGCTCATTCCTCGCGGGCATGCTGCAGGGTGAGAGTCCCCCCGCCTGGATGCTGCGGCCGACGCAAAGCCTCCCCGGCGAGCCGCTGCGCTACGTCGCCATCAATACGGTGATCAATATGATGAACCTCGGCATGTGCCACATGGAAAAGCATGTCTGACGCCGTTCGGGCCCGCGCGCTGGGAGTTCTCTCGCTCGCCCTGTTCTTCGTGCCGCTCATAGCACCCCTCGTCCAGGGTGGGACGCTCGTCTACGTCGTGTCCAGGGGGTGGCGAGGATCGCTCGACCGGACCAGCATGATTCTGGCCGCCGCAGGCGCTGCCCTTGGCTTCGTGCTATTCCTCGCAACTGAATACATCTGGATCGTCTGAGCCCTGCACGTCGCCCCGCGATTTCGACTAGAATCCGGCGCCTCTGGAGCCGCCGTCCATGACCCGTCTCACCAGGCGAACCCTGCTGAAGACCGCCGCGCTCGCCGGCGCGGGCGCCGCGCTCGAGAGGTGCTCCGCCTCGTTCATCCAGAAGACGTACGACGTCGTCGTGATCGGCGCCGGCATGGCCGGCCTCTCGGCGGCCCGCGACCTGGCGCGCGCCGGCCTCGACGTGGTGGTGCTGGAGGCGCGCGAACGGGTCGGGGGACGCATCCACACGATCCACGAGCCCGCCCCGCACGGGCTCGAGCTCGGGGCGCAGATGATCCACGGATCGCGTGCGCCGACCTGGGAGCTGGTGCGGGAGTTCAAGATCGAGACCCGCCCCTTCAGTGAGTGGACCACCTGGGCATGGTCTCCGTCGGCCGGGTTCCAGAAGCCCGACGAAGCGCGCGCGGCGGACATCGACGCCCGGCTGGCCCGCGCCTACCACGCCTACCGCGGCGACGACATCCCGTTCCAGAAGTTCCTCGACGACGGGAGGTTCAGCCCCGAGGAGCAGGACAGCGTCGCCGAGCACGCCCTGTCGTGGTCGGCGGAGCCGGCCGAGGTGAGCCTGCGGGCCGCCATGGAGGACGACGCGGCCTGGAACAGCTACCTCGATCGCAACTACCAGCTGGTGGACGGCTACGATCGGCTGCCGCGCAAGCTGGCGGAGGGTCTCGGTGACCGCGTGCGCCTGTCGTGCGTGGCGCGGCAGATCGAGTGGGGCCGCTTCGGGGCCGCGGTCTCGTACGATCGCGGCTTACGGGCCGAGAAGGTCCGCGCGCGGCGCGCGGTCGTGACGCTGCCGATCGGCATCCTGCAGAGCGACTCGCCGGTCTTCTCCCCGGATCTGCCGCCGTGGAAGAGGCGATCCATCCAAGCGCTGAAGATGGGGCGGGTCGTGGTCGTGCACTTCCTGTTCGACGCCTGGTTCTGGCGCGATGCGATCCCGAACCTGCCGGGCTGGAGCACCCGGGGCGGGCGCGTCTCGTTCTGGGACCCGCACCCGGCGGGCAAGGGCAAGCCGGTGCTCCTGGGCTGGATCACTGGCACCGCGGCGCAGGAATTGAGCGACCTCGGGGAAGAGGCCGGCCGCGACCGCGCGCTGTCCTGGGTCGAGGAAGCGTTCCCGGCCGCGGGCGCGCGCAAGCGGGTCCAGTGGTCGTCGCTGCGCGACTGGATCCGGGACCCGTACACCCTGGGCTCCTATTCGTACACCTGTCCGGGCGGCGCCCTCGAGCGCGCCGTCCTCGCGACACCTCTCGAGGGTCTGCACTTCGCCGGAGAGGCGACCGCCCCGGCGCCGCACTACCAGACCGTGCACGGCGCGTACCTGAGCGGACGCCGCGCCGCGCGCGAAATTCTCGCGGCCCTGGGACGGGACGTCGCCTCGTCGCCGCTCTCCTTTTCGCGGCGCCCCCGGAAGTTTTTCGCCTAGAATTGCAATCGAGGCACTGGAGGAGTCGCCATGCCGCTCTACGAGTACATCTGCCGGTCGTGCTCGCGGCGCTTCGAGGCGCTGGTGATGGGGGCGACGAGGCCCGCCTGCCCGGGTTGCGGGGGTGAGGACCTGGAGAAGCTCTTCTCCACCTTCGCCGTGGGCGGTGGCGGGACCTCCCCCGAGAGCGCGGAGTCGTTCGGGGACGCGGGATCGTGCGGCACCTGCGGCGACCCGCGCGGCCCCGGGTCCTGCGCCATCAATTAGGATTCCCCCTTCGCGTTCCGCCTGGACGGCAAGGACGTTCCCCCGGTCGTATCCCGCGGCTGATTCACGGTTGACAGGGGGCCCGCGCGGCGTAGTTTCCGCCACCAGCCCGGCGCGTGCACCGTTTCTGTCAGCAGCCCTTGTCGAGGAGGTCACCACCATGCACCTCTCTCAATACGCGAAAACCTTGATCACCCTCGCCCTCCCGATCACCCTGTGCCTCGCGGCCGTCCCGGCGGGTGCGGACCCGTGCTTCAGTTTTCTCCAGACCGGCCATCTCCTCGGAAACGTCTTCCGGGGACTTCCCGAGAGTGAGCTCATGGGTCGAGTCTCGGTGTTCGGGGCCTCCCCGGCGATCGACAACGGGTCCGCCCTGTTCCTGTGCGGATCGGTCGGCCAGATGACCGCGGCCGGCATCTGCCCGGCGGAGGCCGGGACACCGGATGACGGCGTCGTCATGGTCGAGGGCGACTGGAGCGCCCCGGGGGTGAGCGGCTGCCCGCCCGCCGCGAACCGCGGCGACTCGCCGAACGTCGCCTTCACAACCTCGATCGTCGGCGAGGGGACGAGATATCAGGAGGACAGCGACGGCGACGGCCGGGGCGATGCCTGCGATCCGTGTCCGTTCGATCCGCTGCCCGTGGTCGACTGCTCTCAGCGCGTGACCAGCGCCTGCATCAGCTTCTCGAGCGATCTCGGGAAGGGCTCGGGAACCGTGAGCTGGAGGACACAGTACGAGACCGATGTCGTCGGGTTCAATGTGGTGACGATCGATCCAAAGGGAAACCGCACCCAGCTGAACCTCGCGCTGATCCGCTGCGAGGAGTGCATCACGGGACAGGGGCACGTCTATACGTTCATCGTCCCGAAGCACAAGGGCGGCCACGACATCTTCATCGAGATGCTCCGGTTCAACGGGGCAATCCAGGTCTTCGGTCCGGCGGTGAAGGACTGCGTCCCCTGAAGGGGAACACCCAGCGCGGTGATCGACTGGCCGTCCCCGGAACGGCGGCGCCGGAACGCCGGGCGCGCCCGGGGGCGACGAGGGAGATCCCCTCCCGCAGGCGCAGCGACAGCCCGCGCGTCGGCCGGACGGTCCAGACCCGCAGCGGCAGCAGCAGGTGCGAGAAGGAGGGCCGACCGATGCCGCGCACGCGCCAGAGGAGCGCCAGCGCCGGCAGCAGGCGCAGCGCGGTCGACAGCGCCATGGCCGAGAGGTAGCCCGCCCCGCCCCGTGCGTTGACCAGATTCACCACCGCCCCGCCGAGAAGCGAGCCGGCGATCAGCACGCCCCCGTCCACCGTGTTGAACCAGGCGACCTGGCGCTCCCGGCCGCGGGTCGTCGCGAGGATCGACGACGCCTGCGCCAGCTCGAAGGCGCCCCAGGTGAGGCCCGAATAGACCTGCGCCGCCAGGATCCACCACGGGCTCGCGGACAGAAGCCACAGCGCCGGCACCGGCGCGACCAGCCAGCCGGTCGTGCGCAGGACCGGGCCCGGTCCGGTGCGGTCCGCGAGCCGGCCCCACAGTCGCAGCGTGCACACCTTCACGATCGCGGGCGTGGCGATCAGGGCACCGACCAGGAGATAGGAGAAGCGCAGCTCCTTCAGCATGTAGGGCACGAAGAACGGGCTGCTGACGTACGTCGCCAGGTGCAGGCTCCAGAGATAGAGCGACAGGCGTCTGAACTTGCGCGACGCACGCACCGGCCGCAACCCGATGGACCGGCGTCGTTCCGGCACGAGCGGCGTTTTGTCCAGGACGCGGGGCAGGAGGACAGCACCCGCGCCGCGCGCCAGCGCGGCGTACAGGAAGATGAGGACGAAGCCGAGAGCCTCCCGCCCGCTCCCGGCCAGGACCGACAGCAGGGCGCCGCCGCTCAGGATCGCCGCCAGGGCACCGGCCGCCTGTGCGGCGCCACGGAGGCCGAAGAACCAGCCGTGGCGGGCGCTCGGCACCGCGCCCGACACCAGCGAGGTCCACACCGGGATCGCCACCCCGCCGCAGCCCCAGGCCAGAAACCCCAGCGCGATGAGCGCGCCGATCGACCAAGGGAAGGGTGCGAGAACGCACAGACCGAGCGCCGCATACCCCGCGGCCTGTGCCGACCAGGCGCGCCGGAGGAGTCGTCGTGGTCCGCCCTCTCCACTCCCGACCCGGCGGGCCAGGACCTGGGCGGCCGACGTGGCGGCGGTCGGAAGTGTTGCGACCAGACCGAGGACCAACCCGCCGGCTCCGAGGAACAGGGCGTACGCCCCGAGGTAGGCCTCGCCCAGACCCTGCGCCAGCGCCTGGAACGCGCCTTCGAGGGCGAGCCGGCGCGCCCCGTGAACCCCGATTCCCGAGCGGGCGTTTTCCACGGCTGGAACGTTCTCCACGATCTCCTCGAGGAAATTCAATCTAGGGCCGGGGGTGGAATGCGGCAACCGCTCCGGGCGCAGGTCGGCTAGAATCGGCGGATGATGCGCGCGCTGGCGCTTGTCGCGATCATGATCCTCGTCCTGGGCTGTCGGTCGGCCCCTGTGGACGGCACCGTATTTTCCGCCGACGGTGTCGTGATCCACTACCACGTCGAGGGGAGCGGCCAGCCGGCCGTCGTGTTCATCCACGGCTGGGCCTGCGACGGCTCGATCTGGGCCGGCCAGGTGAAGGAGTTCAGCCCGCGCCACACCGTGGTCACGATCGATCTCGCGGGGCACGGCCGGTCGGGTCGCGACCGCGCGGCCTGGTCCGTCCCCTCGTTCGCCGAGGACGTGCGCGCCGTGATCGAGAAGCTGGGGCTGACGCGGGTGGTGCTGGTGGGGCACTCGATGAGCGGCTACGTAATTCTTGAGGCTGCACGTCTCGTCCCGGACCGCGTCGCGGCCCTCGTGCCGGTCGACACGCTGCAGGACGTCGAATGGAACCCGGGCAAGGGCCTCGACGACTGGATCGAGTCCTTCCACCGTGATTTCGTCTCCTCCACCCGGCAGTTCGTGAAGGAGATGTTCCCCGAGGACGCGGACCCGGCCCTGGTTGAAAAGATGGCGGCGCAGATGTCCGCGATGCCGCCCGAGATCGGTGTTGCCGTCCTGCGGGCCGTCTTCGCCTACGACAAGGCGGCGGCCCTGGCGCGGGTGAAGCAGCCGATCCGCGCCATCAATTCCGACAAGTACCCCACGCGCCTGGACGTGAACCGGCGCTACGCGCCGCAATTCGAGGCGGTCTTCATCCCCGGGACCGGCCATTTCCCGATGCTGGAGAAGCCGGCCGAGTTCGACCGCCTCCTCGCCCGGGCGATCGCGGACCTTTTGGGCTGAGCCCACGGAGGGCACGCGCATGAAGATCCTGGTCAGCGGTTCCACCGGGCTCGTCGGCTCGGCGCTTGTCCCCTCCCTCGCCACCGCCGGGCACGAGGTGGCGCGCCTGGTGCGCGCGCCCGGCGCCGCCGCCGGAACGTCGATCTCCTGGGACCCGGCGCGCGGGATCCTCGACCCCGCGGCCCTGGAAGGGTTCGACGCCATCGTCCACCTGGCCGGCGAGAGCATCGCCGCTGGTCGGTGGAGCGCGGCGAAGAAGGCGCGCATCCACGACAGCCGCGTCGCGAGCACCGGGCTTCTTGCCGGGACGATCGCCCGCCTGTCGCGGCTACCTAAAGTTTTCCTGTGCGCCTCGGCGATCGGCTACTACGGCGATCGCGGCGACGCGGTCCTCGCGGAGGACAGCCCCTCCGGGCAGGACTTCCTGTCCCGCGTCTGCCGCGCCTGGGAAGCGGCGTCCGAGCCGGCCGCGCAGAAGGGCGTGCGCGTGGTGCGGCACCGTTTCGGGATGATCCTCAGTCCCGCCGGCGGGGGGCTCGCGAAAATGCTGCCGCCGTTCAAGCTCGGCGCCGGCGGCCGCCTCGGCAGCGGCCGGCAGTTCATCTCCTGGATCGCCATCGACGATGTCCTGGGCGCGCTCGAGCACGCTCTCACGGCAGGAGCACTCGCAGGCCCGGTCAACACGGTGAGCCCGCGGCCGGTGACCAACGACGAGTTCACGACGACCCTCGGCCGCGTCCTGCGCCGGCCGACGATCGCGGCGATGCCCGCGTTCGCGGCGCGACTGGTGTTCGGCGAGATGGCCGACGCCCTGCTCCTGTCGAGCCAGCGCGTCGAGCCGAAGCGGCTTCTGGCGTCCGGCTACCGCTTCCGCCATCCTGATCTCGAGCCGGCCCTGCGTCACCTTCTCGACCGGCACGCCGGATGAAGGATCGGAACAGGAGCGGTCGCATGGGGATCGCGGCCGCGGCGCCGCTCTCCTCCCGCCATCTCGGATCCGGAAAGCCGTCGTCCCACAAGCGGACACTCGAAGCGGACCCGCGCATCCCGTTCAGATTCCATCCCCCTGTAGATCGATGACTTAGGCCGAGAGGGCCGGTTGGTACGGTTCTCGCTCTAGGTGCGGGCAGCTCGGGATGGAAGTTCGTCGTGAGAGGGGTCGAACGGTGGACGTACCGCGTCAGATCAACAAGCGCAGCCGCGCCGTCACTCGCACCCTGTACGGCATCGGCGGAGTGACCGTGCTGGCCGCCATCACGGTCGGCCTGTCGCACCTGAAGCCGGCCGCCCCCTCCGTGTCGCGCGCCACGGTGTGGGTCGACACGGTGAAGCGCGGCCCGATGCTCCGGCAGGTGCGGGGCCTGGGGACGCTCGTGCCGGAGGAGATCCGCTGGATCCCGGCCGCGACCGAAGGGCGCGTGGAGCGGATCCTGATCAAGCCGGGGACGGCGGTGAAGGCGGACTCGGTCCTCCTCGAGCTGAGCAATCCCGAGCTGGAGAACTCCGCGAGCGACGCGGAGTGGCAGCTCAAGGCGGCGGAGGCGGACTTCACTACTCTCAAGGTCAGGCTGGAGAGCCAGCTGCTCGATCAGCAGGCGACGTTCGCGACGACGGAGGCGAACGCCAGGCAGGCCAGGCTCCAGGCGGACGCGGACACCGAGCTGGCACAGCACGGCTTGATCTCCGACCTGGCCCTGAAACTGTCGGAGTCGCGCGCCCAGGAGTCGGCGACCCGCCTCGATCTCGACCGCAAGAGGCTGGCGATCGCCGCCGAGTCGACCGAGGCCGAGCAGGCGGCGCAGCAGGCGCGTCTCGAGCAGCTGCGCGCCCAGGCGGAGCTGCGGCACAACCAGGTCAGGCAGCTCATGGTGCGCGCCGGGATCGAAGGGGTCCTGCAGCAGCTCCCCGTCGAGGTCGGCCAGAGGCTCGCGCCCGGAGCGACCCTCGCCAAGGTGACGGTGCCGGGACGCCTGAAGGCCGAGCTGAAGATCGCCGAGACCCAGGCAAAAGACATCCAGATCGGCCAGCGCGCCTCGATCGACACTCGCAACGGTGTCGTCGAAGGGAAGGTGTCGCGCGTCGACCCGGCCGTCCTGAACGGCACGGTCACGGTGGACGTGGCGCTGGTCGGGGCGCTGCCAAAGGGGGCGCGTCCGGATCTGAGCGTCGAGGGGACGGTCGAGCTGGAGCGGCTCGACGACGTCCTGTACGTCGGCCGGCCCGCCTTCGGGCAGGAGCAGAGCGTCGTCGGCCTGTTCCGGCTCGCGGACCAGGGGGCGAACGCCGTCCGCGTGCAGGTGAAGCTGGGACGCTCCTCGGTGAACACCGTGGAGATCCTCGACGGCCTGCAGGCCGGCGACCAGGTGATTCTGTCGGATACCTCGGCGTGGGACGCCTTCGATCGCCTTCGTTTGAACTGACGCATGACCCAGGAGACCGCATGAGCGCAAACGGCCGCCCGTTGATCCAGCTGGAGGGAGTGACCAAGGTTTTCTACACCGACGAGGTGGAGACGCACGCCCTGGCGAGCATCCACCTCGAGATCCGCAAGGGAGAGTACGTCTCGATCGCCGGGCCCTCCGGCTGTGGCAAATCCACTCTCCTGTCGCTGCTCGGCCTGCTCGACTCGCCGACCGAGGGGAAGTACTGGCTGGACGGCAAGCAGGTCGCCGACCTCACGCTGTCGGACCGGGCCCGCATCCGCAATCTCCAGATCGGGTTCATCTTCCAGTCGTTCAACCTGATCGGCGACCTGTCGGTGTTCGAGAACGTCGAGCTGCCCCTGACCTACCGCGGCATGAAGGCGCAGGAAAGGCGCCAGCGGGTGAACGA
>JBGPED010000101.1:0-10230 GCA_041482595.1 Acidobacteriota bacterium
AGCCTCCGGTGGAGGGCACGGAAGCGGAGGCAGGAACCGGGCGGCAAGCTCCAGCGCGGTGCCCGGACCTTGCCGGCGCGGGGCTATTTCTGTTCGATCGCGGCGGTCCAGGGGACGACGAGCGTCAGAGGCTGGGAGTTCTGCTCCACGACCGACGTGTTGACCAGGAAGCGGCGCGCGTCGGGAGACATGTCGAAGACGTTGCCCGGGCGCTGCGGCTGGATCGCGAACAGTGTCGCCGACGCCCCGACCTGGAAGTCCGTACCGGAAGTGCTCACCTCCACCGCCATCAACTTGTTGTCCGGGGCGAGATAGACGATCTCCTTCCCGTCGTTGCGCCAGTGGGGCTTCTCGCCGCCGGCCGTTGAGACCTGCCACTTGCGCGATGGGACCGGGAACGGGCTGACGTAGATCTCGAGCCGGCCCGACTCGTCCGATTCGTAGGCCATGAAGCGACCGTCGGGTGACAGGGCCGGGAACTGCTCCGCGAACTGGCTGCGAAGGATCGCGGTCGGCTCTCCGCCTCCGGACAGGGGCATGACCCAGATGTCGGTCTTGGTCGTGGGATCCCCCCGGGTGTAGAACAGCAGCGATCGGCCGTCCGGCGAGCATTGAGTCGCGAACTTGTCGCGGTCCGACTCCAGGAGAAGCTCGTCCTCGCCCGACCCCGCGATCGACTTCCGGTAGAGGTTCAGCCGGCCCTTTCCCTTGCGGATCGAGGAGAAGATGACCTGCTTGCCATCCGCGGTCCAGACCGGGCGGTTGTCGGGGCCCGGGTCGAAGGTGAACCGGGTCCTGAGGCCGCGCGCCACATCGAAGATCCAGATGTCGGCAGCCCCCGCCCGCGGATCGATCAGGAACACGGCGACGCGCCGGCCGTCGGGCGAGAGCGCGACATCGAAGTACGATGCCTGGTCTCCCAGAACGCCGGCCGGCTTACCGGAGCGATCGAACCAGGAGAGCCGCGATCCGGCTCCTGCCCCCCCCGTCTGGTAGATCAGGACGCCGTTCTCCGAGGCGGAGAACGTCATCTGGGAATAGGAGAAGTCCACCTGGACCTCGTCGGCGACCAGGAAGGGGTCGCCCCTGAATTCGAGGTCCCCGGGGTCGAACGGCTGGGCCATGAGGGTGGCTTCGCGGCCGTAGAGCAGATGCCCGGCGGCGTAGCGCGCGTTCGATTCGGTGTTGAGCAGGAACCGCTTCTCCTTCCCGTCCACCGACCCGACGCGGATGCCGTTGCGCTCGTCACCCTGGACGACGCGGGTGAAATAGAGGAACCGTTCCCCGTCCGGAAGGAACTGCGGCCAGCGGTGGGTGCTCTCGCCGCGGGCCTCGTCGAGCTGGGTCACCGGTGTTGCGGGGCCGCCGGCCGCCGAGACCCGAAAAAGCGGCCCTGCCTGGTCCTGAGCAAACACGATGACCCCCTTCGGACTCCACGTCCCGCCGCGGCCGAGCGGGGCGTCGGCCAGGGACAGGGGCGGCCCGCCCGAGGCATCGATCTTTCTGAGCTTGCCGGAGGCGAAGAAGCCGAGCATCCGGCTGTCGGGCGACCAGAACGGGCATGACGCCCCCTCGGTGCCGGAGAGCGGCAGCGCCTTGATCGACTCGAGCGGCCGGACGTAGAGCATCGTGATCCCGTCATCACGCCGGGCGGCAAAGGCCACGCGGCTTCCGTCGGGCGAAACCACCGGCGTCCCGTATCCGGTGCCGACGAACTGGAAGGCCGCCTTCTCGGGCGGCGGGATGAAGGCGCGGATGACCTGAGGCTTGCCCGGGAGGTTTCGCCAGAGGAGCGTCGCCAGCGCCGCGCTCGTAAGGAGCAGGCCAATCGTCGCGGCCTGCCAGAAGCGCTGCCCCAGCCGGCGGCGTGCGGTCACGGCCACAGGGACACCGGCCTGCGACCCGGCCTCGGCGATGAAGCGCAGCTGCAGCGCCACGTCGTGCATGGTCTGCCAGCGGTCGGCCGGCTCCTTCGCCATGCAGATGCGCACCAGCCGTTCGAGCGCCGGCGGGGTCATCGGCGCGATCTCCGCGATCGACCGGGGCGTCTCCTTGAGGACCGAGGCCATGAGACTGGCGCGCGTTTTGCCGTCGAAGGCCCGCCGGCCGGTCGTCATCTCGTAGAGCAACAGTCCGAAGGCGAAGATGTCGGTGCGGGCGTCGGCCGGGGTCCCCTCGATCTGCTCCGGCGCCATGTACTGGAACGTGCCGACGATCGTCCCCTCCGCGGTCAGGGGGCTCGTGGCGGTGGGCGCGACGGTGAACGTCCCTGCCTTTGCCTCCGCCGCCAGGCTCTTGGCCAGGCCGAAGTCGAGCAGCTTCGCCCCGGCCCGGGTGAGCATGACGTTCCCCGGCTTCAGGTCCCGGTGGATGAACCCGCGTCCGTGCGCGGCGTGCAGGGCGTCGGCGATCTGGATGGCGCAGCGCAGCAGCTCCGCGATCGGCAGCGGCCCGCGATCGAGGCACGCCGCGAGCGTCTCGCCTTCGAGGTACTCCATGACCAGGTAGACCTGGGCGCCCTCCTGGCCGACGTCGTACAGGGCGCAGATGTGGGGATGGTTCAGGTTCGAGACCGCCCGCGCCTCGCGATCGAACCGCTCGCGCAGGCCCGCCCGGTCCGCGCCGTCCTGGGGCAGGACCTTGATGGCCACCGTCCGGTCGAGGCGCGTGTCGCGCGCGCGGTACACCTCCCCCATCCCGCCTGCGCCGAGCGGGGCCTCGACCTCGTAGGGACCGAGCCGGGTTCCCGGGGAGATAGCCATCGATGGCCGGAAAGAATACCCCATCCGGCGCCACTCCGGGAACCATCCCACTGGCGGGATTGGACTCCCGGCCGGGCGGAACCTATCTTGTCGGGCACACCACATCGGGGGGACCCATGGACTCGACAGAGGACCCAAGGGACGCGAGGCGATCGCCCGCGCCGGGATACAAGGTCCGGATCGTGTACACGGAGCCGGAATTCCAGCGTCGGACTCCCGGCGCTCCCGCGGTGTATTCCTTCACCTATTTCGGGATCGTCGCCCGCTCCCCCGAGGAAGCGGTCGAGGCGGCGGTGCAGGATTTCCGGGACACCGCCTGGCGCTCCCGCGTCGGCTGGCGGCGCTGCATCGAGAGGGTCACCGTCCTGGAGTAGAATCCCGCCATGCGAGGCCATGGCGCGCTCCTCTTCCCTCTCGCTCTCCTGACGGCGACGATCTGCCTGGCACGGACCGCCGGTGCTATCGACGCGAAGCCTCCGGTCGAGGTCGGGAGCGCGCGGGCCGTCGCGGGCGAGAAGGTGCGCGGCGCCTTGAAGGTGGCCGAGAGCGCCGACGGCACGCCGATCGTCCTGCCCCTCACGATCGCGGCCGGGCGGAAGCCGGGGCCGGTGGCCTGGGTGCAGGCGGCGACCCACGGCGACGAGTACGGCGGGGCGCGGGCGCTGCAGGACGTGGTGCGCGGTCTCGACCCGGGCACGATGTCGGGCACGCTCATCGCGGTGATGATCGCCAACCCGCCCGCCTTCCAGGGACTGTCGCGCGTCAATCCGAACTGGGACGATCTCATGGACAGCGGCGACGCCTTTCCCGGCAAGGAGCGCTTCGCGACCGAGAGGATCGCCGCCGCCATCCACGACGGCGTCAAGAAGAACGCCGACTACTTCGTCGACATGCACACCGGCGGCGATCGTTTCCGGCAGCACCCGTTCGTCCTCTACTCGGTCGCGGGGGGAGCCGGGACGGAGCGCCTCGACGACCTGGCGCGCGGCTTCGGCGTCCCCACTCTCTGGCGCGACGCGGTGAAGATCTTCCCGACCAGCGCCTCCACGGTGTTCAGCGGCGAGGGGATCCCGGGCTTTCTTCTCGAGGTGGGCGGTGGCCAGCCGCTCGATCCGGCGGACGTCCGTCTGCAGGCGGACGCGGTCCGGAGCTTCCTGCGCGCCATCGGCATCCTGCCGGGCGCCGCCACGCGCCTGAAGTCGTATACCGTCGTGAGCGGCTACCGCATCGTCACCAACGCCCGCGGCGGGTTCTTCGACGCCGCGGTGAAGCCGGGCGATCGCGTCAAGGAGGGAGCGGTCCTCGGCACGATCACCGAGGTGCACGGCGACGTGGTGGAGACGATGCGCGCCCCGGCCGGCTCCGACATCGTCCTCGGCGTCAGCACCTACCCCGCAACACCCACGGGCGGCTGGCTCCTCGAGCTGGGGAGCGGTCTCACCGAAACACCCTGAACCGCATCGCGAAACCGCGCCCGCCCGCGTCTTGACCATCCAGGAGCGCGGACGGTACGCTGCCCGGCATGGCCACGCTGCGCACGCCGCTCGTCCTCCTCGACGGCGTCTGGGTGAAGCTCGAGTACCTGAACCCGAGCGGCAGCGTCAAGGACCGCGTCGCAAGCCACGTCCTCGAGAAGGGGCTCCGCGACGGGACGCTCCGGAAAGGAAGCGAGGTGGTCGAGCCGACCTCCGGGAACGCCGGCATCGCCCTGGCGTACTGGTCGGCGCGGCTCGGACTGCGGGCGGTCGTCTTCATGCCGGAGAACATGACCGACGAGCGCAAGATGATGATCCGATCGCACGGCGCGCGTCTCGTCCTGACACCCGAGCCGGAGGGGGTCGTCGGCGCCATCCGCCGGGCCCGCGCCCACGCCGAAGCGGGCCCCGGCCGGTTCCTGTTCGACCAGTTCGACGACGAGGCCGGTGTTGCGGCGCAGGAGAGGCTTGGCCGCGAGGCCGTCGACCAGGCGCGCGCGCAGGGGGCCCCGCCGTTCGACGTCGTGATCGCCGGGGTCGGAACGGGCGGCACCATCGTCGGGGCCGGCGGCGCCGTGAAGAGGGCGCACCCGGAGGCGCGTCTCGTCGCCGTCGAGCCGGACGCGAGCCCGCTCGTGTGCAGGCAGCTGTTCGCGCGCGTCTGCCCGCCGCCCGCCCTGCCGCCGCTGCACGACTACCCGATGGCGGTCTGCCACCTGCAGGAGGGGATCGGCGACGGCCTGGTGCCCGGGATCGTGCGTCGCCACCGGGCGATCCTCGACGACGCGATGCTGGTGAGCGACCAGGAGGCGCTCGAGGAGACACGCCGCCTGAACCGTGCCGGGCACCCGGTCGGACCGAGCAGCGGCACCAACATGACGGTGGCGCGCCGTCTTGCTGCCGAGGGGCTCACCGTTCTCACCTTCTTCCCCGATCGGATCGATCGCTACCGCAGCCTGCCGGAATTCAAGGACCTGTGAAGAGGAGACCATACGAGATGCGCGCCGTCCGCCCGCCGCTGCCGATCCTGCTCTGCCTCGTTGCCCTGCTGTCCCCCGCGGCCGCGCGACCGGCCCGCGCCGCCGCCGATCCGCAAGCCCTCGCGGCCGCCTTCAGGCGTCTCGACGAGTTCGTGGAGCGCGAGATGCGCCGGCAGCACATCCCGGGAGTCTCCCTGGCGCTGACCGACCGCGACCGCCTGCTGAGGGTCAGGACCTACGGCTTCGCCAATCTCGACGCCAAGGCGCCGTTGACACCGGACCACATTCTCGAGATCGGCTCGATCACCAAGTCGTTCACCTCGATCGCCCTTTTGCAGCTGCGCGACGAGGGACGCTTCGATCCGAAAGCGCCCGTGACGGAGTACCTGCCGTGGTTCTCGATCGAGTCGTCCTTCGAGCCGATCACGCCCCACGACCTGATGACTCACTCCGCCGCCCTGCCCCGCGACCGCGACGACATCGTGTCGTCGCTCTACCAGGCGGTGGCGCTGCGTGAGCGCGTCGTGGGCACAGCACCCGGGAAGCATTTCCGCTACTCGAACATCGGCTACCAGGTCCTGAGCTACATGCTCGAGGAGCTGTCCGGGAAGCCGTACGCCGAGACGATCAGGGCGCGCATCCTGCAGCCGCTGGGGATGACGCACACCGTGCCCGGGATCACCAGTGACATGAGAAAGCGCCTGGCGGTCGGCTACGAGAGCCTGTACGACGACCGGCCGGACCCTCCCGACCACCCGCTCGTGCCCGGGACCTTCACGGAGTATGGCGCCGGCGACGGCTGCATCGCCACGACCCCGGCCGATCTCGCCGCCTACGTGCGGATGCTCCTGAACCGCGGCGCCGGCCCGCGCGGGCGCATCCTGTCCGAGGCGGGGTTCGGCCTCCTGATCCATCCGGTCATCGACGCGGGCGAAGGCTGGTCCTACGGCTACGGCCTGGAGACCCGCCAGGTGTTGGGCCACACCCTCATCGCGCACAACGGCGGGATGATCGGCTACTACGCGCGCATCCTCGGGGACCTCGACAGCGGTCTAGGCGTGGCGGTGATGATCAACGGCCCGGGGGACCGCGACTCGATCGCCGGCTACGCGCTCTCGTTGCTCCAGGGAGTGCTCGACAGGAAGCCGCTGCCGCCGATGCCGGCGGTCGATCCGCCGAGCCGGGTCAAGAAGGCGGCGGACTACGCCGGCACCTACATGGCACCCGACGGTCGCACGCTCAGGCTGGTCGCCGACGGCGAGCACCTCCTGCTCCTGTACTCTGGACAGAGGCTCGTCCTCGAGTCGCGCGACGACGACGCCTTCTTCGTGCCGCACCCCGATTTCGCGCTCTTCCTCCTGCGCTTCGGCCGCGCGCAGGGGAAGGTGGTCGAGGCGTTCTCCGGTCCCGACTGGTATGCCGGCGCGACCTACACCGGACCGCGCGAGTTCGATCACCCGGCGAAGTGGGACGCCTACCCCGGACATTACCGCACGCCGAATCCCTGGGAGCCGAACTTCCGGATCGTCCTGCGCAAGGGGAAGCTGGTCTTCCTGACCGCCGAGGGCGAGGAGGAGGTCACGCCGCTCGGAGGGGGCGAGTTCAGGGTCGGCGAGGACTACTCGGCCGAGCGCCTGCGCTTCGACACCGTGATCAAGGGGAAGGTCCTGCAGGCGAACCTGTCGGGGATTCCCTACTTCCGGACCTTCACTCCGTCGGTCGCTCGAGCGCCACCTCGATCTCCGCGCGGACGGCGCGATCCGGCTCGCTCTCACGCGCCCGCTCGAGCGCTGTGCGCGCGCCCGTGCCGGCGGCGCGGCCGAGCGCCCACGCGGCCGAGCCGCGCACCACGGGATCCGCATCCTCCAGCCTGTCCGCGGCGGCGGCGAGGGCCTCCTCGTCCTGAACGTTCGCGGCGACGATGAGAGCGTTCCGCACCAGCCCGCTCCGGCGCGGACGCTCCAGAGCGGTCGGCCGGAACTCCTCCCGGCAGGCTTTTTCGTCGAGACGGACCAGGTCCACGAGACGACGCGTTTCCAGGTGCGGTCCCGGCAGGAACGCCTCGTCTTCGATCGGAGCGGTCTTCCTGTTCCAGGGACAGACCTCCTGGCAGACGTCGCAGCCGAAGACCCAGTCGCCGAGGTCCGCGCGCCTGTCGGCCGGGATGGGGCCGCGCAGCTCGATCGTCAGGTAGGAGATGCAGCGCGTGGCGTCGACGAGGTAGGGAGCGGGGATCGCCGCGGTGGGACAGGCGTCGATGCAGGCCGTGCAGGTCCCGCACCGATCGGCGACCGGATCGTCCGGTGGGAGATCGAGGTCGGTCAAAACCTGCCCCAGGAGGATCCAGGAGTTGCCGCGCGGGGCGATCAGGTTGGTGTTCTTGCCGAACCAGCCGAGGCCGGCCAGGGCCGCCATCTCCCGCTCCAGGACAGGACCGGTGTCGGCGTACGCCCGCGTGCGCGCGCCCGGCGACTCCGTCTCGATGAAGCGCTTTAGCTCCTCGAGCCTCCCGCCCAGGACGCGGTGATAGTCGCGCCCCACGGCGTAGCGCGCCACGTGCGCCACGAGCCCCGCCTGGCGGTGTCTATCATCTTTATATGGGAGATATGCGGCCGCCGCGACGACGGCGGTGCGCGCCCAGGGGAGGCGCCGCGTCAGATCGACGCGCACCTCCGCGGTCCTCTCCATGTACGACATCTCGCCGGCCCGCCCGGCGCGCAGCCACTCCTTCAGGAAGGCGGCGTGCGCGGAGGGGACGATCGGGGCGATGCCGACGGCTTCGAGCCCGAGCTCGAGCCCCTTGTTCTTGATGCGGCGCGCCAGGGCTGCGGTGGCTGCACTCACGCCCGGCCGCCCAGGTCGAATGTGGAGGCCAGCGTCTCGACGATCGTGCGGCCGATGACGAGCGATGCGGTCGCGGCCGGCGACGGGACGTTGAGGACGTGGATCATCCTCCCCGCCGGCACGATCCGGAAGTCGTCGACCAAAAGGCCCCGGCGATCGACCGCCTGCGCACGCACCCCCGACCCGCCCGGGAGCAGGTCCTTGGCCTGCATGCCCGGGACCAGCCGGCGGAGGGCGCGCAAAAACGCTCTCTTGCTCAGCGACCGCCACGTCTCGCGCGCGCCGACCCGGGCATTGCGCAGCGCCATGCGCCAGAAGCCGGGGAAGGACAGGATTTCCTTGAGGTCGGAGAGGCTGACGTCGGTCTTCCGGTACCCTTCGCGCGCCAGCGCCAGGACGGCGTTCGGGCCGGCGACGACACCGCCGTCGATCCGCTTCGTGAGATGCGCGCCGAGAAACGGCAGCGCCTTATCGGGAACCGGGTAGATCAGGCCGCGCACGACGCGGCTCGGCCCGATCGCGAGCTCGTAGTACTCGCCGCGGAACGGCAGGATGGCGACGCCGGGATCCGTCCCCGCCAGGCGCGCGATCCGGTCGCTGTGCAGACCGGCGCAGTTGACGGCGAAGCGCGCGGCGACTGTTCCCGCCGTGGTCTCGAGCACGACCTCGCGGCCGCGATCGACGACGCCGAGCACGCGCGCCCCCGTCCGGATTGCTCCGCCGCCGTCGGCGACGAGGCGGGCCAGCGTCGCCGTGACCGCGCCGTAGTCGGTGATCGCGGCCCCCGGCACGTGCAGGGCCCGCGCGCCCCGGCAGGAGGGCTCGATCTCGCGCAGCCGCTCGGGGCCGACGATCTCGAGGTCGCGCACGCCGTTCGCGACGCCGCGGCGGCGGAGCTCCTCCAGGCCCGCGATCTCGCGCGGCTCCGCCGCCACGATGACCTTGCCGCAGCGCCGGATCGGCACGTCGTGCTCCTCGCAGAAGCGCCACATCGCCGCGGCCCCTTCGACGCACAGCCGCGCCTTGATCGATCCCGGCGTGTAGTACACGCCGGAGTGGACGACACCGCTGTTGCGGCCGCTCTGGTGGACGCCGACGCGGTCCTCCTTCTCCAGGACGATCACCTCCATCCCGGGGAAGGCACGCTGCGCCGCGAGCGCCGTCGCCAGGCCGACGATCCCGCCGCCGACGATGGCGAGCGGACCGAGCGCGGCGGCCGGGTGCTTTGTCTCGACCTCGTTCTCGGGAAGGGTGATCAGAAGAGCGGCTCCTCGACCGGCTTGCCGTCCTTGCCCTTGGGGGGCGGCGGGGGAACGTATCCGGTCGGGGGTCCCTTCGGGACGAGCTCCTTCTTCTTCACGCTGATGTAGTAGACGGGCGGGCCGCGACGGCCCCCGGCGGGCACGCATTCCGTGACGAACACGTACTGCGACGCGTCCGAGAAGATCGTGTCGAACTGCTCGTGGGAGCGGTCGCAGTATGCGTTGGTGGCGGCCTTGCGTCGACGCGCCTCCGGCTCGCCGAGCGTCCGCGCCAGGGACTCCATGGTGCTCCGGGAACTGCCCTCGTTCGCCCCGAAGTGGACGTCGATGCGCTCGAGCTTCGTGCCGGGGCGGTTGACGCCGAACGTGAGCTCGGCCGTGTACTCCCCCGGCCGGTCGTAGATCCAGACCAGGCGGCTCTTGCCGGCCGACGTCAGGGCGGGGCGCATCGGGTGGACGCGCGCCGCCTCATCGCGCGTCATCCCGAGCCACAGGCCGTCGAACAGCGGGACCGGGAATCTCTTCGGCGGCGGGGGCGCTGTGTCCTTCTTCCCTCCGCCGGAGCAGGCGGCGGAGAGCGCGCACAGGACGATACTCAGGAACAGGACAGGGGCGCACAGCACAGGTGCTTTGCGTCGGAACTGGCTCATCGTCACGCGCGGGCCCCGCCTGCGGACCGGGGCCGGGGCGAAGATGTTAGCACCATCGCTGGCGCCGCGCGCCGGGGCGCACTAGATTTTCCCGGGGAGCCGTGTGATGGACAAACCCGAACTCGACAAGAGGAAGGGAAAGCCGCGCATCCCGCGCCGGCTGCCGGTCCGCTTCGGCACCGACGCGAAGATGTGCGGCGGCACCGTCTCGGACATCTCCGAGGGCGGCATGCGGATCGAGAGCCCCGAATCGTTCC
>JBGPED010000102.1:0-10228 GCA_041482595.1 Acidobacteriota bacterium
AGACTGGTAGGCCGCCCCACCGGATCCCATCGTCGGGATGTCCGGCGTGTGTCCACCCGTCGCCTTGCCACCCCCCGCCAGGCCCGCCACCCGCCCACCGCGCAGCTTGAATCCCCCGCCGCCAGGTCCCGCCCCGTCTCCCGCCCTGTTCCGCTTCCCACGATCGAGGCCGAAGTTGACAGAATAGGCCTTACCGGACCCCGGAGCGCAGCTTAAAATTCCTATGCGCCACCTGCCCGGCATCACTTCTCGAGGTCTTCGATGCTGATGCCGTGCCCTGCCTTCAGATTCCGTCGCGCCGCCTCCACGCGGCTCAAGAACCGAGCGTCATTCTGAAGCCGGTATTCGAACCAGTCATCTTCTGACTTGAAGCCGATCAGAACGCCGGCTGGTTTACCGTGGCGGGTAATGATGACCTCTTCCTTCTCCGCTTGGCGGAGGATACGCGACAGGTCATCCTTGGCTTCGGACAGCGCTACCTTCTTCATGACTTTTCACCACACCTTTCAAGCCACTCGTTAGCCCGCGACTTCTCAACGATGGCCAGGATTTCCACCGTTTTCTCGCTCACGTCGTAGAAGACCCGGACGTCGCCCACGCGCAGGCGATACTGTGGCCGCAATAGGCCGCGGAGCCGCTTGATCCGGCTCTTACTCGTCTTCGTCGGTTGGTGGCGAAGATGGGTTTCAATAGCATCTCGAACACCCCCGCGGACGTGCGCGTCGAGGTCCCGATAGTCCTGGGCAGCTTGCGGGGCGAACTCTATCTCGTACCGCATTCTGGCTAGATTCTAGCCAGAATGTCAGATGCCGTCAACTGCCGACCCCTGTCCCTACTGAAAAGTCCATCCGGGTCGAAAGTGACCCAGAAGCGAACGCGATCGTTGGTGCAGCCCATGGCCGGCCTCGTTGAAACGAGCAGAATCGGCTCAGGAGTCACGCCGCCGGGGATCGACCGGGTCGAGATTAGACGCAACCGTCCTGCGCGAATAGGGACCATCCGTGATTTTGAAGAGCCGGGTTACGCTGCCCGGGTGTATCGGTGATGCAAGCCGCCGACCTGGGGGACAGCCACGACGGCACCGAGCGCCGACGGCTCAACGCTCCGCGGAATCAGTGCGTTTCTCTCCAGGGAGAGCTGCGGCCGCGACTGGTTGTAGTAGCGGACGTACTCCTTAATGCGCGAGTTCGACACCAGGGTCGCGCCGAGGCCGTGCCGCCACGCCACGCGGTAGACCTCGTCCTTGACCGGGCAACCGTCCGCGTCGACAAAGATGTTGAGCACTCGATGCGTCCTCCGCCAACCCACGGGCGGGTGCAGGAATCGGCGCGCCGGCGGGCGCCGCAGGCGGTTCGCGCCGCCCGGTGCCCTCGACAGTCGCGGGGAATATTGTGCCCCAGATCCACCCGCGACGAGCGGCTCACCCGGTGAGGCGGCGCCGGCGCAGGATGACGACGAGAATGAGAAGAAGGATGAGGCCCAGGGCAATCGCGGGGACGAGGACGCACAGCAGTGAGCCGGCAAACGAGATGGCGTCCTCGACCACGCTCTGGGCCGGGTTCGCGAGTCCCAGCGTCGTGGCGGTCGAGACAAGAAGCATCTTGGCCTTGACCAAGTGCACGCCCGCGGCGGCCGGCATCCCGAGCATGAGGGCGAGGACCACGGCTGCCAGGGAGCTTGTCTCGCTCAGGGTCGAGGCCATGACGAGCGCTCCGGCGAGGGGCTTGACGAACAGGCCAATCCCGTCCAGCACGTGATCGACAACGGGATACTTGTCGGCCAGGATCTCGACCACGACTGCCGTACCCAGGAGCACGAGGGCCGGGGTCGACTCGAGCCAGCCGAACCGCCCGCCCAGCTGGATGAGCCCGGAACGCGCCGCGGCGCGGACCGAACTGTCATGCCGTGCCTGATAGACGGGAGCCTGTCTGACTGCCGGGATGCTGATAAAATGCCCGCAACCAGAAGAGGTCCCCAGATGCCCGTCGATGACGAATCCTCCGACCGCCCACGGCCCGATTCCGTCCCCCCCAAGGCCAGCGCGAGGCCGCCTGAACCTCCTTCCGGGGAAAACGAGGATTTCGCCCGGATGCTGGAGGAATCACTCGCGCCGAGGTTCCACCAGGAGGGAGACACGGTCGAGGGGACCATCGTGGCGGTCGGGCCGGAGGTGGCGTTCGTCGATATTGGCGGAAAGGGCGAAGCGACCATCGACATCGAGGAACTGGCCGATCCGGACAGCGACGTCCAGGTGAAGGTCGGAGACACCGTCCGGGCCGTCGTCGTCTCGACGGTCGGCGGTCTGAAGCTCTCCCACAAGCTCGCCCGGGGTGGCGCCACGCGACAGCGCCTGAACGATGCCTTCCGGGCCGGACTCCCGGTGGAGGGACGTGTCGAGAAGGCGATCAAGGGAGGATACGAGGTCCGAGTCGGGGGGCAGCGCGCCTTCTGCCCGATCTCCCAGATCGACACCCGTTTCACCGCCGATCCTTCGGTCCACGTAGGACAGGCCTACACGTTCCGAATCATCGAATGCAAAGAGGATGGCAAGGAACTGGTCGTCTCCCGGCGCACGTTCCTGCAGGAAGAGGAGGGTGAGAGGGCCGAGGAGATCCGGCGCACCGCCGTCCCCGGCGCCGTCCTGTCCGGCCGCGTCGTGTCGGTGCTCGCGTACGGCGCCTTCGTCGACCTCGGAGGCGGAGTCCAGGGTCTCCTCCACGTGTCGGAGATGGGCTGGTCACGGGTGGGAAATCCCACGGACGTGGTCCGGCCCGGCGACGAGATCACGGTCAAGGTCCTCCGCGTGGACGACGACGGGCGAAAGATCTCGCTCGGGCTGAAGCAACTGCAGGCCGATCCCTGGTCGACAGTGGCTGAGAAGTACAAGGTCGGCCAGGTGCTGACGGGAAAGGTCACCCGGGTTGCCGACTTTGGCGTCTTCGTCGAGATGGAGCCGGGGATCGAGGCCTTGGCGCACGTGTCCACGTTCGCACCCACGGGGAAGAGGGGTGGATGGAAGGCCGCCGTTCAGCCCGGTGCCGCGGTAGCCGTCGAGATCCTCAGCTTCGACCTGGAACGGAAGAGGATCGGCGTTGCGGTGCTGGAGGAAGGTTCCGCGAAGGCCGGGGGTGCGCGTGACAGCGGGGACGCCGCGGGATCCGAATCCCCGCAGCCCCGACCTCGGGTGGAGATCGTGCCCGGTGCTCGCCTCACGGGCAAGGTGGAGCGGCACGAGAATTACGGCGTGTTCGTTTTCCTGGCGCCGGGACGCACCGGTCTCATCCATCTCACAGAGACCGGAGTTGAAAAGGATGGCGACCTCAGGAAGGCGTTTCCCGTCGGGAGCGACATCGAGGTGATCGTGCTCGACATAGACCCGGCGGGCCGGCGGATCCAGTTGAGTCGCAAAGCGGTCCTCGAGGCCAGGGAGACTAGCGCGGTCCGCGAGTACGCGGAGCATCAGGGCCCGGCGCAGTCCGAAGGGTTTGGCTCGCTTGCCGACAAGCTCCGTGCGGCGATGCGGCCGTCGAAAAAATAGGGACGCGGCGGTCCAACCGGACTTGGAATCGCAGCTTGAACTTCCCAGCGCGGCCTTCCGGCCGCAACCAAATCTTCTCTGCAAAACGCAGAGAAGTTACGAAGAAAGAATCTATACGCCCAATAGTAGGTGAGGGAAGTAACAGAGACAGGTGATGGAGGCGGCGGGAGTCGAACCCGCGTCCGGAACAAATCAGCGTGGGACGTTGACGTGCTTCCCCCCTTGGTGCCCCTCGCCGTCCGGCCAGCGCCCACTACACGACTCCCGGAATCAACCGCTTGGTCCGCGCGCAGTAGTCGGAATAGGCCGCACCGAAGGTCCTCGACAGGGCCGCCTCCTCCACGCGGATGCGCCGCATCACGGCGAGACCGATCGGAACGATGAGCACCGCAATGCTCAGCCAGTTATCGAAGTAGAACCCGACGCCGAGAAAGGCGACCAGCACCCCTGTATAAGAAGGATGCCGGACGTGACGGTAGGGACCCGTCTCGACCAGGGTGTGATCGCTGCGGATGGCGACGTCGACGGTGAACAGTCGCCCCAGGGTGAAGATGGCGTACCAGCGAAGAGCGAGACCGCCGACGAGGAGGCCGAGCACCAGGGCCGCGCGCGGGGCCGCCGCCATCCGCAGGCGCGTGACGGGCAGCCCGGCGCAGACGACGGCCAGCGCGACCGAAGCGATGATCGTGAACCAGAGCAGGCGCATCGAGCCGCGGTCCTCGATCGTCGCCACGTCCCGGCGGGCCCGCTTCACGAACGCGAGAGCGACCTCGGAGGCCGGGAAGAGGAAGACGATCAGCGCGAGGAGCGTCTCCACCGTGCGGTCCTACAGCCTGACGAAATAAGGCAGCGCCATGAGCCCGACGCCGAGGATCACCAGCAGGAGAATGCTCGACACGAAATAGGGGAAGACCATCAGCACGAGTCCGCACACGAACGGCACCGTGGCCCTCTGCTTCTTTCCGTAGATGAAGTAACCGGCCCCGGCTGCGCTGAACAGCAGTTCCCAGATGAGTGATGCCGGGCTGCCCATGTTCTACTCCTCGATCACCCCGCAACATCGCGGGAACCGGACAACACCGTCGTGCTGGACTTCGATGCCGCGTCACGCCGCGATCAGATATCGCTGCGATGCAGGCGCTGCACGGCCAGCAGCGGCGGCAGGACGATCCAGAAGAGGGCGGAGGCGGTCAGCATCAGGACGGCACCGAGCGAGCCGCCGGTGAAGCGGAAGAAGGCGAGTGACGCGGCGCCGAAGGCGGTCGTCCCCTCGGCCCCGAGCAGGGTGCCGGTGCGCACCGCGTCGACCGGGTTGACGAGGACGGCGACGCACAGCAGGCGCGAGGCGATCCCGGATGGCAGGAGCGAGGCGGCGCCGAGCGCCGCGACGTCGAACAGCACGACCGCCACGAGCCAGATGACCAGCGCGATGGCCAGCGCGCGGGTCCTGCGGCGGCCGGTCGCCCCGGCGCTGACCAGCGCCGCGATCCCCAGGAACACGGCGGTCAGCACGGCGGAGCCAAGCACCAGCAGCAGGAAGCCGCCGAACCCCTCCTCGCCCGACTGCCAGAAGACGACGAGCCCGGCCAGTCCGAACCCCATCGCCTGCGCCGCCACCAGCGCCTCGAACAGACCGAGCAGCTTGCCGAGCAGGATCGACCGGCGCCTTACCGGTTGCGAGAACAGCAGCTCGGCGGCGCCGCGCTCGGGCGCGAGAGCGAGCACGCCGATGACCAGCGACGTCAGCGGCACCAGCAGCAGGACGAGTTGCACCAGCGACGCGGCGGTGCGCGCGAAGTCCTGCACGCCGTAGCCGCCCGACAGCACGTAGCCGGAGCCGGCGACGGCCAACGCCAGCGCCGCGAAGGCGATCGTGAAGATCTGCGTCCAGCGCGACCGCAGGGCGAGCAGCAGCTCCTGCCTGGCGCACAGCATCAGGACCGAACGTTCAGGCATCGTGGTCCTCACCGCGACCCCTCCCGTCCGTGCCGGCGTCCGGCAGCGGGCCGGTCCCGAAGATCGCCGCAGCCGGCAGCGCCACGCCGCCGCGGGCGTACGGGTCGGCGTCGCGCGAACCGGGGTCGGTGTAGGCGACCCAGTGCGACCCCATCGGCGTCGACAGTGACGGGACCTCGACGTAGACGGCGCGCGCGGCGCGCACCCAGGATCCGGTGCGATGATCCGCGACGTACGCGACTGCGCGCGGTGGCAGCGACGGGACGTTCGCCAGGTAATCGCGCAGGCAGCGGAGGTCGTCGAAGAAACGCGGCTCCTCGTTCGGCGCGACGATCTGCGCCGCGAAGTGCTTATCGCTGACCGCCATCCGGCACGAGCCGCACGTGTCGTTCACCGTGTCGACCGCCGACGGCCGGGCGGGGCCGGAGGAGCAGGAGGCCGTGGCGGCTGCCAGGGGGGCCACGAAGAGAGCGACGAGCGCGGCGACGCGGGCGCGCTTCACGGGTGCGGCTCCGGCGGCCGATCCGGTTCGCTCCGACCGACCAGCTCGCTGTACAGCAGGTCGAGGCGGCCTTCCTCGACGGTCAGGGCGCGAATCACAACACCGGCGGCGCGCAGCCGGTCGAGCACCACCGGGCGGATGGCGGTCGGCCCCGGGACGACCAGCTCGTCGCCGGCCCAGGACGCCCGCGGCGCGACCGGCCGCAGCGCCGCCAGGAGATCGGGCGGCCGGCGGTCGAGCCGCAGACGCATGACGCCGCGATCCGACAGGCGCGCCGCCATGTCGGCCGCCGACAGCAGCGCCACCAGGCGTCCCTCGACGAGGACGGCGAAGCGATCGGCGAGCCGCTCGGCGTCGCCGAGCTGGTGCGAGCTGAACAGGATCGTCTTCCCCTCCTGCCTGCGGCGCTGCACCAGGCCATAGAAGGCGCAGAGGCCGTCCGGGTCGAGCGCCGCGGTCGGCTCGTCGAGGAGCAGGATCGGCGCATCCGGCAGCATGGCGACGGCGAGCCCCAGGCGCTGCGTCATCCCCCCGGAGTAAGTCCCGACGGCGCGGTCGCCGGCACCGTTGAGCGACGCGAAGCGCAGCACCTCGGCGGCGCGGCCGGCGGGCGCACCGCGCAGCCGGCGGTAGAAGTCGACGACTTCCGACCCCGTGAGAGAGTCGGGGAACGACACCCGCTGCGGCAGGTACGACAGCGCGAGCCGCGCCTCCGGCTCGGAGGCGGGACGACCGGGCCGGCCGAGCAGGACCTCACCCGCCGTCGGCCGGATGAGACCGGCGCCCGCCTTCAGCGAGGTCGTCTTGCCGGAGCCGTTCGGGCCGATCAGGGCGACCGCCTCGCCGGCCGCCACCTCGAGCGACAGCGACTCGACCGCCGCGTGGCGCCCGAAGCTCTTGCCGAAGGATCGAAACGCGATCACGTCCGTTCCTCCGGCGAAGCGGCGCGGCGCCGCCCGCCGTGCAGCATGACGGCAACGCCGGCCGCGAACAGCACGAGCGACCCGGCCAGGGCGCGCGGGTCGGCGACCCGCTCCGCCGGCCGCGCGGTCGGCACGTCGGCGAGGACCGGCGGGCGCACGAGCGCCGAGCGGTCCTCGACCGGGATCGACTGCAACACCGGGAACGACCGCTCGGCAGCGGCGATCGCGAACGCCGCCGGGCCCTGCGCGAACAGGTCGGCGGCGATCAGGTTGCCGCGGAAGTGGTCGAAGATGTTCGACAGCCGGTACGGCCGGTCGCTCCTGCCGTCGCCGTCGAGGTCCGGCTCGTCATTGTCCGACCAGTAGTTGCCGTCGAAGACGGTGTCGGTCCGGCGGCCGACCAGGAACAGCGGCGTCATGTTGCCGACGAACGAGTTGCCGGTGATCCGGTTGCGGGCGCAGGAGTCGTACAGCACGATCGCCATGTCGGATGCGGCAACGACGTTGCGGCGGATGACGTTGTCGTTCGACCCCTCCAGGAAGATGCCGCGTGCGTTGTCGGCGATCAGGTTGTCCTCGGCGAGGACGTCGTCGCAGGCCTTCAGCAGGAGCCCCACCGACGCGAAGCCGCGGTTGCGCAGGAAGCGGTTGCGGCGGAATACGATGCGGCGCGAGTACATGATCGCCGTTCCGGCGGCACCGGTTTCGAAGGTGTTGTCCTCGAACAGGTTGTCGTCGGAATACATGTAGTGCAGCCCGTAGCGCAGGTCGCGCGCGACATTCCCGATGATGATACCCCGTGGCGACGACTGGACGTAGAGCCCGTCGCGCACGTCGCTGATCTCGTTGCCCTCCAGCCGGAACCCGTTGGTGTTCCAGACGTGGATGCCGGACCCCTTCTCGCCCGGCTGCCGGCCGGTGATGCCGCGGACCCGGCAGCCCACGACGCTGGCGCCGTCGGCCTGGCGCAGATAGATCCCGAAGATCGAGTTGCGGACCCGGCAGTCACGGATCGCGGCGCGCGCCGCGGCGACGTGGATGCCCGACGTGTCGCGCCCGAGGTCGCCGCCGCCCAGGCCGTCGATGTCGAACCCTTCCAATGTGACCCCGGCGGCGCGGATTCGGACGACGCTGCCGCGCCCGGAACCGACGAGCAGCGGCCTCCCCGCGCCGACGAGCCGCAGTGGGCGGTCGATCAGCAGGTCGCCGCGGTACGTCCCCGGCCCGACCTCGATGGTGTCGCCGGGAGCCGCCGCGTCGACCCGCGTCTGCAGGGGAGAGACCTCGCCGGTGGCGGGGCGCCCTTCGAGGGCGCCCGGGAGGGTCGCATGGTCGGCATCGGGGGCGCCCGCCGGCGCCGCGTGCGCGTCCCCGGCGAGCGCCGCGGCGAGGATGAGAAAGAGCAGGATCATCAGGCTCGCGCGGTCCGCAGCCGGCTCTGCATCCAGCCCAGCACCAGCGCCCCGAGCAGGGCGATGCAGGCGCCGCCGATGGCGTACGACGCCGCGCCGGGGTACGAGTAGACCTCGAAGTTGGCGATCTTCCGGTAGCCAAACATCGGCGGCATGAACGGGGGCACTTTCACGGCCGCTTCCGATGACAGGTTGTGGCCGTAGGTGTACAGCTTGTAGGCGAACGACCAGAGCGAGAACAGGGCGAAGTAGCCGTATATCACCACCACATCGACGAGCATGATCATCTTGCCGAGCACGGCGGCGCGCAGACACAGGATCGCGATCGCTCCGACCACGAACGGGATCCACTTGAACTCGGTGAACGCTTCCGTGGTCAGCGCAGGCATGCCGATGTAATGGTTCAGGACGTTCACCTCCTTGACGTCCTGGCCGCCGTTCCCGCCGTCGAGCTTGTAGGAGTAGATCTGCAGCCGCAGCCCGTCCGGGTACTGCGGCGCGAACATGGTCAGTTGCCAGAGAGGGAACAGGTAGACCGGGATCAGCAGGGCCGCCGCGATGACGACGAGACCGCGCGGTCCCAGATCGACGCTTGACTCCAGGAAGCGACTCAGACGGTCGAGCAGCGCGCGCATCGGGATCCTACCGTCCCTTGACGATCAGGTAGCCCTGCATCTCCTGGTGGAGTGCCGAGCAGAAGTTGGTGCAGTAATAGGGGAAGACCCCCTTCTTGTCGACCTTGAACGTGACGGTCTTGGTCTCCCCCGGATCCACGACGATGTTGATGTTGTAGTCGAGCAGGCCGAGACCGTGCAACTCGTCGGTCGTCTGCTCGATGTTGGTGATGGCGATCTTGACCTCGTCCCCCTGGTTCACCTCGAACGAAGTCGGCGTCAGGGTCGAGCGCACCGCGACCATCTTCACCAGCACCTTGCTGCCCTGCCGGGTCACGCCGGCGTCCTTGACGTCCCAGATCGCCAGCGGGTGCTTGTTCTCTTCCTTGGGATAGACCTCGATCGGATGGAGCTTGTCCGCCTTGATCATCTGGGCGTAGTGCGGCTCCGGCTCGGTGAAGGCGTCATAGAGGATCTTCATCTTCTCGTCGCTGATGTCGACCAGCTGCGAGGACTCGGGCTGCGACGGCCCGACAGACAGATGCCGGCCGTGCGACAGCTTGTTGAGGCCGACGAGATACTTGCCGTCCGGGTCGACGGTGTCACCCTCGGCGGCGGTCAGGTGGCCGATGGAGTAGGACATCGGCACCTTGTCGACGACCTCCCAGGTGCCGAGTTTCCATGAGGCGATGGCGCTGTCGACGAACAGCGACGTGTAGGCCATGCCGTTCGGGCCGAACTGGGTGTGCAGCGGGCCGAGACCGACCGCCACCTCGGCGTCCTTGATCGACTCGTACTTCAGGACCGGGATGCCGTCCTCGTCGCCGGTGAAGTCCTTGTTGCGGATCGCCGTCTGGATCTTTTCGAAGTTGAAGGCGGTGGTGACCCCCTGCAGCTTGCCCGAGCCGATGATCCACTTGCCGTCGGGCGAGACGTCGACGCCGTGCGGCGATTTGCCGCAGGGCATGAAGTACACGACCCCCGGGACCTTCTTCGGGTCGAGGACCTTCACGCCCCCGATGACGTCGCCCTTTCCGTCGGCCACCGCCTTCTCCGCCGCCCGCCAATCGATGGCCGCGATGTAGTCGCGGTCGCGCTGCGTGGACGTGACCTCGAGCTTCCCGGTGGCCCGCTCGGTGTTGTAGGAGGTCCAGAACATCCAGCCCTCCGAGGGCCCCTTGCCCGCGTCGCCGAGGTCGTAGTCGAACGGCGGCATCACGATCTCCCAGCCCAGCGCCATCTCGCCCGACTTGGGGTCGATCTTGATGGCCGCGACCACGCCC
>JBGPED010000103.1:0-10197 GCA_041482595.1 Acidobacteriota bacterium
CCCCGGTATTCGTTAAACGAATCGAACCCCGTTTCCAGCTGCCAGCCGACGCTGACTCGGTCGGGCATCAGGATGTAGATCACTCCGTCGTCCAGATCGCAGAAATCCCCCTGCCGGTCGGAATCCATGTCCTGCTGCAGGGGATTCCAGGTGAACGGACAGTTGTCGCAGGCGGAGGCGATCGTGTCCCGATCGGGATCCACACCCCCCGGCCCCTCGTCGACCAGACCGTCGCAGTTGTCATCGAGGCCGTTGCAGGTTTCGACCGCCCCCGGATAGACCGCGGGGTTCGCGTCGTTGCAATCAGACGCGGCGCCGACTCCGTCGCCGTCCGCGTCGAACTGGTCAGGGTTCCAGGTCGCCGGGCTGTTGTCGTGCAGATCCAGGACACCGTCGCCGTCGGTGTCACGGTTGTCGACGTTCGCCACGTCGGCCGGGAACTCGCCGTCGAAGGTGATCACGCTTTCGCTGCATGTCCCCGTACCGCTTCCCGTGCAGCAGGATGAAGGCGTCCCTGGTCCGGCGCAGAAGGCGTTGGCGACACCGGGATCGGTGGCCCAGAGGGACTGCAGCGAGGCGCGGCTGAAGCGGAAGGCTCGGGCGCCGATGGGTGAGCCAGGAGGAACGCTCCCGGCGACGAGGTCCGCCGAGGCGAGGGCCAGGTTGTAATCGCCGTTCCCCCGATCTAAGTAGTCCAGGTACGGCACCATGACGAGGTCCGGTGCGCTTGTGCACTCCGAGGCGACCGCGTAGTCACCGCCCCACTCGAGTGTGGTGGCGGTCCTCAGGGAGTAGTTGTTCTCGAGGATCTCGTCGACGCCCGGCTGGGTGGTGCACGACACGGCGTAGCCGTCGTTGTTGAACAGCATGGCAAGATCCCTTCCGAGTATCGTGATGGCAGGGACGATCGACGCATTACGCTGGTCGAAACTCAGACCCCTGATCGGCACGGCGGGGCCGCGCCCGTCGCACGTCAGGTGCTCGACCGTCGCATCCCAATCGGCGTCGATCCCGCCCCCGCCGGAGAAATCGTAGCCATCGAATTCGACGCACCGGCCGTCGTTCCCCCAACCGGGATAGGAGGCCAGGGACACCACGATGTTATCCGTCGCGACGGTCGGCCTCCGGTTGTCGTTCGACAGGCTCTTGATGTATTGGAGACCGATCCGGCCGCAGCGGTTGTTGCCCGTGCAGTCGGCGCTCGCCTGGATGTCGGGCTCGACGCCGAGGATGTAATTGCCCGCGGCGACGATGGGGTTCACGATGCCGCTCGCGAGGCCGGTCTGCCCGAGGCCGTAGTCGCGGATGACGTTCGAGAAGTAGCTGCCGCCGTCGCCTCCGCCGCCGGCCATGTGACTGACGTAATTGTGGGTCAGGCCGGTGCCCTGGATCTCTGCCGCCCTGGCGCCGATCGCCACGGGTCCGGAGGAGCTGTTGACCACCCAGTTGTGGTGCATGGACGCGCCGATGCCGTGCATGCCGAGGGTGAAGGCGATCGGGGCCGGATTAGCTCCGGCGTAGTAGTCATAGACGACGTTGTAAGCCGCCTCGCCGCCGGTGCAGTTGTCCGCCTGCATGCCGCCGCACTCGTTGATCCCGGTGAGACAGGAGTCGAAGAGAAGGTTGCGCAGGAACTTGCAGCCCGTCGCGGGCAGGAAGCCGCCCTCGTTCAGGTGGGGTCCGACGCCATGCGTCCGGTAGAAGACGTTGTCCTCGAAGGCGACGTTGTCGGCGCTGAAGTCCGACGAACCGGCCGCCAGCGTGGCGTTCGTGTCCCCCTGGGTGTTCGGCGTGACGTCGTGGAAAGCGGACCAGCGTACGGTCCAGTTGCGCGCCCCGGAGTATCGGACACCGTCGATGGAGGGAGCGTAGTCGTGAAAGTTCACGTACTCCAGGTCGGGCGTCGTGGCACCCGCCTTGGCGAGGAACTCGACCGAGCTCGTGCTGAAAACGGCGTGCGTACCGGCGTTGGCGATGTTGACCGCCTTGAGGATCGGCATCGGGTCGATGCCGGTGCCGAGGTCGCCGACGATCCGGTAACCGTTCGTTCCGGCGCTTTGATAGATCCAGGCGTCGTAGACGATGGCGATGCGGTCGCCCACCGCGGGGATCGCTCCGGTGCAGTTGCCGGTCCCGGCCCCGGTGCAGCAGGCGTAGGGGAGTTTCGAGCCGGTGCATGCCGCACTCCCGTATGGCGCGGGCTCGCTGTGACGGCTGACGGGTGTTTTCGGACAGGTGCCCCGGCCCTGGCCGGTGCAGCAGGCCGAGGGCTTCCCGGACGCCGTGCAGAAGGCGCTGCGGTTGGCGTGCGGCGTGAGACGCTGGCCGCCGCTCGTGTCGCTGCCGCTCGTCGCATCGACGGTATCGGTGCAGACGCTGAAACCGCTCGCAGCACTCGCACGGATTTCCAACTGTCGGTTGCGCGCCCGGCCGCTCAGGAACACGACCCGCCCCGCCTTGTGGGCCACGGGCGCTCCGCTGTCCGGCGCGATCGTGAATTCGCGCCCGGGAGCACCCTGGCCGCAGTCCACCGGGTTGACCGCGTCGTCCGAGAGCCCGGCAATCGCAGTCTCGTGGACCTGCCCCTGGATGTCCAGGACGAAGCCATCGTTGACCGTGAAGACGCGCGGTGCCTTGGTCGTGTCGAAGGCAAGCCGGTGGCCGGCCCTCATTCGCAGAGTGCCGCCTGCGTTGCCGGTGATGTCGCCGCCGACCGTAAAGGTCCTGTAGCCGTTGGCATCGCGTCCGACGGGCGATTCATCGAAGACCCACGTCCCGCTGATGGTGATGCTGTCGCAGCCCAGGGTATCCGTGCTGAGGATGACGCTGGTGTTCGCCGTGATGACGCAGGTGTCGCCTCTTCCCTTGGACGGGACGTGGCCGCAGTTCCACGTCGCCGCCGCGTTCCAGTCGCAGGCCGCGGTCGATGTGCAGGCGCCGACCGTTGCGCAGGTGGCGGCCCGGGCCTCGGCCGCCAGGGCGCAGAGGAGAATCCCGAGAGCCAGTTTCCTGATCACGTCGGCGGTCGCCCCAAAGTGCGCGTACTCCATGATCCAGGCCGGTTTCGCAGCCGTTCGGGCCGTTGCCTGCACTGGACGTTCGAAAATGTCCTGGTTCGCTGGCGTCCCCTGATTTTTGGAAACGTTTCATTATACGGCATTCTGGCCGCGCCGCGGCGGACGGGAGGCCGATTTCAGTGGACGGGAGCACTCGTGGCCGTCGGCTGCTCCAGCGTCCGGATCTTCACTTCGACCGCCCGCAGGTCGGTGATGGACGTCGTGCCGCGCACGAGGAACTCGCGGTAGGCGCCGAGCGCGCCCTGTCGGTCGCCGAGGTTTTCCAGGGTCACGCCGAGGCGGGCGGCGGCGTGCGAGTAGGTCGGGTCGGCGTCGAGCGCCGCGCGGTACAGGGCGACCGCTTCGCCCGTCCGGTTCGTGGCGCGCATGACTTCCGCCAGGTTGGTGAGGGCGCGGGGGTTCCTGGGCTCGATCGCGAGGGCGGCGCGCAGGTCCTCTTCCGCGCCGCCGAGATCGCCCGTGTCGATGCGGGCGATCGCCAGGTTGATGCGCGCGCGCACGAGACCGGGGTTGGAGTCCACCGCGGACTTCAGGTCTTCGATCGCCTGCGCGTACTCGCCGGCGTCGAGGTGCAGCTTGCCGCGGTTGAACAGCGCCTCGGCGTTCCGCGGCTCGAGCGCGATGGCCCGGCCGAACAGTTCGGACGCCCTGCCTTTCTCTCCCTTCTCCGCGGCCACCACGCCCAGGTTGATCAGGGGGCGCGCCTTGCGCGGCGCGCGGTGCGCCGCCTCGCTCCACAGGCGGATCGGATCGGCCCAGACGCGCGCGCGCAGCTCCATCGCGGGAGCGAGCAGAAGAGCCAGCGCGCCCGCGGCCAGCCAGCCCCGTCGTCCACAGCCCGACAGGAGCGCCGACACCGACAGCGCCGCCCCGACGAGGGGCAAATACAGCCGCCTCTCGCACACGAGGTCGGGCAGGGGCACGAGCCAGTAAAGCACGGTCGCGACCGCGGCGATCAGGATGCCGCAGGCGAGCCTCGCGGCGACCGGCCGGTCCCGAAAGCGGCGCACGGCGGCGGCCGCGACCCAGCCCGCCGCGGCCACGAGCGCGGCGCACGCGGCGACCGCGAATGCCCCGAGGACGGCGCCGGGGACGTCGGTCGGGTGATCGACCGTCTGGCCGATCGGCAGGAAAAAGAGGCGGATCATCTCGAGCGTCGCGACGCCCTGACCGAGGATGTTGTCGCCGACACTCCGCACGTACACCTGCCGGCCGACGTCCCCGAGCGCGACGGCGCGGACCACCATGAAGAGGATGACCGGCACGGCGAGTGCTATGGCGCGCGTCAGTCCCGGCCTCGCCGGTCGTCCCTCGGCGAGCGTCCACCACAGAAAGAAGATGATCGGTACTGTGACCGCCTCCTCCTTTGAAGCCAGGCCGAGCGCCATGCAGGCGAGCGCCCCGGCCCACAAAGCAGGGAAGCGATCGGACCGCTCGCCGGCCCGCAGCGCCAGGAGCATCGCGGCCAGGCCGAAGAGCGTCGACAGCACCTCCGAGCGCCCCCAGATGTACAGCACCGATTCCGACTGCAGCGGGTGCAGGAGGAACACCGCCGTGCCGGCGAGCGCCGTCTCCGGGGTGCCGGGCGGCCGCGCCAGCAGGAGCCAGAGAAGAACACCGCACGCGAGGTGCAGGAGGAAGCTGGTCAGGCGGAAGCCGGCGGGCCGCATCCCCCACAGGTCGGCGTCCAAAAGGAGCGAAGCGAAGAAGAGCGGGCGCGCCTGGTCGGGCGAGTAGCGGAACGCGACCGCCTCCGCGAGACGCGCGCCGGGGTGGACGACCCGGTTGTCCTCGATGCCGGCGTGCTCGTCGTAGGTGAACGGGGCGTTCACCGCCGGCAGGCAGCACAGGAACGTGACGACCAGGAGGAGGGCGAGGGCCGGGCGGGGCGGCATCGGCCTGCGGTCGCTCAACGCGGCAGCGGCAGGATCTGAGGCACCTTCTTGATGTAGTCGGCGTATCCCGGTCCGTGCAGCTCGAGCATGCGCCGGTCCTCGTGATCGACGCCGAGGAACGTGTAGAAGGTCATGACGGTCGCGAACAGGAGATGGCCGACCGTCATCATCGGCGCCGCCCAGAAGGCGACCAGGAACGCCAGCTCGACGGGATGGCGCACCCAGAGGAACGGCCCGCTGGGACGGAAAGGCGCGAGCGGCCGGGCGACCCCGTCGAGATAACGGAAGATCGGCCGCAGCCCGACGATCTCCAGGACGTCGAGGTGGAAAAAGCAGTACAGGAAGAGCGCCCAGCCGGCATAGAACAGCAGGCGCACTAGGAGTGCGGCGCCCCCTTCGAGCAGGTACACCTCGCGCGGGATCGGCCGGTACAGCAGGCAGACGCCGATGAGCCCGCCGCTCGCGACCAGGGAATAGACCGCCGGCTCCAGGTGCGGCCGCAGGACCTTTTGAAGGTGGATCTTGAAGCGCGGGCGCGTCATGACCGAGTGCAGCGCCCCCCAGACCAGGACGAGCAGCACGTTGAACGTGGCGCGCGCGTCGCCGCGGCCGTCGGTGGCGCGCTCGATCTCCCGGTGGACGAAGCTCACCACCGGCTCGGGGCGGTCCACGAGCGCCAGGAGGAACCAGATCAGCACGGCGATCGAGATCCCGAACAGGGCGACCGAGGCGTAGCCGATCGACAGGTCGATGTTCCGCTCGCGGTACGATGTGGTCATGCGGGTCTCCTGAGCCGGCACATGCTACGGAGCGGTGCCATCGGGTGTCAAGGAGCACGGTCACAGCACTCCGGCGGCGCGTCTTGAGTCGCGGGGCGTCATGGAGTACAAAGGGCGATTACGGGAGGAACGATGCTGCGTCGGGGACATCCAGGCGGTGCACGGCTGCTGCGGCTCGCGGTGCCGACGGCGATCGTCCTGGGTGCGGTCCTGGCGCTCGGGGCGGCGGGCAGGACGAAGAACGCCCCGGGAGCCGCAAAGCCGCCCCTGACCGACGACGAGATCGTCGGTCTCCTCCGCGACTACCTCAGGATCGACACGAGCAACCCGCCGGGGAACGAGCTGCGCGGCGCGCGGTTCTTCAAGGACTGGTTCGACCGGGAGGGGATTTCCGCCGAGATCTTCGAGTTCGCGCCGGGGCGCGCCAATCTCGTGGCGCGTCTCAAGGGGAGCGGGGGCGGCAGGCCGCTCCTGCTCCTCAATCACATGGACGTGGTGAACGCGGAGCGGCCGTACTGGTCCGTCGATCCCTTCGGCGGCGTGGTCAAGGACGGGTTCATCTACGGCCGGGGCGCCCTCGACATGAAGACGACCGGTCTCATCGAAGCGGCGGCGATGGTCAACCTCGCCCGCTCGGGCGGGAGGCCGGCGCGCGACATCATCTTCGCGGCGACCGCGGACGAGGAGGTGGGCGCCCAGGGCGCCGAGTGGATCGTGCGGGAAAGGCCCGACTTGGTGAAGGACGCCGAGTTCATGATCAACGAGGGCGGCGTGATCGACGAGGTCGGGGGCGTGGCGCGCTCGTACGACGTCGGCGTGACCGAGAAGGTGCCGATGTGGATCAAGATCACGGCGCGCGGCCGCCCGGGCCACGGGTCGCAGCCGTTCGTGAAGGACAACGCGGTGCTGGCGCTCCTGCGCGCCCTGGACCGGCTGGCGCGCTACGAGACGCCGCTCGTGCTGACGCCGGCGGCGGAGGGATACTTCAGGGCGCGCGCCGAGCTGCAGCCGCCCGAGCGGGCGGAGCAGTACCGCAACATGACCGTGTCGCTCCAGGATCCGGAGTTCCGCCGGAGCATCGAGGGTGATCCCTTCCTCAACGCCATCATCCGGAATACCATCTCCATCACCATGCTGCAGGGGGCGCCGCAGACGAACATCATCCCGACGGTGGCGGAATCGCGGGTGGACATCCGTCTCCTTCCGGGGCAGAATCCGCAGGCCTTCCTGGACGAGATCAGGAGAGTGATCGACACGCCCGGCGTCAGCGTCGAGCCGGTCGGCGTCTCGGTGCCGGCGACGGCGTCGCCGGTCGACTCCGAGCTGATGCGGGCCATCGACCGGGCGCGGGCGCGGCATCACCCCGACACCGTCCTGGCGCCCGTTATCCTCACGGGCTGGACCGAGAGCGCCCTGATGCGGACGCTGGGGATCAAGGCCTACGGGTTCGAGCCGTACGTCCTGGAGGAATCGGAGCAGAACCGGGCGCACGGCAACGACGAGCGGATCTCCGTGAAGAACGTCCTGCAGGGGGCCCGCATCATGGAGGAAGTCGTGCGGGACATCTGTCGCTGCCCCGTCAGCGTCGCCACCAGGAGATGAGAGCGAGGACCAACGTCAGGACGAGGCTCAGGAGAACGCAGGTCCCCAGGGGGATATAGACATGCACGTTGCCGCGGCGCACGGAGATGTCGCCCGGGAGTCTGCCGAGGAATCCCGGCAGGTGCTTCCCGAAGAGGAGGAACAGGCCGGCGGCTGCCAGAAGGATCCCGAGCACCAGGATCATCCTGCCGAGGGCCAGGGTGGCGTCCGTGGGCATGCCGTCCCGAATTATAAGCGAGGGCGCAGGGGAGGGAGGGAGACATGGATCGGACACTCTCGGCGATCCTGAGACCGCGTTCGATCGCGGTCGTCGGCGCCTCGCGCCAGGAGACCTCGATCGGGCGCGAGATCCTGCACAACCTGATCGAATACGGATTCTCGGGGCCCCTCTACCCCGTGAATCCGAACGCCGCGTCGATTCACTCCATCCGGTGCTATCCGAGCCTCCGCGACATCCCCGAGCCGGTCGACCTGGCGGTGGTGGTCGTGCCGAAGGAGCTCGTTCCGCGGGTCGTCGACGACGCGATCGCGAGCGGGGCGAAGGGGCTCGTGGTGATCACCGCCGGCTTCAAGGAGGTCGGCGAGGCGGGGGAGACCGCCGAGCGCGCCATCAGGGACAGGGTCCGCGCGGCCGGCCTCCGCATGGTGGGGCCGAACTGCATGGGCGTGATCAACACCGACCCCGAGGTGCGCATGAACGCCACGTTCGCGGCCACCCGTCCGGAGCCGGGGACGGCCGGCTTCATCTCGCAGAGCGGTGCCCTGGGCGAGGTCATCCTGGCGCACGCGCACCAGATCGGCCTGGGGATCGCCTACTTCGTCAGCATGGGGAACAAGGCCGACATCTCAGGAAACGACGTGATCGAAGCGTGGGAGGACGACCCGCGCGTCAACGTCGTCCTCATGTACCTGGAGTCGTTCGGCAACCCGACGCGCTTCCTGTCGATTGCCAGGCGCGTGTCGCGCAAGAAGCCGATCCTGGCGGTCAAGTCGGGGCGCACCGCGGCGGGGGCGCGCGCCGCCTTCTCGCACACCGGGGCGCTGGCCGCGACGGGCGTGGCGTACGACACGCTCCTGGAGCAGGCCGGCGTGATCAGGGTCGACTCGATGAGCGAGATGTTCGCGCTCGCCACCGCCTTCGCGCACGAGCGTCTGCCCGCGGGGAACCGCATCGGCATCCTCACCAACGCGGGGGGGCCGGCGATCATGGCCACGGACGCCCTGTCGACGCTCGGCCTGGAGGTCGTCGAGCTGTCCGCCGGGACACAGGAGCAGCTCCGCCGCGTCCTGGTGCCGGAGGCGAGCGTCAGGAACCCGGTCGACATGGTGGCCGGCGCCGACGCGCGGAGCTACGCGGCGGCGCTGTCGATCTTGAAGGACGACCCGGGGCTGGACGGTCTCGTCGTCATCTTCGTCTCGCCCATCATGATCAACGCCGTCGAGGTGGCGCGCGCGATCATCCGGGCGGCGCGGGACGCGCGGCTGCCCATCCTGACCTGCTTCATGGGGAAGGAGCAGGGCAAGCAGGGCGTGGAGGAGCTGCGCACCGCCGGCATCCCGGTCTACATGTTCCCCGAGGAGGCGGCGCGCGCCATGGCGGGGCTCGATCGCTACCGGCGCATCCGCTCGCGTCCGGAAGGGTCGCGGCGGACCTTCGACGTGGACCGTGCGCGCGCCGAGGCCGCCCTGCGCGGCGCCGCGTCCGCCGGCCGCCAGGTCCTCCTGCCCGAGGAGACGGAGCAGCTGCTCCGGGCCTACGGGCTCCCCCTGGCCCCCTCGAAGATCGCCGCCGACTATGAGCAGGCGGTCGCCGCGGCCGCCGAGCTCGGCTACCCGGTCGTCGTGAAGGGGATCGCGGACAACCTGGTGCACAAGACCGAGGCGGGCGCGGTGCGTCTCGACCTGCGCTCGGCGACCGAGGTCGAAAGGGCCTGCCGGGAGATGCGCCAGTCGCTGCCGCAGGCCGTCCTCCGCTACCAGGTCCAGAAGATGGTGCGCGGCGGCCGCGAGACGATCCTCGGAATGGCGCGCGATCCGAAGCTGGGCGCCATCCTGATGTTCGGCCTGGGCGGCATCTTCGTCGAAGTTCTGAAGGACGTGGTGTTCCGCATCCTGCCGATCACCGACGTCGAGGCCGGCGAGATGGTGCGCGGGATCCGCGGCCACGCTCTGCTCGCAGGGGCGCGCGGCGGGCCCCCCGTGGACGAGGCGTTCCTGGTCGAGGCCCTCCTGCGCCTGGCCCAGATGGCGGCCGAGCGCCCCGAGATCGAGCAGGTGGACATCAACCCGCTTCTCGCCGGCCCGGACCGCGCCTCCTCGTTCGCCGTCGACGCCCGGGTGCGCCTCGTCCCCGCGGCGCGTTGACCCCCGGGGGGTGTTCCACCATAATGCCGGACGGGAGATCATCGTGACGATCCGCGCGACGACCGTGCTGTGCGTGCGCCACCGGGGAAAGGTGGCGATGGGCGCGGATGGGCAGGTGACGCTCGACCACACGGTGATGAAGCACACGGCGCGCAAGATCAGGCGCCTGTACAAGGACAGCGTTCTCGCCGGCTTTGCCGGGGGGGCCGCCGACGGCTTCGCGCTGTTCACGCGCTTCGAGGCGAAGCTCGAGGAGTACCACGGCAACCTCGAGCGCGCCGCCGTCGAGCTGGCGCGCGACTGGCGCACCGACCGGGCGCTGCGCCGGCTGGAGGCGCTCCTGCTCGTCGCCTCGGACAGGAAATCGTTCCTCCTCTCGGGCACCGGCGACCTCATCGAGCCGGACGACGGCGTGATGGGGATCGGATCGGGTGGCCCGTTTGCCTTGGCCGCGGCCCGAGCCCTCGTCAAACACAGCAG
>JBGPED010000104.1:0-10085 GCA_041482595.1 Acidobacteriota bacterium
ACGGCGGCTACGGGTACATCAACGAGTACCCCGTCGAGCGCCTGTTCAGGGACGCCAAGATCACCGAGATCTACGAGGGCACGTCCGAGATCCAGCGGCTGGTGATCGCCAAGGAGATCCTGAAAGAGGACTGAGATGAAATCGAAGAACGGTGGACGGACCTCGACGCTGAATTCGCGGGCCCTGCGGGACTGGGAGGAGGGGACGCTGCGCCCCGCCCTCGACAGGAAGCCGGAGAGGAAGAAGGAGTTCACGACGGTCAGCAGCCTGCCGATCGAGCGGCTGTACGTGCCGGAGGACTTGAAGGCCTGGGACCCCGGGGAGAAACTCGGATTCCCGGGCGAGCCGCCGTTCACCCGGGGGGTGCACCCGACGATGTACCGCGGCAAGCTCTGGACCATGCGGCAGTTCGCGGGGTTCGGCAGCGCCGAGGACACGAACCGCCGCTTCCACTACCTCCTGGAACACGGGCAGACCGGCCTGTCGGTGGCCTTCGACCTGCCCACCCTGATGGGCTGCGACTCGGACGACGCGCTGGCCGAGGGGGAGGTGGGGCGCGAGGGGGTGGCCGTCGACACGCTCACGGACATGGAGATCCTGTTCCAGGGGATTCCACTCGACCGGGTCTCCACCTCCATGACCATCAACGCGCCGGCCGCAGTGATCCTGGCGATGTATCTGGCCGTGGCGGAGAAGCAGGGGATCCCTCTTGACAGGCTCGAGGGCACGGTGCAGAACGACATCCTGAAGGAGTACATCGCGCAGAAGGAATGGATCTACCCGCCGGCGCCCTCCCTCCGCATCATCAGCGACATGGTGGCCTTCTGCACCGATCGCGTGCCGAAATGGAACACCATCTCGATCAGCGGCTACCACATCCGCGAGGCCGGATCGACGGCCGCCCAGGAGCTGGCGTTCACGCTGGCGGACGGAATCGGCTACGTGCAGTCGTGCCTTTCCTCCGGGCTCGACATCGATGCCTTCGCACCGCGCTTCTCGTTCTTTTTCAACGCGCACAACGATTTCTTTGAGGAGATCGCCAAGCTGCGCGCCGCGCGGCGGATGTGGTGCGCCATCATGCGCGACCGCTTCCACGCGAAGAGCCCGCGCTCCTGGATGCTGCGCATGCATGTGCAGACCGCCGGCTGCTCCCTCACGGCCCAGCAACCGTACAACAACGTCGTGCGTGTCACCGTCCAGGCCCTGGCCGCCGTGCTGGGAGGGACGCAGTCGCTGCACACGAACTCCCTTGACGAGACGCTGGCGCTGCCGACGGAGGACTCGGCCCGGATCGCCCTGCGCACGCAGCAGATCATCGCGGAGGAGAGCGGTGTCGCGAATACGGTCGATCCGCTGGCCGGCTCGTATTTCGTCGAGACGCTCACGGACCGCCTGGAGCAGGACGCCTGGAGCTACATCAAGCGCATCGACCAGATGGGCGGCATCGTCGCGGCCATCGAGCAGGGCTTTCCGCAGCGCGAGATCGCCGAGGCGGCCTACGTGTACCAGCGACAGGTCGACGGGGGGGACAAGATCGTCGTCGGGGTCAACCGCCATTCCGAGGGGGACGTCCTGAAGACGCCGACCCTGAAGATCGGACCCGGAGTGGAGGAGACGCAGGTGGCGCGCCTGCGCGCCACACGGGAGGGACGTGAGCGCGGGCGTCACGCGCAGACGCTGGAGAGACTGACGCGCGTCGCCCGCACGAGGGAGAACCTGATGCCCGCCATCCTGGATGCCGTGCGAGGCTACGCCTCGGTCGGCGAGATCTGCGACGCCCTCAAGACGGTCTTCGGCGTCTACCGCGAAGGCCGGGTGCAATTCTAGACATGGCCACGGAACGGAAGGTCCGGCTTCTGATCGGCAAGGTCGGCCTGGACGGCCACGACCGTGGAGCGAAGATCATCGCCCGGGCGCTCCGCGACGCCGGCTTCGAGGTGATCTACACCGGTCTGCACCAGACCCCCGAGATGGTCGTCGCCACGGCCCTGCAGGAGGATGTCGATGGGATAGGGCTGTCGTTGCTCTCGGGGGCGCACAACACGATTTTCCCCAAGATCCTGCGCCTGCTTGCGGAGAAGAAAAGCGGCGACACCGTCGTGTTCGGCGGCGGGATCATTCCCGAGGAGGACATCCTGACGCTGCAGCGGGCCGGCGTGCGACGGATGTTCACCCCCGGGGCCACCACCCAGGAGGTCGTCGACTGGGTGAGGGCCAACGTTCCTCCCCGCCGGCGCTGAAAGACTCACGCTTTCCTTGACAGGGCGCACCCTTTGGGCTAGTTTCTGACTCGGGCAGGCGCCGAGGTCATGAAACTCCTCATGGTGAACGTCGGAGAGGGTCGTTACGCGGTGCCGGCCGACGCGGTGGCGCAAATCGTCGATCCGGCGCTCGAGGCCGATTTCCACCTCGAGGATTCCGAAGCGGTGTTTCGCGGCGAGCGCTTCCCGGTTTTCGATCTGCACGCCGCGGCCGGGGAGCGCCGTGGCCCCGCGCCCGTGTACCTGCTGCTGCAGGGAGCGCGTCGGCGGGCGGTCGTCGCGGTCGACGGCGCCGAATCGATCCGCGAGGTGTCGGCGAGTGACATCGCCCCGCTCCCGGCGTTCATCTTCGCGCGGCCGCGACGCGCCTTCCGGGGCGTTTTCCCGGACGGGGCGGGCCCGCGGCTGCTCCTGGACGAGGACGCCCTTTTGTGAGCGACGGCGGAGCCGATCGCCTGATCGGGTTCCACCTCGATGGGGCCGGCGCGGCCCTGCCCCTCGCCATCGTACGCGAGGTGACGGAGCGCCCCCGGGTCGTGCGTGTACCCGGGACGCATCCGTTCGTGAGCGGTGTGACGCTGCACGGGGGCGTGGCGCTGCCGGTGTACGACCTGCGCCGGTTCGAGTCGCTCTGGTCGGGCCGGGAGGACGCGGGGCACCGGGCCGGGGCGGCGGACGCCGACCGGCTGATCGTGTGCGACTGGGGTGAAATCGCGCTCGGTCTTCTCGGCGGGCGCGTGGATCTCGTCGAGGACGCCGGCGAGGCTCGGGGCGGCGAGGGGCGGGAGGACATGCGGTGCGGCATGAGCGGCGATTTCGTGAAGCGCGTCCTCCGCTTCCACGGCGAGGCGATCGCCCTGCTCGATACCGACAGACTGTTCGCGTCCCTGGGCGTGCCCGCGGCGGAGCCGCGCGGAAGGAGGGAGACCGGTGAAGACGATCCTGCTGGCGGATGACAGCATCACCATCCAGAAGGTGGTGGAGCTGACCTTTTCCGAAGCCGATTACCGGGTGGTCTCCGTCAGCACAGGCGGGCAGGCCCTCAAGAAGGTGGCCGAGGTGCGCCCGGACATCGTCCTCCTGGACGTCATCATGCCGGAGAAGAACGGCTACGAGGTGTGCGAGCAGCTCAAGCGCAGCCCGACCACGTCCGGCATCCCCGTGCTCCTCCTGACCGGCACCTTCGAGCCGTTCGACAAGAAGCGGGCCGACGCGGCCGGCGCCAACGGACACATCACGAAGCCGTTCGAGTCGCAGGCTCTCGTTGCCAAGGTCGAGGAGCTGATCGCCGCAACACCGTCGGTCGCGGTCGACGACGAGGGCGGCCGGATGGACATCATCTCGGGCGGGGAGGTGTACCGCGTCGATCCGGGCAGGGCAGGCGAGGGGATGCGCCCCGCGACGCCCGCCCCGGACGCGGCGCTCCGCCCGTCCCCGCCCCAGGCGGCTCCCGTCGTTCTCGGAGGACAGATCGGTCCGGGGGGGGGAATGCCGCTTCGCGGTTCTCCCCCTCCGGACGAAGACCTGGACGCAGACACCGGGCGGCACCCGGCCCTCGCGCCGCCCGACCCGGCTGCCGGCGGATCGTTCGTCGGGTTCGCGGACGTCGGGATCGGGGACGCGATGGACGCAGGTGACATCGTGCCCGATCGCTTCGATACGGGGGCCGACACATTGACACCGTCGACCGTGAAGCTGCGCCGGGACGAGGTGGTGCCGCGCCGCGACGAGGGAAGCGGGCGCCCGGCCGCGCGCTCCGGGTCCGCGGGGACGGCCGGAGCGGCGGACGACTCGTTCGGGGGGTTCGAGGCCGAGTTCGACCTGGTCGATGAGGCGTTCCCGGAGACCCCGACTGTGCCCGGCGAATCACGGGCGGAGACGGGAGGCTGGGCGCCTCCGCCGGAAGCGCCGCCCGCGGAGACCTGGCAGGACGCCGAGGTATCCCCCGAGGAGATGCCGCGCGGAGGAGCCGGGCCGGCCGATCCGTCCCCCGTCGCGATGCCGCGCTCCGCGGCCGGGCCGGCACCGCCCGAACCCCCGAGGGATGGCCGGGGTGCGCCTCTGACGCCTGAGATGATCGATCTCATCGCCGAGAAGGTCGTGGAGCGTCTGGCGGACCGCGTCGTGCGCGAGGTGGCCTGGGAGGTCGTCCCCGGGGTTGCGGAGGCCCTCGTCCGCAAGAGGATCAAGGAGCTCGAAGAAAGCGGTTCTTAGTCCTCGAGGCGCCCGGCCCGCTCCCCGGAGGCCCCGGGCGACGCAACCCAGCGCCTTCTTTTTTTGTCCCTCGGACCGCGCAGAGTGATCCCGCACATGGATTTCGAGAAAGCGTTCGAGCCCGGACGGATCGAGGAGCGCTGGTACACCCACTGGATGAAGCTGGGGGTGTTCACAGCGCACCTCGATTCGCCCCGGCCGCCCTTCTCCATGGCGATCCCTCCGCCGAACGTGACGGGGCGGCTGCACATGGGGCACGCCCTGAACAACACCCTTCAGGACATCCTGGCGCGCTGGCGGCGGATGCGCGGCGACGACGTGCTGTGGCTGCCGGGCACCGATCACGCCGGGATCGCCACGCAGATGGTGGTGGACCGGCAGCTGGCGAAGGAAGGGACCGGTCGCGAGGCGCTGGGGCGCGACGCCTTCGTGCGCCGGGTGTGGCAGTGGAAAGAGGAGTACGGGGGAGCCATCATCGACCAGCTCAAGAGGCTGGGATGCTCGTGCGACTGGACGCGCGAGCGATTCACCATGGATCCGGGCCTGTCGCACGCGGTGCGCGAGGCATTCGTCCGGCTGCACGAGGCCGGACTCATCTACCGCGACAAGTTCATCGTCAACTGGTGTCCCCGCTGCCGGACCGCTATTTCCGATCTCGAGGTGATCCCGCAGGAGACGCAAGGACACTTGTGGACCATCCGCTATCCTCTGGCCGACGGCTGCGGCGGGATCGAGGTGGCGACCACGCGCCCGGAGACGATGCTCGGCGATACCGGTGTCGCGGTCCACCCGGAGGACGATCGCTACCGCTCGCTGATCGGGAAGACCGTCGCGCTGCCGCTGGTGGGCCGTGCCCTGCCGATCGTCGCCGATCCGTTCGTCGAGAGGGAGTTCGGCACGGGCGCGGTCAAGATCACTCCGGCCCACGATCCGAACGACTTCGAGGCGGCCCGGCGCGCCGGTCTGCCGTCCCTCGTGGTGATGGACGAGCAGGGACGGATGAACGACAACGTGCCGGAGGCGTACCGCGGTCTCGACCGCTTCGAGGCGCGCGAGCGCGTGGTCGCGGATCTCCGGGCGCAGGGTGTCCTGGTGTCCGTCAAGGACCACCTGCACAACGTCGGACGCTGCCAGCGCTGTAACACGATCATCGAACCGTACCTCTCGACACAGTGGTTCGTGCGCGTCAAACCGCTCGCCGAGGAGGCCATCCGGGCGGTCGCGGACGGGCGCGTGCGCTTCACCCCGGCGCACTGGGTCAACAGCTACAACGAGTGGATGGGGAAGATCCACGACTGGTGCATCTCGCGGCAGCTCTGGTGGGGTCACCAGATCCCGGCCTGGCACTGCGAGACCTGCTCCGAGATCAACGTCGCACGCGAGGCGCCCGCCGCGTGCCGGCGCTGCGGCGGCCGGGTTCTCCGGCAGGACCCGGACGTTCTCGATACCTGGTTCTCCTCCGCCCTGTGGCCGTTCTCGACTCTTGGATGGCCGGATGACACACCCGATCTGCGCCGCTATTACCCGACCACGGTCCTGGTGACGGGCTTCGACATCCTGTTCTTCTGGGTGTGCCGGATGATCATGATGGGGCTGCGCTTCATGACCGTCGCTCCGTTCCGCCGGGTGTACATCACCGGCCTGGTGCGCGATGCGGAAGGGCAGAAGATGTCCAAGACGCGCGGCAACGTCGTCGATCCTCTGGAGCTCATCGACCGCTACGGCGCCGACGCCCTGCGCCTGACCCTGGCGGCGATGGCCACGCCGGGCTCCGACCTGCCCCTGTCCGAGGAGCGCATGGTCGGGTACCGGGCGTTCGCCAACAAGATCTGGAACGCGGCCCGCTTCGTCCTCCTGAACCTGGGGGAGACCCGGCAGGTCGACGCGCCGCCGCCCCTGCCGCCGCGCGACCGGTTGCGCGTCGAAGACCGCTGGATCCTGAGCCGCCTGGCCCGCCTGGAGGGGACGGTGGAGGAGCGCCTGGGCGACTACCGGTTCGACGAGACGGCCAACGCCCTGTACCAGTTCGTCTGGCACGAGTACTGCGACTGGTACCTGGAGATCGCGAAGCCCCACCTTCTCCCCGGTGCCCCGCCGATCGAGGCGGCCCGCACCCGTGCCGTGCTCGTGCACGTCCTCGACGCGGTGCTGCGGCTCCTGCACCCGGTCATGCCGTTCATCACCGAGGACCTCTGGCAGCGCATTCCCCATCGCGGAGAGACGATCGCCCTGTCGCCCTACCCGGAGCGCGACGAGGCGCACATCGACGAGCCGGCGGAAAGAGAGGTCGCGCTCCTGATGGAAATCGTCGTCAGGGTGAGAAACATCCGGGCCGAGCTGAACATCGACCCGACGCGCCGTCTGCCCCTCCTGTACCACGCGCGGGATCGCGAGACCGCGGAGATGATCGCCGCCAACGCCGCCACGATCGCCACGCTGGCGCGCCTGGAAGGCGTGCGTGCGGCCGCCGACCTGTCGGCGACCGGGCCCGCCGCCCGGGCGGTTGCACAAGGCGTGGAGCTCGCCGTGCCGCTCGCGGGCATCCTCGATCTCGAGGCCGAGAAGCGCCGGCTGTCGCGCGAGATCGAGAAGCTCGCGAGGGAGAGGGAGGGTCACGCCCGCAAGCTTCAGAACGCCGAGTTTCTGGGGAAGGCGCGGCCCGAGATCGTCGACAAGGCCCGGCGGATCCACCGGGAGCTGCAGGAGAAGATCGAGCGGCTCTCTCGGACGGTCGAGTCCCTGGGCTGAGAGCCGGCCTCGATTGTCTGCCCCCTCCCTCCCGTACGTCAGAATTCCCAGCGGGCCGCGAGCCTCCAGGAGCGCGGCGCCTGATAAGCGATCGGCTGTCCGAAATCGGAGTCGGTGACGCCTGCCCTGAGCTCGATATTGTCGTCAAAGGAGACGACGGTCTGCCGATCCAGCACGTTGAAGACGTCCAGCATGATCCGCATCTGGCTCTTTCCGAGCGGGAGCGGGTAGTCGGCGTGCAGATCGACCGTGGTGATCCCGGGCGTCCGGCCGAGATTGCCCCGCGCGACCGGCGTGTAGGACTTCAGGAAGACCGCCTGGGTGACGTTTTCCACGTCGGACAGGGCCGTCGACAGGCTGGACGTGGAGCGCAGGATGTAGTCGTTCGGGTCGCCGTTGCCGACCGGGTCCGCCCAGTAGGCGTACACCGGGTCGATTCCCGGAATCTCCCCGGCGTTCTGGTAGTCGGGTGCGCCAGAAGCGAGGTGCGCGGGACTCCGCTGGAGTAGCTGACGTTCGCCCCGACCCGCAGCCCGTTGACGAACTCGTACGACGGGTAGAGGTGCAGGACGTGCCGCGCGTCGGCGGGGAGCGGTCCCTTGAGGAATTGTCCGGACATCAGCGGCGAGTTGGGGAAGTCGTACAGCGACGTGATGTTCGGGTCGCTCTGACCGTTGTCGTTGCGGAACAGATCTTCGTTGTTTCCCTCCAGCTTCGACACATGAAGACGTGGAAATTCGCCGCGGTCGCGGCATTCCGGGACAGGCGGCGGCCGGGGCGGATTCCGGACCGCTGTTGACCACTCCGGGGGCGTATGGGACAATCCGGATCTCCATGATCGATCCCGAAGTGGTGCGCCGCGCCGTGCGCGCGGCCTTGGACGAGGACATCGGCCCGGGCGACCTGACGTCCCGCCTCGTGATCGAGGCGGCGGCCCGCGCCCGCGGCGACATCGTGGCGCGCGAGCGTCTGGTTGTCGCCGGGATGTCCGTGGCGCGGGAGGTGTTCCGCCAGGTGGACGAGTCGCTCGACTTTCGTCCCCGGTGCGACGACGGCGCCGTGCGGGACCCGGGGGAATGCTGCGCCGTGGTCGAGGGATCCGCGCGATCCATCCTGGCCGCCGAGCGCACCGCACTCAACTTCTTGCAAAGAATGTGCGGGATCGCGACCGCCACCCGGCGGGCCGTCACCCTCCTTCGCGGCGCGCGCGTGCAGATCTCCGAGACGCGCAAAACCGCCCCGGGCCTGCGCGTTCTGGACAAGTACGCCGTCCAGATGGGCGGCGGCGGCGGGCACCGGCAGGGTCTCTTCGACGCGGTTCTGATCAAGGACAACCACTGGCGCTTGGCGGGCGGCGTGGAAAATGCGATCGGGCGGGCCCGCCGGGAGATGGCCCGCGAGGGGCACCTTTTCCCGATCGAGGTCGAGACGGGAACGCTCGAAGAGGTCGATGAAGCCCTGCGCGCGGGGGCCGACGCGATCCTTCTCGACAACATGGACCGCGCGACTCTGCAGAGTGCCCTGGCCGCGGCGCGCGGCCGCGCCTTCCTGGAGGTCTCGGGAGGCGTTCGGGAGGAGGACATTCCATACCTCTCGTCCCTGGGGGTCGACCGGATTTCGCTCGGGGCGCTCACTCATTCGGTCCGGGCGGCCGACCTGGCCCTCGAGCTGCTGCCGGCATGAGCGGGGACGAGGCGCCCGAGGCGCTCACCCCGGCGGCCTTGCAGATACGTCTGCGCACAGCAGTCTTCGGGCACCGGGTCTTCTATTACCCGACGATAGGTTCGACGAACGACAGGGCCCTGGACCTGGCGGCGGCCGGCGAGCCCGAAGGGGCCGCGGTCCTGGCCGAGGAGCAGACCGGCGGACGGGGGCGGCGTGAGCGCACCTGGCACTCGCCGGCGCGGCTGGGGATCTACGTCTCGCTCGTCCTGCGGCCGCTCGTCCCGGCCCCGCGGGCACCGCTGTTCACCTTCACGGCGGCGGTCGCCGTGGCCGACGCGCTGCGCGAGGTCTGCCGGGTCCAGGCGACCATCAAGTGGCCGAACGACGTGGTGGTCGGCCGGCGTAAGATCGCCGGCATCCTGGGGGAGGCGCGCGGCTCCGACCCCCTCATCCGGGATATGGTGCTGGGAGTCGGCATCAACGTGAACCACCGGCCGGAGGATTTCCGTCCGGAGGTGCTGGGGCGCGCGACGTCGGTCCGGATCGAGACGGGTGCGGTGGCCGACCGCGCGGCCCTCCTGGCCGCCGTCCTGGAGGGTTTCGAGCGGCGTTACTCCCGGCTCGTGGGCGGCCAGCCGGCCGATCTCCTGCGCGAGTGGGAGTCGTTGTCGGCTCTGCCGCGCGGGCGTCCGGTCGTCGTCGAGGGCCCCGCGGGGCGCTCGGAGGGCCGCGTGACCGGTGTGGACGAGGAGGGCGCCCTTCTTCTCGAACTGCCGGACGGCCGCACGGTGCGCGTCCCGTTCGGAGAGATCGTCGAGTCCCTGTGGGTTTGATCGTCCGGCGTGCGCGGCACCCGAACGATCGTCAAGATCGGAGAATCATGAGGGGGGAGGGTCCTGCATGCTCCTGGTGATGGACGTCGGGAACACGAACACGGTCCTCGGGGTGTACGAGAACACGCGTCTTGCGGCCCACTGGCGCCTCACCACGATCCGGGACCGGACCGTGGACGAATACGGCATCCTGGCGCGCACTCTTCTGTCCCTGGCTGGGATCGATGTCTCGTCGATCGATGACATCATCATCGCCTCGGTCGTGCCGCCACTCAATAGTGTGCTCGAGGCCATGGCGCGCACCTACTTCAAGCTCAACCCGCTGTTCGTCGAGCCGGGCGTCAAGACCGGCATGCCGATCCTG
>JBGPED010000105.1:0-10004 GCA_041482595.1 Acidobacteriota bacterium
GCCGCCCCCTTCACCAGGTTGTCGATGGCGGCGAACAGGGTGGCCCGGCGGTGCGGCTCGTCGCAGCTCCAGCCGATGGCGCAGGCGTTGCTGCCGCGCACTTCGTTCGTCGAGGGAAGCGTCCCCTCGCCGAGCAGCCGCACGAACGGGGCGGCGGCGTAAGCGCGCGTGAACGCCGCCGCGACGTCCTCCGCCCTCACGCCGGATCGCAGCCGCAGCGCGATCGTGCACAGAAGCCCGCGATCGATCGGCGCGAGGTGCGGCACGAACAGGATCTCCGCCTCGGCCAGGAGCCCCGCGGAGGCGGCGATCTCCGCCAGGTGGCGGTGGCGCGGCTGGCCGTACGGACGGATCGACCCCTCCACCTCGCAGAACAGAAGGTCCTCGCGCAGCCGGCGCCCCGCTCCCGAGGCGCCCGAGATTGCGTTGATCACGACCGCTGCCGACGCATCGACGAGGTCGGCGCGGCGCAGAGGCAGGAGCGCCAGCAGGGCCGAGGTCGGATAGCACCCGGGATTGGCGACGAGCGACGCCGCGGCGACGGCGTTGCGCTCCCATTCGCAGAGACCGTAGACAGCGCGCGCCAGCAGCTCGGGCGCTCGATGCTCGAAGCCGTACCACTCGGGGTAGGCGGACGCCGGCCGCAGCCGGAAGGCGCCGCTCAGGTCGACCACCTTGAGGCCGGCCCCCAGGAGCGGTCCGGCGAGGCGGATGGATGTCTCCTCGGGCGTCGCGAGGAGGGCGTGCCTCACGCCTTCCTCGCGCAGGCGCGCAACGGCCGAGTCGATGCGGCCGTCCGTCCCCGGAACGCCGTTGGTGTCGAGGCCGCGGCAGGGGAGATCGACGAGACCTCGCAGCGACGGATGGACGGACGACAGCGCCACCCCCTCCCGCTCGCGGCCGCCGTACGCGGCGGCCAGGCGGAAGAACGGGTGCGCCTGGAGCAGCCGCGCCGCCTCGCGCCCGGAGTACCCGGTCGCGCCGAACAGCGCCACTCCCGTTCGGCCGTCGTGAGTCGGACCGTCGGACACGCGTTGTCTCCCGAAACAAAAAAAGCGGCCGGCCCTTGTTCGAGGCCGGCCGCAGCGGAAAAAGTCTTCGCTTTGCTACCGGCGCCCGATCAGCCCGTGGAGCCTGCGCTCCAGGGCCCGGGCGCGGGACGGGCTCGGGGTGGCGGCGAACAGCGTGTCGTCCCCGGCTACGGTGCCGACCACATCGACCAGCGCGGCGCGGTCGATGGCGACACCCAGCGCGTGGGCCAGTCCGGGGGAGGTCTTGAGGACGACCAGGTTCCCCGCCGTGGCCACGCCCGTCAGGTAGCTGCGCATCATTCGTTCCATCTGATCCAGCGTTCTTTCGCTTACGCCGCCCGCATCGAGGGCGTCCGCCTCGCAGTATCCGGACGGCCCCTTCAGGAGACCGATGTCCCGCAGGTCGCGCGACAGGGTCGCCTGGGTGACGCTCACCCCGGCGGCGCGCAGGCGCCGCTGCATCTCCTTCTGGCTGCGGGGCGGGGCGTTGCGCACCAGGGAGCGGATGATCCCCTGGCGGTGCGCCTTCGTTGCAAGATTATTCATGGCGCTGCAAAAATTACCACGAAGCGCCCAGGCGTCAACCAGAAAGATGAAGGAAATCGTTCGGCGCTCCACATGCCGGAACAGATCGACCGCGCGCGGTCTTGCGATGCGGACGGGAACGATTCAGCGCACGAGGGCGGCGAGGTACAGGACCGCCAGCACGCTGTAGGCCGCGCCGGCGAGAATCAGGAAGAGACGGGAGATGGAACGGCCAGGTCGGGGGCGACGCGGCAGGACGGCGTCACGCGATTGCTGTGCGCCCGCGTACGCGCGTCAAGCGACGCGCTCCTGTCCGCCGGAGCGGTCCGCGCGCGTCGTGCGGTTCTTGCCGAAGAGGGCCAGGGTCCCCTGCACGACCCAGTAGAGGAGCGTCATGTAGATCAGGAGCGGCACCGCGATGATCGCCAGGACGACGAGCCAGAGGAGTCCGATCGGCACGCGCACGAAGCGATCGAGTTGATTCAGATTTGTGCGCGGCCGCGGCCGCGGCGTCGAGGGCCCGCTCATCACGGCGGCGATCTTATCATCGGTGTCGCTTGACGGCCCCCCGCGGGCGATGCTACTCTCCCGCCCCTTCCGTACAAGCATGCCGTGGAGGCAACGCATGGGCACATCCGGCCGATTGAAGTCGAAGGTCGACAGATTCAAGAAGAAGCTCGCGGAAAAGGGCCCGACCCTGGCCGCCGACAAGAAGCGAATCCTGACGAAGAAGCTCAAGAGGTTCCAGAGGGCATGGCGCACCGCCCGGGCGCTCGAGAAGAGGGCGGCGGAGAAGGGGAAGGCCGGGAAGGGCGCGGCCACGGCGGCCGAGGAGAAGCCGTCCGGTGCTGTGCCCGAGGCCGCGACCCCGGCGAGCTAGGCGCGAGTTCACGTATCAGAAGGAGGAGGCAGGAGCATGAAGGCTGCGCGCAGGGTGACCGTCGCTATCGGCACAGCACTGGTCGCGGTGGTCCTCGCGGGGTGCACGAAGAGCCTCGACGAGATCATCATGAATCCGAGCGACAAGGACGAGGTGATCGCGAAGCTGCTCGCGGATGACGTGGCGAAGCGCGACATCATGGCCAAGCTGGCCGCCAAGGACGACACCAAGAAAGAGATGGCCGAGACGCTCCTCGGCGACACGTCCATCAAGGCGATGGCGGTCGAGAAGATGGCGGCCGACGCGACCCAGAGGACGGCCCTGATCCAGAAGCTCCTCGCGGACGCCGCGGCGCGCACCGAGATCGTCACCGCCCTCACGGGGGACGAGGCCTCGCGCAAGGAGCTTCAAGAAATCCTGAAAAAGCCGCTCCCCAAGAAGTAGGCGGGAATCGCTACAGCGCGTTGACCTGGACGGTGTTCGACATCACGCGGTGCCCGGTCGCGTCCACCATGCTCAGGCGGACCCGATAGGTGCCGGGCCGGTCGAAACGCATCTCGTGAGTGTAGTCGAACCCGTCGTGCGTGCGCACCAGCGTGCCCGTGGCGCAGACGGAGTCCCGGGGCCCGGCCAGAGGGCTGTTGCGATCGGGGCGCGCCATCATCGAGTCCTCCGCGCCGCCGCGTGATAAGGCGACATCGGTCTGCATCGCCAGCTCGCGGCACAGCTCGAGCCGTGCCGGCTCGGTGCTTCCGAGCACCTTCCCGTACAAAGAGACGGTGAACGGCACGAAACCGACCACTCGATCGGCCGCGATCCAGAGCGCGGGCGGGCCGTCGTTGGCGCGGGATCCCTTCGACCACGCGGGCCCCATTCCCAGAATCATCGCGGCGACGACGCCCCCAGCCAGCACCGACCAGCACCTCCGCCTCTCACGCATCGGCCCCCCCCTCCATTTCCATCCGCGAGACGCACAAACCGCGTCAATTGCTTATATGTAATTAGGTCTTACTGAATATGAAACAGTTGGTGAATCTACCAGATTAAGATGATATGTCAATGTCAATTTTCGTAATCTTGACTGTAGTTTACGGCAAACTTATATTTCAAACCCGGTTGTGAGGATGGTCAACCGACCTGACTGGCGCGACGGGGGCCCTTGCGCACAAGTGGTGGTTCCGAACGACTTGCGGGTTCCCCGGCCATCGACGCCGGGCGCCGCCGTGCGGCTCGCGCTCAATCCGGTGAACAACCCTCGAGGAAATCGCTCGCGGCCCCGGCCCTGGACGCCGCGGATCGCGGATCGCGCGCAAGCGGCGGCGAGGGGACCGGGGCGGCGGGGGGAAACGGGTCGGGCGACGGTCCCGGATCCCGGCGCGACCTGCTGCGGGAGATGGTCGCCTTAGGCGACGCCTCGAACCGCATTCTCCAGGAAGACGATTTCGATTCCATCTGCCGTCTGTTCCTGGACGCGATACGCAAGCACACCGGTTACCGACGCGCGGTCCTGTCGCTGTTCGGTGATGACGGGCGGGACGTGCAGACCTTCTTCACCGGCTTCACCGACGAGGAGATCGACTACTTCCATCGCCACAAGCCGACCCTGAAGGAGCGGGCGGCGATCGTCCAGGAGCGTTTCCGGATCGGACACTCGTACCTGGCGCCGGCGGCCGATTGCAACGGCGGCGGGCTGCGGCCGGGGTCGGTGCGCGACCTGCTGTTCATCCCGCTGCCGGGCTCCGGGTCCACGCAGGTCGGCGCCGTCCTGCTGTTCGGGGCCGATGACACCGCCCGGCCGATCGCCGAGGACCTGGCGCCGCTGGAGCTGTTCGCGGCCCAGGTGGCGCACGCCATCCAGAAGAAGCTCCTCGACCAGAAGATCACCGCCATGCAGGCGCGCCTCCTGACGGTGCAGTCGCAGCTCCTGCAGGCGGAGAAGATGTCGGCGATCGGCCTGCTGATCTCCGGCGTGACGCACGAGCTCAACAACCCCTTGAGCGGCATCATGGGGTTCGCGCAGCTCCTGATGCAGGGCGAGCTCAATCCGAAGGCGCGCAAGCACCTGGAGCGCATCTACAACGAGGCGGTGCGGTCGCAGAAGATCGTGCAGAACCTCCTGTCCTTCTCGCGCCGCCACAAGCCGGAGAAGACGTACCAGAACCTCAACGACGTGATCGACGGGGTCATCGAGCTGCGCGCCTACCAGCTCCAGGTGGACAACGTCGAGGTGGTCCGCCGCTACGACCCGCGACTGCCGAAGACGATGCTCGACTTCCATCAGCTCCAGCAGGTCATCCTGAACGTGGTGAACAACGCGCACCAGGCGATGATGGAGGTCGCCGACCGCCCGAGGCATCTCATCATCACGACCGAAAGGCGTGAAGAGACCCTGCGGGTCAGCTTCGGCGACAGCGGCACCGGCATCGCCTCTGACCGCCTCGAGTCCATCTTCGATCCGTTCTTCACGACCAAGAAGAGCGGCAAGGGGACCGGTCTCGGCCTGAGCGTGTCGCGCGCGATCATCAAGGACCACCAGGGATCGATGAACGCCGAGAGCGTGGTGGGCGAGGGGACGACGATCCACGTCGACCTGCCGCTCCTTCAGGACCCGGGCGCCACGACCGCGCCGGAGCGGGAGCAGAAGAAGGCCGCCGTGCCGATCAAACCGATGCGCCTGCTGGTCGTCGACGACGAGTCGATTCTGGTCGAGCTCCTCGTCGAGTTCCTCAAGACCGTGGGCCACAAGGTCGACGACGCGCGCAACGGGCAGAAAGCGCTTGAGCTCGCCACCGCGAACGACTACGACGCCATCCTGACCGATCTCAAGATGCCGGGTCTCGATGGCCAGGGCCTTTACGAGAGACTCTGCAAGGTCAAGCCGCACATGGCCCGCCGGTTCATCTTCTCGACCGGCGACCTGGCGAATCCCCGCACGCAGAGCTTCTTCCAGACCGCCGGCTGCCCCTACCTCAGCAAGCCGTTCAAGCTCGAAGCCGTCCTGACGCTGCTCGAGCAGATCAGTCGCTCGTCGCGGGCCGCCTAAGAGGGCGCCAACGCCACGTTGACAGGGGGTGCGTCCCACCGTACTTTAGGGGCTCCGTGACGAGACCTCTGGGACAAACGCGGCGCTGGAGCGCCATCCTCTTCACAGGCGCGCTCCTGCATGTGTGCACGGTGCTTGCCGTGCCGGCGGTTCTGCGCGCGCAGGAACAGCAGGACAGCGAGCCGACGGCGGCCGCTCCTGCGCTTGATGCGATGTCGGTCGAGGACCTGGTGAAGCGGGGGAATGAGGCGCGGCACGCGGGACAGATGCGCGTGGCCATCGCGTCATTCCGGAAGGCCCGCGATCGGGCGCCGCACACCTACGAGATCCGGGTGCTGCTGGCCGACACGCTGCGGCGCGCCGGGGAGGCGGAGCGGGCGCTGCCGGAGTACGAAGCGGCGCAGCGGATCGATCCGTCGCGCCCCGAGGGGTACACCGGCAAGGCGCTGATCCTGAGGGCGGGGTACGACTACGAGGGCGCGGCGGCGCTCTTGCAGGAAGGGATGGCCAGGGTGGCCGCGGCGCACCGGCCCGAGCTTCTGCTCGTCCTGGCGGAAACCCGCCGCCGCGAGGGGCGTCTCGAGGAGGCCGCCCGGTTGTTCGGGGAGATCCTCGAGGCGCACGCGAAGGACGCTCCGGCGCGCGCCGGACTGGCGCGTGTCGCGGAGGATCGGGGCGACCTGGGCGGCGCGATCCAGGCCTGGGACGCCTACCTGGACGCCAGGCCGGACGACGAAGCGGCCGCGCTGCGGCGGCAGGAGCTGCGCGAGCTGCGCGCCTCGATCGAGGCGCTGCGCCGGACCGCCGCGCGGCGGGACGCCGACGCCCGCGTGCTGATGGAGCAGGGACGGCTCTTGTCCGTGGCGGGCGACATGCAGGGAGCGGCCGGGTCGTACCGCAAGGCCCTGCGAAGCGATCCGGAGCAGGTCGAGGCGCGGCGCGGGCTGGCGCTCGCCCTGCGCGAGACGGGCTCCGACGGCGCCGTCGAGGCGGCGCGCGAATTCAAGCGTCTTCTGAAGCGGCGGCCCGATGACGGCGTGGCGCTCTACGGCCTGGTGGGGCTCGCGGTCGCCGCGGGGGACGCCGACGACGAGGAGGCCGCCTGGCAGGCCCTGGTCCTGGCCCGGCCGGACGACCTGTTCGCGCTACGCGGCTGGCTGGTATTCCTGGAGCGCCGGGGGCCCGAGGCCCTCGGCCAGGCGATCGATCGCGCGCGTGCCGGCGACGAGGGACAGGCGGCGGCGGTCCGGCTGCGACGCCTGGCCCTTCTCCTGGCGACGGCCGGTCGCTTCCCGGAGGCGGCCGAGGCGCTGTACCGCGTGCTCCTCCTCGACCCGACCGATCCGTGGAGCCTCGAGATCGCCAACGACGTCCTGTTTCTCGACCCATCACTCCTGATGACGCTGGCCGATCGGCTGAGAGTCGACCTGGAGAAGGACGCGGCGGCGAATGGAACACCCGCCCCGGCGGATGCCGTGGCGCGGCGGGTCCTCATGGCGCGGCTTGCGTGGTGGTCGGGGCGTGGGGAGGAGGCGCTCGTGATCCTACGGCAGGCGGTCGCGGCGCACCCCGAATCGGCCCTCGCGCACTCGGCGCTCGGCGAGGCCTACCAGGAAATCGCCGGCCGGCCCGACCTCGCGGTCGCCGAGCTGCAGAAGGCCGTGGCGCTCGATCCCGAGCGTCCGGCCGCCCACGTCGATCTGGCGCTGACGCTTCTGCGCATGGGGCGGCCGAAGCAGTCCGAGGCCGCGGCGCGGCGCTGCCTGGAACGTGCGCCGGACCTCTCCCCGGCGCTGTCGGTGCTCGGCGCCGCGCTGGCGGACGAGGGGGATTTCGAGGCGGCGGCGTCGGCCTATGCCTCAGCACTCCTCGCCGATCCCGGGGACAACTTCGGCCTGGCGCGCGGTCAGCTCCCGATCGCACTCGCGGCACTTGGCCGCAACGTCGAGGCCTGCCGGATTTTGCGGGGAGCGGTGCCGCCGATCCCCGAGATGCTGTACCGCGAGGCGTGGGCCTTCGCGCGCGACTCGTGCCGCGACCGCGCCTTCAACGGCCAGGACTGGCTTGCCTGGAGGACGCGCTACCGGGGGGCGCTCCGGACCGAGAACGACGCGTACCGCGCCATCACCTCGATGCTGTCGTCGCTGGGCGACCCGTACACGCGGCTGCGCGACCCGGAGGAGACCGCGGCGCTGTTCCTGGCGCGGCGCGGTACTTCGGTGGGAACCGACCCGCTCGGTCGCGTCTCTCCGCAGAGCAAGACCGTGATCACGGGCGAGCTGCCGGGAGGTCTCGGCTACATCCGGCTGGGCAACTTCACCGACCCGAACCTGGTCGCCGAGGTGCGCGCGGCGCTCGAATCGATGCGCCGGAAGGAAGGAATCGTCCTCGACCTGCGCGGCAACGGCGGCGGACTGACCCGCTCGGCCGACGAGATCGGCAACCTTCTGGTCGGTCCCGGCAAGGAGGCGGGCCGGGACGCATCGGGCGCCGGCGAGGTCTCGCAAATCACCGGGGGAGACGGTGCTATGACCGACAGCCCGCTCACCGTGCTGGTGGACGGGCAGACCGGCAGCGCGGCCGAGAGGCTGGCGCGCACTCTGACGAACACCGGCCGCGCCGCGCTCGCCGGCGATCCGACGTTCGGCAAGGGCCGGGCGCAGATGTCGCGCGTGCTTCCGGGCGGGGCGACCGTCCTGGTCTCCAACAGCGAGATGCTCGGGCCGGACGGGCGGCCGCTGCAGGGGAGAGGACTGGTGCCCACCCGCAAGTCGCCCCTTCCCGCGACGCCCGCCGCCCCGGGACCGAGCCCGGCGCCGGCACCGTAGCCCGCCCCGTCGCCTCGGAGGCGCGTGATAGACTTCGCGGCCCATGAGCGAACCGACGACGCATCCTCCAGCGCCGGGACGCCCTCCCGACGGAACACGAGCCAGGGTGAAGAGGCGCGCCCAGGCGCTCCTGGCCGCCATCATTCCGGGGACGGCGCCGGCCGGCCCCGCGGGCCTCTGGGCGAATGCCTGGCCGTTTCCGACCGTCGTCGTCTCCGCCTTCCTGATCTCCTGGGGCGCCGAGTGCGCCCAGTTCCTCGTGTCGCAGGGAATGGCGCTGGCGATCCTCGCGTGGCTGCAGGCGCTGCCCGAGTTCGCGGTCGAGGCAGTCATCGCGTGGTCGCAGCAGATCCACTTCATGACGGCCAATTTCACCGGCTCCCTGCGCCTGTTGGTCGGTCTCGGCTGGCCTCTCATCTTCGGCGTGGCCGCCTTCGGGAACTGGAGGCGCGAGCGCCGGCTCCTGACGCGCATCCATCTCGACGAGGAGCACTCGGTCGAGGTCCTGGCCCTCGGGCTCCCGATCGTCTACTTCCTGGTCATCTACTTCAAAGGTACGCTGACCCTTCTCGACGCGGCCGTGCTGATGGTGATCTACTTCCTGTACCTGTGGGTGCTGAAGAAGGTCCCGCCGCGGGAGGTGGAGGAGATCGCCGATCTCGAGGCGGTCCCGCGCCGCATCATGAGCCTGTCGCGGCGCGGCCAGGTTGCGGCGATCGTCGTCCTGTTCGCGAGTGGCGGGCTGCTCCTGTACGTCGCGGCCGCGCCGTTCCTGCACAGCATGCTGCGCTTCGCGGTCCACCTCGGGGTGTCGGAGTACCTGTTCATCCAGTGGGTCGCCCCGTTCCTGTCGGAATTCCCCGAGAAGCTCAGCGCCATGTACTGGGCGCGCCGGCCGGGGAAGTCGTCGATGGCCATGATGAACATGGTGTCGGCGAACATCAACCAGTGGACGATGCTCGCCGCGATGATCCCGATCGTCTATAGTTTCAGCGTCGGGGCTCCGACTCACATCCCCTTCGACGAATTCCAGCGGGCGGAGATCCTGCTGACGGTGGCCCAGTCGATGCTCGGAATGCTGCTCCTTTCCAACATGTCGTTCCACATCGTCGAGGCGGGAGGGATCTTCGTGCTCTGGGGGGCGCAGTTCGTGCAGCCCCACCTGCACACGGAGGTCACGATCGTCTATTTCGCCTGGGTCGCCTACGAGCTGTTCGTGACGATCGTGGTCCGCCGTCGCCTGGCCGCGCTGGACGCCTTCGGGCGCGTCTGGCGGGCGCACGCAACGCGGACCCGCAGCGTTCCCGCATCCTAGGCACTCGAGATCCCGGTGACACGTGGTCGGTTCACGACGCTCTCCCTGACGGTCGTCGCCGTCGCCGCGGCGGCCGTGTTCGGCCTGCCGCGCGCCCGGCGCTGGGGCGAGGAGAGGCTGCGCCGTTCGATCGAGACCCGGGCCACGGCCCTGTTCGGCGGGCCGGTGCGCATCGAGCGCCTGCACATCGAGCTCGTGCCACCGAGTGTCCATCTCGAGTCGGTGCAGGCGGAGCGCGAAGGGAACCGCGGATCGCAGGCGCTCGCCGCGGCGGACGAAGTCTCGGTGCGGGCCTCGCTGCTCACGTTTCTGCGGGCGCGGCGCGGCCCCTTCGACGTCAAGGTGAAACGACCGCACCTCGCGCTGCTTCTGGCCGAGGGAC
>JBGPED010000106.1:0-9995 GCA_041482595.1 Acidobacteriota bacterium
GTCGAAGAGGTCACGAGTCTCCTGCAGGTGGCGGACGAGAACGTGTCGCTGTCCACGGTGATCGACGAGGAGCACGAGTTCCACCTGTCGGACAAGCTCGAGCAGGACGTCATCCCGGCGGCCGACCTGGTCCTCCTGCGCTCGTCCCTCAAGGATCATCTGTATACGTGCCTCGGCGAGCTCGACCCGAAGGAACAGAAAGTGCTGCGACTCCGCTTCGGGCTGGATGAAGGGGAACCGAAGACCCTGAAGGAGATCGGGGAGATGATGGGGCTGTCGCGCGAGCGCATCCGGCAGATCGAGGCCCAGGCGCTCGAGAAGCTGAACCGGTCGCAGAAGTGCCAGCAGCTCCAGGGCTACCTCAACTAGGAGCGTGTCCGGCGCTCCCCGGCGCGTGGCGAGCCGGGGGCGGAGGTGAGCGATGGGCGAGATCGATGCGGGCCCGTGCGCGCATTGCGGCGGAACGGGGTTCGTCATCCTCGAGCACGAGGGTGCCCGCCGGGCGCGGCAGTGCGCCTGCCGCCGCGCCCCCCGCGCCGGGCGGACCGGGCTTCAGGAATTCCTGGAGATCGCGCGCATTCCCAGGCGCTACCAGGACTGCGAGTTCGAGAATTTCGCCGCCTACGGCCCGCACCAGCTCTCCCTGCAGGGGGCGAAGACCTGGGCGGGGCGCTTCGCGGAGGAATACCCCCTGAACGACCGTGGTCTTCTTCTCATGGGGCCGCCGGGCGTCGGCAAGACGCACCTCGCCGTGGCGACGCTGCGGCGGCTGGGAGTCGAGAAGGGGGTGCCCTGCCTGTTCTGCGACGTGCAGGACCTGCTGCGGCAGCTGCAGGCGACCTTCGACCGGCAGTCGGGCATGAGCGAGCTCGATCTTCTGCAACCGGTGCTGCAGACCGAGGTCGCCCTGCTGGACGACCTCGGCGGCCGGCAATTCAGCCCCTGGGTGGAGGAGACGTTGTCGCACATCGTGACGACACGCTACAACGAGGGGCGGTCCACGCTCGTGACCACCAACTACCTGGACGAGCCGTCCGCGGGGCGTGGGACGACGCTCAAGGAGCGGATCGGGCCGCGGGTCTACTCTCGGCTCCACGAGATGTGCCACCTGGTCAAGGTCGAGGCGGAGGATTTCAGGCAGACGATCAAGCGCGCCGACCACCACCTGGGCCCCGGTGTCGAGCGCCCGAAGGAGAGCCGATGAACAGCCGGGCCCCCGTCTTCGAGGCCGTGGTCGTGGCCGGTGCCCGAACGCCGATGGCCGAGTACAACACCTTCTTCAAGGACCTGACCGAGGTGGAGCTCGGTGCGATCGCCGCCCGCGAGGCGCTCGCGCGGTCGGGTGCCGACGCCGGCCGGGTCGATCACGTGGTCTTCGGGAACGCCATGCAGACGAGCGGCAACGCCATGTACGGCGCGCGTCACGTCGGTCTGAAGGCCGGCCTGCCGGACGCCGTCCCGGCGCTGACCGTCAATCGCCTGTGCGGTTCCGGAATCCAGTCGATCGTCACCGCGGCCTCGCTCCTCCGGCTGCAGGAGGCGGAGATCGTCCTCGCCGGCGGCATGGAGAACATGACGCAGGCGCCGCACGTCGTGCGCGGTCTGCGCTCCGGGCTCCGCATGGGTCACGCGCAGCTCGAGGACGCCCTCCTGGTCGGGCTGATGGACACGCATTGCGGCTGCGCCATGGCGAAGACCGCAGAGAACCTGGCGGTCGAGCGCGGCATCAGCCGGGAGGAGGCGGACCGTTACGCCCTGCGCAGCCAGCAGGCCGCCGAGGCGGCCTTCCGCGCCGGCCGATTCAGGGACGAGATCGTCCCGGTCACCGTGCGCGATCGGGGCAAGGAGATCGTGGTGACGGATGACAACCACCGCCGCCCGGACACCACGCTGGAAGGGCTCGCGAAACTGCCGCCGGCGTTCCAGGGACGAGGATTCGTCACGGCAGGCAACGCGTCGGGGATCGTGGACGGGGCGGCGGCCGTCGTCCTGGCGTCGCCCTCGGCGGCTCGAGGATTGAAAGGGGAGCCCCTCGGACGGGTGATCACCTACGGCGTGAGCGGCGTGCCGCCGCGCCTGATGGGAATCGGCCCCGTGCCGAGCATCCGGATGGCCCTCGAGCGCGCCGGCCTGGCTCTCGGGGAGATCGACCTGTTCGAGATCAACGAGGCGTTCGCCGCGCAGTACCTCGCCGTCGAGAAGGAGCTCGGCCTGGATCGCGATCGGGTCAACATCAACGGCGGAGCGATCGCCCTCGGCCACCCGCTGGGGGCCACCGGCACACGCCTGGTCCTGACGCTCCTGCTCGAGCTCCGCAGGCGGCGGGGCCGCTACGGCATCGCGAGCGCCTGCATCGGCGGTGGCCAGGGAATCGCCGTCGTTGTCGAGGCCACTGGGGATATGAAGCGCTGACTCTCATCCGCGGCCCGTTCCAGGGCCGGAGGTGCGTTGATGCAGATTAACAAGGTCGGCGTCCTGGGGTGCGGGCTCATGGGATCCGGAATCGCGCAGGTGGCGGCCCAGTCCGGCCACCCGACGACGGTCCTGGAAGTGTCGAAGGATCTCGTGGACGCCGGCTTGAAGCGGATCGACCAGTTTCTCTCCGGTGGTGTCGCCAGGGGCAAGGTCAGGCCCGAAGACAGGCAGGCGACCCTGTCCCGCCTCGCCGGAACGACCGACTACGCCGCGCTGGCCGATTGCGACATCGTGATCGAGGCCGTGGTGGAGAACCTCGGGGCGAAGCGGGAGGCGTTCCAGAGGCTCGAGCGGACCCTCAAGCCGGAGGCGATCCTCGCCAGCAACACCTCCTCCCTGTCGATCACGGAAATGGCGGTCCAGACGAAGAGGCCGCAGCGCTTCGTCGGACTGCACTTCTTCAACCCGGTCCCCCTGATGAAGCTGGTCGAGGTCACGCGGACCATCCAGACCGAGGCGGAGGTCGAGGAGACGGTCCTGGGGTTCGCCCGGGGCCTGGGGAAGACCCCCATCCGCGCCCTGGACCGGACCGGCTTCATCGTCAACCGGCTCCTCGTGCCTTACATCCTGGATGCCATCCGCGCCCTGGAGGAGGGCGTGGGCACGATCACCGACATCGACCAGGGGATGAAGCTCGGTTGCGGGTACCCGATGGGACCTTTCACGCTCCTGGATCTGGTCGGGATCGACACCACGTATTACATTGCCAACATCATGTTCGACGAGTTCAGGGAGAAACGGTTCGCCCCGCCGCCCCTCATGAAACGCATGGTGCTGGCGGGGTTTCACGGGCGCAAGACCGGGAGGGGGTTCTACGACTATTCGATTGAGCCGGCGAAGCCCAACGATTTTCTGACGGCAGGGCAGGAGCGACGATGAGCGGCTCGACCCGGGTGATCTACGAGGCGAAGGACGGCGTGGCGCGGCTCACGATCAACCGGCCGGAGAAGCTCAATGCCCTGGACCGCCAGACCATGCGGGACATCGACGGGGCCGTGGGCGCGGCCGGGCAGGACCCGTCGATCGGGGTCCTGGTCGTCACCGGCATGGGGGACAAGGCGTTCGTGGCTGGTGCTGACATCGCGGAGCTGTCGTCGCAGACCCCGGTGGAAGGCGCGGCCTACGCGCGGCTCGGGCAGGCGGTCCTGGGACGGCTGGAGCGACTCGGCAAGCCGAGCATCGCTGCGATCAACGGGTACGCGCTGGGGGGCGGTCTGGAGCTGGCGATGGCCTGCACGCTCCGCGTGGCCTCGGATGCCGCCCGGCTGGGGCAGCCGGAGGTAGCGCTCGGGATCATCCCGGGGTACGGGGGCACGCAGCGCCTGGCGCGCCTGGTGGGCGCGGGTCGCGCCCTGGAGCTGATCCTCACGGGCGAGCCGATCGACGCCCGCGAGGCGCACCGTATCGGACTGGTGAATCGCGTCGTGCCCCAGGCGGAGCTCGCCGCCGCCGTCGAGACCCTGGCGCGGACCCTCCTGACGCGTGGGCCGGCGGCCCTGCGCTTCGCCCTGCAGGCCGTGCACGAGGGGCTGCAGATGACCCTGGAGGAGGGGCTGTCGATGGAGGCGGCCCTGTTCGGATTGAGCTGCGCCACCGAGGACATGCGCGAGGGCACCCGGGCCTTCGTCGAGAAACGCAAGCCGGTCTTCAAGGGACGCTGAGCACGACATGGCGGACGCACCGCAGCACGAGACGCAGACGATCCACTGGCGCCCCATGCGCGCCGTCATGCTTTTGCGCTTCCTGGTCCTCATGGTCCTGGCCGGGTTCAGCCTGGCGGTGATCATGAGCTACGGCCGGAAGGGCTCGCCCCAGACCGACATCACGATGGAGCCCGGCTCCCCGACGCCCGCGACGCAGGGGCCCGTGGTCGACCGGTCCGATCAGTTCGAGGTGAACGGGAGCCGCGAGGGACGCCCGGCCTTCACCCTGAGGGCCCGGAGTGTCACGGGGTTCGCGGGCGATCGCAAGTTCCTCCAGGGCGTCGAGCTCCTGATCCACGACGACCGCGGCGGCGACGTCAAGGTCTCCGGGATCGAGGGACAGTTCGACGTCAGCGAGCGCCGGGCGCGGCTGTCGGGCGACGTGACGGTGGAGAGCGAAGCCGAAGGGCTGAAGCTCAGCACCGGCACGCTGTTCTACGACAACGAGCGCGACATGATCTTCACGGCGGACGACATCGTGTTCAGCGTTGGTGGTCTTTCGGGACAGGGACGCGGGATGAACTATCTGGTCGCGGAACGGCAGATCAAGATACCCGACCGCGTGCTCCTGCGGATCTCGGCGGAGACGGCCGGCCTGCCCGCGTCGATCTCGTCCGGAGACCTGGTCGCGGCGCTCGAGGCCAACTCGGCGGTGTTCACCGACAACGTCCGGCTGGAGCGGGGCGGCGACGTGCTGTACTCCAACTATCTCAAGGTGCAGTTCGACGAGGGGCGAAAGGCGGTGCGCCAGCTGCACGCGTTCGGAGACGTGGTAGTGACGCGCGCCGCCGGTCCGGACGGCGAGCCCCGCGAGATGCGGGCCGACGGTCTGTCCGCCGAGCTTTCCGGACCCCGCGGCGACGTCCGCGTCGTGGAGCTCTCCGGGAACTGCCGGGTGACTTCGGGGCCTTACACCTCGCTCAGCCGGTCGGCACGCTACCGCCGGGCGGACGGTCTCGTGGAGCTGCGTGGCGACCCGGTCGTAAAGAGCGCGACCGACCGGATCGCCGCCCAGGAGATCGACGTGCACGCGGACCTGAAGACCCTGGAGGCGCGGGGCGACGTGCGCACCGTGTCGATGCCGGCCGCCAAGGGCGGGGCCGGCGCCCCGGGATTCGGGGGCCGGTCGGCCGTTTCGTTCCAGGCGCGCACGCTCGTGTACGACCAGGGCGGGCAGCGCGCGACCTACGCGGGGTCGGCCCGGGCCTGGCAGGAGGGAAACAGCATCCAGGCGGAGGAGATCGTCCTCGAGCAGCAGGCGCGGCAGCTGCGCGCGACCGAGAAGGTCATGGCCCGCTTCACCCAGCGCCGTCCGGCGGCCACGGGAAGTCCGTCGCGGCCGATCGTGACCTCCATCACCGCGGGGAGCATGGTGTATGACGATGCGCAGGGGGTCGGACATTACCGTGACAACGTCCACCTGACGCGTGAGGATGCCACCGTCACGGCCGACGCCATGGACGCGTACCTGGAGGACCGCGCCGGCGTCCGCGAGCTCGATCGGATCGAAGCCGAGGGCTCCGTGGCCGTGAAGCGTGACCAGGCGTTCGGCACCGCGCGCAAAGCCGAGTACCGGGCGGCGGAGGACACCCTCGTCCTCAAGGACGAAGCCGGGCTCGCGGAGGTCGTGGACTCCGCCACCGGCCGCACGCTGCGAGGGCAGACGTTGACATTCGATCTGGCGGGGGATAGGATTCTGACCGAATCCGCGCGTGGCGCCAGGACTTGGATTACCCTCAAGCCCGAAGCCAAGGACGTTCAGTCGGTTGAGCCGAAAACTCAGCATTGAAGGGCTGACCAAGAGCTACCGCGGGCGGCCCGTCATCCGCGACATCTCCCTGCACATCCAGAGCGGCGAGGTGGTGGGTCTCCTCGGACCCAACGGCGCCGGCAAGACCACGACCTTTTATTGCGTCGTCGGCCTGGTCCAGCCCGACGCCGGGCGGATCCTTATCGGAGGGCACGACGTGTCGCGGCTTCCGATGTACCTCCGGGCCCGCAGCGGCATCAGCTACCTGCCGCAGGAGCCCTCCATCTTCAGGAAGCTGACGGTCGAGGAGAACCTGATCGCCATCCTGGAGACGCTGGACATGCCCCGGGAGGAGATCCGCCAGAGGACGGCCACCGTGCTGGACGAGCTCAAGATCGCCCACCTGGCGAAGAGCCCGGCCTACAACCTGTCGGGCGGAGAGAGACGCAGGGCGGAGATTGCCCGGGCGCTGGTCATCTCACCGTCGTTCATGCTTCTGGACGAGCCTTTTTCGGGGATCGACCCGATTGCGGTTGCGGATATCCAGAAAATCATCTATCAATTGAAAGCGAAGGGGATCGGGCTCCTGATGACGGACCATAATGTCCAGGAGACCCTCCGGATCACGGATCGGGCCTACATCATCGCCGAGGGCCGGATCTTCCGGAAGGGGAGCCCCGATCAGCTGGCGGCCGATCCCCAGGTACGCGAGATCTACCTGGGGGCGAACTTCCGGCTCGTGGATCGAGAGCCGGTCGAAGCGCCCCCGAGCGCCTACCCGGCGGACTGACGGGCCGAGAAGGACCACGCCCCGAGGCGGGGCGTGACGCACCGGGCGCGCGGACTGGGACTTCCGGAACAGCGAGGAGAGAATGGCACTCGAGCAAAAGCTGAATCTGCGGATGACGCAGAGGCTCATCATGACGCCGTCGCTGCAGCAGGCGATCAAGCTGCTGCAGATGACCAAGCTCGAGCTGCAGGAGGAGGTCACCCAGGAGCTGACGGAGAACCCTCTCCTCGAAGAGCAGCAGGATGGGAGCCAGGAGCCCGACAAGCCCGAGGGGGAGGAGGGGCCTGCCGCGGAGACCGCCGGTCTCACCGACGCCGAGACTCCGGAGCCCGAGAAGGAAAAAGACTCCTTCGAAGAGATCGACTACGAGTCGTACTTTCAGGACTACATGGACCTCAGCTACAGACCGCAGGCCCCGGCCGAGGAGATCGAGGCGCCGCCGCTCGAGAACATCCTCAGCCGGCCGCAGAGCCTGTACGACTACCTGCTCTGGCAGCTCGACATGAGCGTCGTGCCGTGGAAGCAGAAGGAGATCGCCCGCGCCATCATCGGTAACCTGGACGAGGACGGCTATCTCCGGGTGTCGCTCGAGGACATCGCGGCAATGGGCCCCTTCCCCCCCGAGGAGGTGGAGAACGCCCTCCATTTCGTCCAGGAGCTCGACCCGCCCGGCGTGGCGGCGCGCGACCTGAAGGAATGTCTCCTGATCCAGCTCGCGTTCCACGACATGGAGGGGACTCCGGCGGAGGCGATCGTCAAAGACCACATGGATCTCCTTCAGGGCCGCAAGTTCAAGGACCTGGCGCAGGCGCTGGCGTGCAGCCAGGATGAGGTCATGCACTACGTCGACACGATCCGCCACCTCGACCCGAAGCCGGGCAAGAAGTACAACGCGGTGAGCAACAACTACGTCATCCCCGACGTCTACGTCCTGAAGGTGGACAAGGGATACACCATCGTGCTCAACGAGGATGGGCTGCCGCGCCTGCGCATCAGCCCCTTCTACCGGCGCATGATCGACCGCAACAACACCGAGGTCACGCGCGAGACACGCGAGTACGTGCGCGAGAAGTTCCGCTCGGCCTTCCGCCTGATCAAGAGCCTGGAGGAGCGCCAGCGCACCATCTACAAGGTGGCCCGGAGCATCGTGAAGCACCAGCAGGGCTTCCTGGATTTCGGCTACGAGCACCTCCGACCGCTGATTCTCAAGGACGTGGCGGACGACATCGGCATGCACGAATCGACCGTCAGCCGCGTGGTCAATCACAAGTACATGCACACCCCGCGCGGTCTGTACGAGATGAAGTTCTTCTTTCACTCGAGCATCAGCTCCACCCAGGGCGAGGACGTCTCGTCGCTGGCCGTCAAGGAGCGCATCAAGAAGGTCGTGGGGGAGGAGGACCCGCGGCGGCCGCTGTCCGACGCGGCGATCGTGCAGATCCTGAGCGACGACGGGTTGCGGATCGCGCGGCGCACCGTCGCCAAGTACCGCGAGGAACTGCGCATCCCCTCCTCCAACGAGAGGCGGCAGGGCTTCCACTGAGCCGGGCCGGCCGGAAGACACCGGGTGATCCATGACACTCCTGTTCACGGGACGGAAGGCCGACCTGACGCCAGAGCTCAAGACCTTCACCGAAGAGAAGCTCGCGAGGCTGGAGCGCATCCTTCACGAGAGCCCCGATGCGCACGTCGTCCTCACCCGCGAGAAGCACCGGCACCGGGCCGAGATCGTGGTGCACGCGCGCATCGGGACGCTGACGGCCAGGGCGAACGGCGCGGAGTTCGAGGAATCGCTGGGACTGGCCATCGATCGCCTGCTCGCCCAGGCGCGCAAGCAACACTCGAAGATCGCCAAGGGCCGGAAGCGCCGGGCGATGCGGGAGTCGTTGCGGCGCGGCCCCGGGGTCTCCGAGGTCCCGGCGCCCCCCGCCTCCGACGGACCGATCGTCGTCCCCATGGGGCGGGTCCCGGTCAGGCCGATGTCGGTGGAGGAGGCGCTTCAGCGGCTTCAGGAATTGAGCGAATCGTTTCTCTTATTCCGCGACGCCGATACCCTTCGTGTGTGTTTGATCTTCCGCCGCCGGGACAACCGTTACGGTCTCGTCGAAACGGAGACCTGAGACGATGGATTTCCACCTGACGCGTGAGCAGGAGCTGCTGCGCGACACCGTGCGCTCGTTCGCCACGGACGTGCTGAGGCCCCGCGCGGCCGGCTTCGATCGATCGCGCGAGTTCCCCCACGACAACTACGGACGCTGCGCCGCGATGGGCCTGTGCGGCATGATGGTGCCGGAGGCCTACGGCGGCGCCGGCTTCGACGGCGTGTCCTACGTCATCGCCATCGAGGAGGTGTCGAAGGCCTGCGCCTCGACCGGCGTCATCCTGTCGGTCAACAACTCGCTCTTCTGCGCGCCGCTCCTGCGCTATGGAAACGAAGACCAGAAGCGGAAGTACCTGGTGCCGCACGCGCGCGGCGAGAAGATCGGCGCCTACTGCCTGACCGAGCCGGGCTGCGGCTCGGACGCCGCCGCCCTGCGCACCGTCGCCCGCAGGACTGGCGACCGCTACGTGCTGAACGGGAACAAGGTGTTCGTGACCAACGGCGTGGCGGCGCACACCTTCGTCGTGTACGCCACGCTCGATCCGAAGCTGCGCCACAAGGGGATCTGCGCGTTCATCGTGGAGCGGGACTCCCCGGGACTGCGGCTCGGCAAGCCGGAGCACAAGATGGGCATCACCTGCTCCGGGTCGGTCGAGATCGTGCTCGACGGCTGCGAGGTCCCGGCGGACAATCTCCTGGCGGGTGAAGGGGACGGGTTCAAGATCGCCATGAGCACCCTGGACGGCGGCCGCATCGGCATCGCGGCGCAGGCGATCGGGATCGGGCAGGCCGCCCTCGAGGAATCGCTTCTCTACAGCCGACAGCGCGAGGCGTTTGGCCAGCGCATCGCCGACTTCCAGGCCATCCAGTGGAAGCTGGCGGACATGGCCACGGAGCTCGAGGCGGCGCGTCTTCTGTCCTACAGGGCCGCGTGGCTGCGAGACCAGCAGAAACGCTGCTCCCTGGAGACCAGCATGGCGAAGCTGTTCGCGTCGGAGGCCTGCATGCGGGCCGCGAAGGAAGGGGTCCAGATTCACGGCGGCTACGGGTACATCAACGAGTACCCCGTCGAGCGCCTGTTCAGGGACGCCAAGATCACCGAGATCTACGAGGGCACGTCCGAGATCCAGCGGCTGGTGATCGCCAAGGAGATCCTGAAAGAGGACTGAGATGAAA